>JAKPAM010000198.1 GCA_029779435.1 Pseudomonadota bacterium | reverse complement strand
CGAGTTGATGAGCGGCTTCCTCGGCTACCTGCCGCACCTGGTGGCCGGCGGCCTGCTGACGATCGTCGCGTGGATCGTCGCCGCGCTGGTGCGCACGCTCAGCGCACGAGCGCTGGCCGCGACCACGCTCGACGACAAATTGTCGGCCGAGGCCGGCATGGCGCCGATGAGCCGGAGCCTGAGCAGCGTGCTGTTCTGGATCGTGCTGCTGCTGTTCCTGCCCGCGGTGCTGTCGGCGTTCCAACTGCGCGGCGTGCTCGAGCCGGTGCAGGCGATGGTGGCCGACCTGCTGACGCACGTGCCCGAGGTCGTCGGCGCGCTGGTGCTGGCCGTCGTCGGCTGGCTGGTCGCGCGCGTGCTGCGCGGGCTCGTCACCAGCGTGCTCGCCGCCGCGGGCCTGGATCGGATCAACGACAAGCTCGGCCTGGACCGCGGCGTGCAGTTGTCGTCGCTGATCGGCACGATCGTATTCATCCTCGTGTTCGTGCCGGCGCTGATCGCCGCGCTCGACTCGGCGGGGCTGCAGACGATCTCGCTGCCCGCGTCGCAGATGCTGTCGCGATTCCTCGACGCCGTCCCGCAGATCATCGCCGCCGCGATCATCCTGCTGCTGACGTTCTACGTCGGCCGCCTGGTGGCCGATCTGCTCGGCAAGCTGCTGGAAAACGCCGGCTTCGATTCACTGCCGAGCCGCCTGGGCCTGGGCGAAGTCGTCGTCTCCGACCCGCTGCGCCCATCGATCGTCGCTCGTCGGCTCGTGCTGTTCTTCGCGATGCTGTTCGCGGTGGCCGAGGCCGCCGACCAGCTCGGCTTCGGCGAGGTGCGCGAACTGGTCGGCACGTTCATCCGCTTCGGCGGTGACATCCTGCTGGGCACGGTCATCCTGCTGATCGGCTTCTGGCTCGCCAACCTGCTGTTCAAGGCATTCAGCCAGCGCAACCCCGACGGCGGATCGAACTGGGCCGCGCAGATCGGCCGCGCCGCGATCATCGGCCTCGTGGTCGCGATGGGCCTGCGCGCGATGGGCGTGGCCAACGAGATCGTCCAGCTCGCGTTCGGGTTGTCGCTCGGCGCGGTCGCCGTGGCGTTCGCATTGGCGTTCGGGCTCGGCGGCAGAGACCCGGCGATGCGCCTGCTGAGCCATTGGGTCGACAAACTGCTCGGCCGCGATCGGTAAGCGGCCCTCATCGGCCGGCGTGTCACCGCCCCGCTCGGCGGCGCTCGTCGGCCCGGTGCGGCGCCGTGCGGCCGAATGCGCGGTATCGCACCGATCGATGCGGCATCGTCCGACACGGCAGCGGGACGGGGAACCCATGACGGAATAAGCGACGGCGGACAAAAGTGTCGATGGCTTAGCCTCGACCCAGGAGATCGCATGTTCCGGCCCCCGTCCTCCTCGTGCGCCGACAATCGTCCGCATCCGCCGCTTCGCCGGCTCGCCCGCGTCCTGTTCGGCAGTGGCGTGCTCGCGTCGATGCTGCTGCTGGGCGCATGCGGCGGCAGCGATCACGGCGACGAAGTACCCGACAACGGCACGCCTCCGCCCGTGCAGACCGGCTCGCAGCGCGGCGACCTGATCGCGCAGCCGGTCATGCGCCATGCGCTGAGCCGGAACGACATCGACGATCTGAGCCAGCACGCATCGCTGCGCGCGGTGACCGGCGATGCCGACTGCGCGGTGACCGTATACGAGATCGACTACCAGACCATCGGTGGACGCAGCGAACCGACCAACGCGACCGCGGCTGTCATGGTGCCGTCCGGAGACGGTTGCGCCGGCCCCCGCCCCGTCGCGCTCTATGCGCGCGGCACGTCCAGCGATCGCACGAAGAACATGGCGAACGTCGATACCGACACCGAAGCGACGGCGATCCTCGCGCTGCTCGCGGCACAAGGCTTCACCGTCGTGGCGCCCAACTACACCGGCTACGACCGTTCGACACTCGCTTATCATCCTTACCTGATCGCCGAGGCGCAGGCCGACGACATGGTCGACGCGCTGCGGGCCTTCCGCAAGGCGGCGCCGGCGCTGGCCGTCGCCGATTCGGGGCAGTTGTTCCTCACCGGCTATTCGCAGGGCGGCTTCGTCGCGATGGCCACGCACCGCGCGATCGATCAGCGCTATGCGGCCGAGTTCCGCGTGACCGCGTCGGCGCCGATGTCAGGTCCTTATGCGCTGGCCAGCTTCCAGAACCGGATCTTCTCGGGCGAACAAAACGTCGGAGCCGCGCTGTTCACGCCGATGCTGATCAACGGCCTGCAGAACGTCTACGGCAACATCTACGGGAGCCCGACGGAAATCTACGCGGCGCCGTACGACCAGATCGTGCCCGGCCTGCTGCCGTCGATCGATCCGGACGCGACGCATCGTCTGCCGGCCGGCGCCGACGGCAGCTATCGCACGTTGTTCGATCGCGGCGACGGACAGCCCTACCTGTACAAGGCGTCGTTCCAGCAGGTGGGCCTGACGCCGTCGAGCGGATTCGTGCAGGACGTGCAAGCCAACTCGCTGCCGGGCGGGTGGGCGCCCTCGGTGCCGATGGCGCTGTGCTATGGACACGACGATCCGACCGTGTTCGGCATGAACACCGAACTGGCCACGCAGGCATTCGCGGCGCGCGGCGTAGCCGTCGAACGCTGGGACCTGGAAGACAGCGACACGGTGCCGACGGCGCTGTCCAACACGTTCCGGGCCGCCAAGGAGGCGATCCGGCTGAGCGCCGGCGGCGGCGCGGCAGGCGACCGCGAGTTGCTCGCCACTTATCACGCCGGACTCGTTCCGCCGTTCTGCCTGTCGCTGGCGCGCGGCTTCTTCAAAGACGTGCTGGGCGGCAAGGCCGATTAGGGCCCCGGGCGCGAGCCGCGTCCTGAACGCTTTCATTTCGTGCGCGCCACCGATTGCGCGGCGGCGCGCGCGAGTTCATGCTCGCTGGGGTCTTGCGCGGCAAGAGCGTCGCCCGCTTCCGCCGCACGACGTCCTTAGTCCGGCGTGTCGGCGACACGCTCTCACACGGAGGGAACGGGAATGCGAATCGATCCTCGGAGCTTGGCGGCATTGCCGCTGGTGGCCGGACTGCTGCTGGCCGGTTGTGGCGGAGGCGGCGGCCCGGATCGCGGCAGCGCCGTGGCCACGCCCGTGCAGACGGCCACGCTGACGACGGCCCAGCTCGATGGCGCGGCCAGTTCGGTGGGCCTGGCCGCGCTGTTCGGCCCGGCACGCTGCGGCGTCGCGGTCAGCAGCCTCGAGTACAACACCGTCGGCGGGCGTGGCGAAGACACGAACGCGACGGCGGCGGTCATGGTGCCCACGGGCACCGCCGACGGCTGCGCCGGCCCGCGGCCGGTGGTGCTGTATGCGCACGGCACCACGTTCGACAAGACCTTCAACATGGCCAAGGTCGACACCAACGGCGAAGCGCGCCTGGCCATGCTCGCGTTCGCGGCGCAAGGGTATGTCGTCGTCGCGCCGAACTACACCGGCTATGACCGCTCCCGGCTCAGTTATCACCCTTACCTGAACGCCGAAGCGCAGGCCGATGACCTCGTCGACGCGATGCGCGCGACGCGCGCGCAGTTCGGCGCGATGTCGACGACGGCGACGATGGGCAACCGGCTGTACCTGACCGGCTACTCGCAGGGCGGCCACGTCGCGATGGCCACGCACCGCGCGATGCAGCAGCGCTATGCGGACGAGTTCACCGTCACCGCCAGCGGGCCGATGTCCGGTCCTTATGCACTGTGGTCGTTCTCGCAGTTGATCTTCCAGGGTCAGCAGAACATCGGCGCCAGCCTGTTCACGCCGATGGTGCTGACCAGTTACCAGCAGGCGTACGGCAATATCTACGCGACGCCCGCCGACGCGTACCAGCCGCCCTACGACACCATCCTGCCCAGCCTGCTGCCGGCGGCCGACGTGACCAGCGCGATCGCCAAGGTGCCGGCCGGCGCCGATGGCTCGTACCGGACGCTGTTCGACGCCGGCGACGGCTCGCCGTTCATCTTCAAGACCAGCTTCCGCCTGGCATCGCAGCAAGCCGGCAGCGGCTACGCGCAAGCGCTGCAACGCAACGACCTGCTCGGCTGGAAGCCAGGCGCGCCGATGGCGCTGTGCTACGGCGCAAGCGATCCGACGGTGTTCGGCATGAACAGCACCAGCGCCCAGGCCTCGTTCGCCAGCCAGGGCGCAACCGTCGGCCGCTTCGACCTCGAGGATGCCGGCACGGTGCCGGCCGCGATCAAGCAGGGCTTCGACGCCGCCAAGGCCAACGTCAGCGCGCAGGCCGGCGGCGGCGCGGCCGGCGCGGCGGCCGTCATCAGCGCTTATCACGGTTCGCTGGTGCCGCCGTTCTGCATGGCGCTGGTGCGCGGCTTCTTCCAGAGCGTGGGCGGCTGAGGCGGTTCGCGCAAGGATCGACCCCGCGCCACGAATGACGCCGCGTTCTGGCGCGCGGCGATCAGCCTTCGGCCGCCGGCAGCGGCGCGAGCGCGAGTTCGGCAGCCCCGCCCTCGCGCGGTTCGACGCGCAACACCTGGCGGTGAAAGCGCGCGACCGACGGGCGATGCGCGATCGAGATCATCGTCGTCGCCGGCAGCCGGTCATGCAGCGTCTGGTAGAGCGCCTGCTCGCCGCGTTCGTCGAGCGCGCTGGTCGCCTCGTCCAGCAACAGCCAGCGCGGCGCGATCAATAGCGCGCGGGCAGCGGCCAGCCGCTGCTGCTCGCCGCCGGACAGCACCTGTGTCCAGTTCGCGACCTCGTCGAGCCGCGCGACCAGCGACGGCAGGCCGGCCGCGTTCAACGCATCGGCGATCGCGGCATCGCTCCATGCCAGCGCCTGGCGCGGGTAGCACAGCGCGTCACGCAGCGAACCCAGTGGCAGGTACGGGCGCTGGGGCAGGAACAAGGCCTCGTCGGCCGGCAGCCGCGTCACGTCGCCGTCGGCGAACGGCCAGATGCCGGCCAGCAGGCGGAACAGCGTGCTCTTGCCGGTGCCCGACGGGCCCACGATCAGCGTGTGCTGTCCGGCCTCGATCCGCTGGTGATCGGTCCGCAGCAGCGGCCGGGTGGCGATCGTCGGTGTCGGAACGTCCCGCCAGTCGGGAGCCACCGCATCAGCGGGCGGCGCGTGCGGCGTCGGCGACGCGACCGGCACGGATACCCGTGCCTGCCCCAGATCGATCGGTGCAACCGGACCGGCGGCGGAAGAACCCGCAGTCGACGAACCCGCCGCCGACGGATCCCCGGTCGACGAATCCATGATAGGCGAGCCCTCGACAGGCGTCCGCGAAGCATCGGCCGCCGGCGCCGCGCCCAACGCCCGTGCGGCTTCGATCGCGCGCGAGAACCCGTCCAGGCGTGCGATCGCCGCGCGCCAGTTGGCCAGCGTCGTGTACGAATCGATCAGCCACGACAGCGACTCCTGCACCTTGCCGAACGCCATCGACGTCTGCATCAACGCGCCGAGGGCGATCGCGCCCGAGAAATAGCGCGGCGACGCGACGACGAACGGAAAGATGATCGCCAGTTGGCCGTAGAACGACGCGAACCACATGTAGCGCTTCTGACGCTTCATGATCTGCCACCAGTTCGCGACGACGCGTTCGAACCGGTCGCGGAACCCGGTCAGCTCGTCGCGCTCGCCGTGGTACAGCGCGATGCCCTCGGCATTCTCGCGCGCGCGCACCAGCGCGAACCGGAAATCCGCCTCGAAGCGCTCCTGCTGGAAGTTCAAGCCGATCAGCGGCTTGCCGATCGCGTGAGCGACCAGACTGCCGAGCCCCGCATAGACGAGAGCGACCCACACCATGTAGCCGGGGACGTCGACGCCGGCCAACGTCATCGATCCGGACAAGCCCCAGAGGATCCCGATGAACGACACCAGCGTCACCACCGACGACAACAGCCCGAAGAACAGCGACAGCGAGTGCGACACGAAGTCGCGCAGGTCCTCGGCGATCCGCTGGTCGGGGTTGTCGGAACCGAAGTCGGCCAACGACAGGCGGTAATGGATCGCATCCCGCATCCAGCGCCCCAGGTAGACGTTGGTCAGCCAACGCCGCCAGCGCATCGTCAGCATCTGCTGCAGGTAGAGCTGGTAGACCGCGAGAACGATGTACAGGAACGCGATCCACGTGAACTCGAACAGCAGGCGCTTGAACTCCGGAAAGTTCTTGTCCTCGAGCGCGTTGTAGAAGTGGCCGTTCCAGGTGTTCAGCCGGACATTGACCCAGACCAGCGCGAGGCTCAGCGCGATCAGCACGACGAACAACCCGCCGCCGATCCAGCGTTCCTCGGAGACCCAGTACGGCCGGGCGATCTGCCAGAAGCTGGGCCACAGCCCCCGCCGGGCCGTAGACCTCAGGGCCCGCTGCGGCACGTCAGGCGTCGGACTCGATCCGCGCCCAGGCCGAATGATTGTGGATCGATTCGAAGTTCTCGACCTCGACCACATAGCGCTGAATGCGCTTGTCCTCGTTCAGGCGCGCGGCGACGTCGCGCACCAGGTCCTCGACGAACTTCGGGTTGTCGTACGCGCGCTCGGTCACGTACTTCTCGTCGACGCGCTTGAGCAGGCCCCACAACTCGCACGACCCCTGCGCCTCGATCGTCGCGATCAGCGCTTCGAGCGACAGCGGCTCGCTCGACCGGACGGTGACCGTCACGTGCGAACGCTGGTTGTGCGCGCCATAGTCGGAGATCGTCTTCGAGCACGGGCACAGGCTGGTCACCGGCACCAGCACGGTCAGGTCGGCCACCGCGTGGTCGATCGTGCCATCGACGACGACCGTGACCTGGTAGTCCATCAGGCTCTCGATGCCCGACACCGGCGCCGCCTTGCGCAGGAACAGCGGGAACGCGATCTCGATCCGCCCACGGCGCGCATCCAGCAGCGTCACCATCTCGCGATGCAGCGCGATCAGCTGCGACATGTCCAGCGCCGCCGCCTGCTCGCCGATCAACGCCATGAACCGCGACATGTGCGTGCCCTTCCGGTCGGCCGGCAGCGCGACGTCCATCGCGAACAGGCCGACGCTCGGCTGCTCGGTGCCGTCGCCCAGGCGCCAACGCATCGGTGCGCGCACGCCCTTGACCCCGACGCGCTCGATCGCGATCTGCCGCAGATCGGCACTACCCTGCACGTCGATCATCTGGCCCGGCATCAGCAACTGGGAATCATGGATGTTCATCGGTCACTCTGTATGGTCTTGAAACGATGCGCGCCGGTCGGCCGAACCACCCCCGCGTGGCACGCCAAGCCCTGAACGATAGCAAGCCTTGGCGATTTCAGCAGAGCGCCGATCGAAACACCCCTTCAGGGCTAGCGACTGGCGACCAGTCGGGGCGTGCCTTCGGCCTGCGATTCGCCGAAACGCTCGCGCACCGCGCGTACGATCCCGTCCGCATCGAGGCCTTCGGCCCGCAGGAGCTGCGCCTGCTCGCCGTGATCGATGAAGCGGTCGGGCAGGCCGAGCTGCATCAGCGGCTTGACGATGCCGGCCGTGGCCATCGCCTCGGCGACCGCACTTCCGGCGCCGCCCATTACAGCATGCTCCTCGATAGTCACGAAGGCATCATGGGTACGCGCCAGCTCGGCCAGCAGCGCCGCATCGACGGGCTTGACGAAACGCATGTTGACCACGGTCGCGTCGAGCGCCTCGCCTGCCTGGAGCGCCGGCGCCACCATCGTGCCGAACGCCAACAGCGCCACCTTGCGTCCCTGGCGTCGCACCTGCGCCTTGCCGATCGGGATCTCGACCAGGTCGCGCTTGACCGCCGCGCCGACCCCGGCCCCGCGCGGATAACGGACGGCGGCCGGCCCGTCGAACTGGAAGCCGGTGTACAGCATCTGCCGGCATTCGTTCTCGTCGGACGGCGCCATGACGACCATGTTGGGAATGCAGCGCAGGAACGCCAGGTCGTACGCACCGGCATGCGTGGCGCCGTCCGCGCCGACGAGCCCGGACCGGTCCAGCGCGAACAGCACCGGCAGGTTCTGCAGCGCGACGTCGTGGATCAACTGGTCGTACGCGCGCTGCAGGAACGTCGAGTAGATCGCGACGACCGGCTTCATGCCTTCGCAAGCCAGGCCGGCGGCGAACGTCACCGCGTGCTGCTCGGCGATGCCGACGTCGAAGTAGCGCGACGGGAAGCGCTTCTCGAACTCGACCAGCCCCGAGCCCTCGCGCATCGCCGGCGTGATGCCGACCAGCCGCTCGTCGATCGCCGCCATGTCGCAGATCCAGTCGCCGAACACCTGCGTGTACGTGGGCTTGGCCGGCGTCGTCGGCTTCTTGATGCCTTCGTCGGGATCGAACTTGCCCGGACCGTGGTACAGCACCGGATCGGCCTCGGCGAGCTTGTAGCCGTGTCCCTTGCGCGTGACGATGTGCAGGAACTGCGGCCCCTTGAGCCCACGCAGGTTCTGCAGCGTCGGGATCAGCGCGTTGAGGTCGTGTCCGTCGATCGGGCCGACGTAGTTCATGCCGAAGGCCTCGAACATCGTCGCCGGCATGATCATGCCCTTGGCGTGCTCCTCGAATTTCTTGGCCAGTTCGAACACCGGAGGCACGCGCGACAGGACCGCGCGGCCGACATCCTTGGCGCGCGCGTACGTGCGGCTGGACAACAGCCCGGCGAGGTGCCGGTTGAGCGCGCCGACCGGCGGCGAGATCGACATCTCGTTGTCGTTCAGGATCACCAGCAGATCGATGTCGCTGGTGACCCCCGCATTGTTCATCGCCTCGAACGCCATGCCCGCCGTCATCGAGCCGTCACCGATCACCGCGACATGCCGTCGCCGGCCCGGCCCTTCGTTCTCGCCCTTCTCGCGCGAGGCCACGGCCATGCCGAGCGCAGCCGAGATCGATGTCGACGAATGCGCGGTCCCGAACGTGTCGAACTCGGATTCGCTGCGCTTGGGAAAGCCCGAGATGCCGCCGAACTGGCGCAGCGTGCCCATCCGCTCGCGACGCCCGGTCAGGATCTTGTGCGGATAGCTCTGGTGACCGACGTCCCAGATCAGTCGGTCGCGCGGCGTGTCGAACACGTAGTGCAGCGCGATCGCCAGTTCGACGGTACCGAGGTTCGACGACAGGTGGCCGCCGGTCTGCGAGACCGAGTCGAGCACGAAGGCGCGCAACTGGTCGGCCAGCCGCGGCAGGTCGTCACGGTCGAGCTCGCGCAGTTGGCGCGGATCGTCGATCCGTTCGAGCAGGGCGAAGCGTGCGTTCATTCAGGATTTTCTCAAGACGATCATGTCGGCCAAGGCGCCCAGCCGGCCGGCGCCGACCCCGAAGCCGGCGAGCGCCGAGTGGGCCTGGCGTCTCAAACTTTGCGCCAGTTCCTTGGATTGGTCCAGCCCGAGCAGCGACACGTAAGTCGGTTTGTCGTGCTGCGCGTCCTTGCCCGCGGTCTTGCCGAGCGTGCCCGAATCGGCCTCGACATCGAGGATGTCGTCGACGATCTGGAAGGCCAGCCCGACCGCATCGGCGTAGACGACCAGCGCCTGCCGCTCGTCGGCGGACAGCGGACGGCCGCAGTCGGCGCCCATCAGCACCGACGCCTTGAGCATCGCGCCGGTCTTGCGCTCGTGCATGCGCTGCAGCGTGTCCCGGTCGATCCGGCGCCCCACCGACGCCAGATCGATGGCCTGGCCGCCGGCCATGCCCAGCGAGCCGGCCGCGCAGGCGAGCTCGGCGAGCATCCGCACGATCGCCTCGGGCCGGGCCCCCGCCCGCGCGGCATCGGCGAGCAGGCCGAACGCCTGCGCCTGCAGCGCATCGCCGACCAGCATCGCGGTCGCCTCGCCGAACGCGACGTGCACGGTGGGCTTGCCCCGGCGCAGCACGTCGTCGTCCATGCACGGCAGATCGTCGTGCACCAGCGAGTACGCATGGATCAGCTCGACCGCCGCCGCCGCGTGGTCGACGACCGCCGTCGGCGCGCCGACGAGTTCGCCGGCCGCGTACGCGAGCAGCGGACGGACGCGCTTGCCGCCATCGAGCACCGCGTACCGCATGCCGCGATGCAGATCGACGGGCTCGGCCTGTTCGCCCGGCAGCCGCTCGGCCAGGAAGGCTTCGATGCGCGCCAACGCCTCGCGCAGCCATCGATCGAACGACCGCGCGTCGCTGTCCGGCTCGGCCGCGGGCGCCGCGCTCAAGCGTCGTCTCCGGTCACGTCCGCCGCGTCGACGTCGACGTCGAACACCTTGAGCAGGTCGGCCTCGAGGATGCGTACCTGCTGGCGCGCGTCGGCCAACGATTCACGGCACGCTGCCACGAGCGCCGCGCCGCGCTTGTACGCGTCGAGCGACTGCTCGAGCGACAGCGCACCGCCTTCCATCGCCTGCACCAGCGTTTCGAGCTCGCTCATCGCGGTTTCGAACGACGCGGGGTTACCCGCGCGATCGTCCGCTGATCGCGGATCGCTCGGCGATGCCGTTGCCGGGTCGGGGGCGCGTGAGTCCGTCATAGAGGGAGAGCCTGCTTGGTTGGCCGCGCGGCTGTGCCGCAGCGAGGCGGACAAGCATGCCGGAACCGCCGGCATGAATTTGTCGCAATGGTTTACAAAGAGGGCAAACCGGGGGGCGCGATTCGCTGCTCGATTCATTCATCGATCAGCCCTTTCCTGCCCCGTTCGGCGCCGCCCAGCCCGGAATTTTACTCGGGTCGCGTGGCCGGCCCAAGCGGTACGCGCGAGGCCTCATGCGAACGGGTTACCCATCGAGCGAAATGTGGTGACCCCGGCACGGATTCGGGGTATCCTCCCCGGCTCTTTGCCGCGCGTCTCCCGGTTCGCCCCCGATTTCACTGGGCTTTCCGCTAACCCAGTACACCACCTTCGGCTTGCCGGGCCGACGCCGATATTGGAATCCGTCGTTTCCCTTTCTGCACAGGAGGCAAGGATGTCGGATCTGGGTCGGCGCGCGTACTTCACACCGTCGTGCGCTCAGCTTCCGGTCACCGCATACTTCGATCAGGCGGTTCACCAGCGCGAGATCGATCTGCTGTTCAAGCAGGGTCCCGGCTATGTCGGCCATCAATTGATGGTGCCCGAATCCGGGGATTATTTCACATTGCCTGCCGAACGTGACGGCCGGATGCTCGTACACAACGCAAACGGCATCGAATGCCTGTCCAACGTGTGTCGCCATCGGCAGGCGATCATGTTCAAGGGCAAGGGCAACGCCCAGAACATCGTCTGCCCGCTGCATCGCTGGACGTACGACTTGAAGGGCGAGCTGCTCGGCGCGCCGCATTTCGACGAACAGCCATGCGTACGACTGAGCCAGACGCCGCTGCAAAACTGGCAGGGGCTGCTGTTCGAAGGGCCGCGCGACGTCGCCCGCGATCTGGCCGCGCTCGGCGTGCGCGGGCACTTCGACTTCTCGGGGCACCTGCTCGACCATGTCGAGGTGCACGAGTGCCAGTACAACTGGAAGACCTTCATCGAGGTCTACCTGGAGGACTATCACGTCGCGCCCTTCCACCCCGGACTCGGCAAGTTCGTCAACTGCGACAACCTGAAGTGGGAGTTCGGCGACCGCTATTCGGTGCAGACCGTCGGCATCAACAAGGAGCTTACCCGCCCCGGATCGCCCACTTACCAGAAGTGGCATGAAGCCGTGCTGCGCTTCAACGAGGGGCGCGTGCCCGAGTTCGGTGCGATCTGGCTGACCTATTACCCGAACGTGATGGTCGAGTGGTACCCGCACGTGCTCGTCGTCTCCACGCTGATCCCGCGCGGGCCGACGCACACGACCAACATCGTCGAGTTCTACTACCCCGAGGAGATCGTGCTGTTCGAACGCGAGTTCGTCGAAGCCGAACGCGCGGCGTACATGGAAACGGCGATCGAGGACGACGAGATCGCCGAGCGCATGGATGCCGGCCGCCGCGCGCTGATGCTGCGCGGCGCCAACGAAGTCGGGCCGTACCAGAGCCCGATGGAGGACGGCATGCAGCACTTCCACGAGTTCCTGCGCCGCGAGCTCGGGCCGCTGGACTAAGCACGGAACCTGAAACACTTCCATGCAATCCCTGTGGATGGTGGCCGCGGCTCTGTGCTTCGCGGTCATGGGCGCGCTGGTCAAGCATGCGACGGGCACCGTCAGTCCGTTCGAGGTCGTGTTCTATCGCGGCGTCATCTGCACGATCCTGATCGGCCTGTGGATCCATTTCAAGGGATTGAGTTTCGGTACCGAGCGCACGGCGATGCACGTGCGCCGGTCGGTGATCGGAACGATCGCGATGTCGTTCTGGTTCTACTCGGTCGGCAAGCTGCCGCTGTCGACCGGCATGACGCTCAACTACACGGCTCCGGTCTTCATCGCGCTGCTGCTGGCGATGATGGCCTGGCGTCAGCAGCGGCGGCACGGCGTCGATCCGGCGGCCACGCCGGGCGCGAGCGGCCGGCATCGGCTGTACATCGCGATCGCCGGCGGCTTCGCCGGCGTGCTGATCACGCTGCGGCCATCCGTCGATGCCGGAGAAACGATGGCGATGTCGCTGGGCTTGGCCTCGGGCCTGCTGTCGGCATTCGCGCTGCTGCAGATCCGCGCGCTCGGCCGCATCGGCGAGCCCGAATGGCGGACGGTCTTCTATTTCTCGGTCGTCAACGCGCTGTACGGACTGGCCTGCGCGATGTTCGACGGCTTCCATCCGCTGGATTGGGCGACGACCGCGACGCTGGTCGGCCTGAGCCTGCTGGCGCTGGCCGGCCAATTGCTGATGACGCGCGCATTCAGCCGCGGCCGCGCGCTGCTGACCGCAAACCTGCAGTACACGGGCATCGTGTTCGCGACGATCGTCGGCTGGCTGTTCTTCGATGAACGCACCGATGCGCTCGAGCTGATCGGCATGGCGATGGTGATCGCCAGCGGCGCGATGGCCACGCTGCTGTCCAGCAAGGACACCGCGCTGCAGAACGCCGCGCAGTCGACCGATCCTGAAAACGCTCGGCCTCTGACGGAGACCCATCGATGACCGCTCCCGACACTTTCGACACCCTGATCACCGTGGAAGAACTGGCGTTGCGCATCGACCGGTGCGTCGTCATCGACTGCCGCCACGAACTGGCCGACACGGCGGCGGGGCGCGCGGCGTACGAAGAAGCCCACATCCCCGGTGCGGTGTTCCTGCACCAGGACGAGGATCTGGCCGGCCCCCACGGCCCGGGCCTGGGCCGTCATCCGCTGCCCGATCGCGCGGCACTGCTCGCGCGGCTGCGCGCCGCGGGGCTCGACGATGGCCAGCAACTGGTCGCCTACGATGCCAACAGCGGCACGATGGCCGCACGCCTGTGGTGGCTCGCGCGCTGGCTCGGTCACCGGCGGGTCGCGGTCCTCGACGGCGGATTGGCCGCGTGGCGCAAGGCCGGCTATCCGGTGACCCGCGACGTGCCGACGCCCCGGCCGGGCACGCTGACCGAACACGCCAGCGTCGCGCCGTCGGTCGATGCCCGCCGGCTCGTCGACAACCTGTCGCACCCCGAACTGCTGGTCGTCGACGCACGAGCCGGCGAACGCTATCGCGGCGAGGTCGAACCGCTGGACCCGGTCGCCGGCCATATCCCGGGCGCGATCAACCGGCCGCAAACGCAAAACCTGCGGCCCGACCTGACGTTCAAGCCGGCCCCGGTGCTGCGCGCCGAGTTCGAGGCGCTGCTCGGCGGCCGGCCGACCGCATCGATCGTGCATTCGTGCGGATCGGGGATCAGCGCCTGCCACAACCTGCTGGCGATGGAATACGCGGGCCTGGCCGGCTCGGCACTCTATCCGGGATCGTGGAGCGAATGGGTGGCCGATGCGGGCCGGCCCGTGGCGACCGGTCCGCAGCCGTCCTGACGGGTCAGCCTTCGGAAACTCCTGCCACCCGCTGGTTCCCGGCGACGGCAGGTTCCTGGCGCCCCCTGAATTCGTCGTGCGCGCGCGCCAGGCGGGCGACGGCCTCGTCGAGCTGCTCCGGCATCGCCGTCGCGAAACTCAATCGCAGCGCCGACCGGTCGGGCGCCTCATCGTAGAACGCTTCGCCCGGCACGTAGATCATCCCCAGTTCGCGTGCGGCCGGCAGCAGCGCCGCGCTGTCGGTGCCGTCGGTGAAGCGCGCCCAGACGAACATGCCGCCTTCGGGCCGGTTGAACCGCAGCCGGCCGTCGAGCCGACGGCTCAACGCATCGACGAGCGCATCACGGCGCTGACGGTAGACGTCGCGCATCATTGGCATCCGCTCGGCCAGGCGCCCGCTGGCCAGGTAGCGCTCGGCGACTTCCTGCACGAACGTCGACGTATGCAGATCCAGCGACTGCTTGACCTTGACCACGCCTTCGCGCAGCCAAGCCGGCAGCACCGCGAAGCCGATCCGCAGTCCCGGCGCCATCACCTTCGACAACGACGACAGGTAGACGACCCAATCGCGCGCGCCCGGGATGCCGCCGGCCAACTCGTACAACGACGGCTGCGGCTGGCCGGAGACGCGCAACTCGCCATACGGATCGTCCTCGAGCAGCAGCACGCGATTCGCGACGGCCCAGTGCAGCAGCCGCACGCGCCGTTCGCGGCTCAGCGTCGCGCCGCTCGGATTGCCGAAGTTGGTCACCAGGTAGACGACCTTGGGCGGCGACCCGGCCCGATCGACCAGCGTCTCGACGCATGCGCCATCGGCATCGACCGGCACCGTGGCGAAGCGCGCCCGGCTCAGCGTGAATACCTGCAGCGCTGCCAGGTAGGCCGGGCTTTCGACCGCCACGCAGTCACCCGGATCGACGACGGCTCGGGCGATGACGTCGATGCCCTGCTGCGAGCCGGTCGTGACGACGATCTGGCCGGCATCGGTCCGGATGCCCCGTGACGCCAGCAGCACCGCCAACGCGGCTCGCAGACCCGGCTGACCGTCGGTGACGCCATACTGCAGCGCGGTCAGCGGCGCGTCGCGCATCACGGCGTCGGTCGCGGCCCGCAAACCTTCGACATCGAACAGATCGGGCGCGGGCAGGCCGCCCGCCAGCGACAACATGCCCGGTCGCTGCGCATCGCGCAGCAGGTCGCGTACCGCCGAACTGCGCAGCGAGCGCACGCGGGCGGACAGGGGAAAAGCCGCGCTCGCGGCGGCGGTCTCGGTCGTCATTGTCGTTCTCGTTCCCTCAGCGGCGGTGGCAGCGGACCACCGGAAGGGTCACCCTACCCCGCCGGCGCGGCCTTCGGCCCGGATCAGTCGGCGCGGTCGTTCGCGTAACAGTACCGGTATCGTACCGGTACAGTGACAGAACGGCTCACCGACCCGAGCCTCGCCCACCGCCTCTCGACTCAATGGTGGTGATGAACCAGACTCGATACGACAGCGATGATCGCGATGCCGCCCAGCATCCACACGACCTGGACCAGCGAATCGCGCAGGCGCTCGCCGGCAGCGTGCCGACGGCTCTGGCGGTGCATGTCGGGGATCAGGTCGGCCAGCGCGATATAGATGAAGCTCGCGGCGGCCAGGCAGATCGCGTACGGCACCAGGTGCCGGCTGTTCTCGAGCGCGACGTAGCCGCACACGCCGCCGACGACGGCGGCCAGGCCGGACAGCAGGTTGTAGACGAACGCGCGGCTCCGCGAATAGCCGGCATTCAGCAGCACGATGAAGTCACCGATCTCCTGCGGGATCTCGTGCGCGGCGATCGCCAGCGTCGTCAACCATCCGAGACGCACGTCGGTGAGGAACGCCGCCGCGATCAGCACGCCGTCGGTGAAGTTGTGGATCGAATCGCCGATCAGGATCAGCATCCCGCCGGGCCCGGCCTCATGATGGTCGTGGCCATGGTGATGGTCGTGCCCGTCGCCTTCGTGGTGATGGCTGTGACGAAGGATCGCCAGTTTTTCGAGCAGGAAGAAGCCGACCAGCCCGACCAGCAGCGTCCAGCCCAGCGCATGCGGGTCCACGTCGGACTCGAACGCCTCGGGCATCAGTTGGAGCACCGACGTGCCGAGCAGCAGTCCGACCGACAGGCTGACCAGTTGCTGGACGAGCCGCTTGAGCAGCGACATCGACAGCGATGCGGCGGCCATCACGCTGAGCGCACCGCCAACCAACGTCGCGGCGAGGATGTGGAACAGGATCAAGATCGGCGCCGGCGGGGTCGGGTGGCTCGAAACGCGCCGCAGCGATGCGGCGCCGTCGGGCGCCCGCTGCGGTCACGTTAATGCAACAGTGTGGCAACAAGATGCCGGGACGCGCGAAGTATAGCAGCCGGCCGGCCCGGGGTTCAGCGCTTCCCTGCGTCAGCCCACGCCGTTTCGCCGGAACCACGACAGCGCGCGGATCCAGCCATCGTCGGCCGCGTCCTTGCGGTAGCTCGGCCGGTAGTCGGCGTTGAACGCATGCGGCGCGTCCGGATAAATGATGAACTGCGACTGGCGGGCCGCCGCGCTGCCGCGATCGAGCCGCGCCTTCATCTCGCTGATCGTGTCCTGCGGGATGCCCGAATCCTGCCCGCCGTACAGCCCCAGCACCGGGCCGTTGAGCTTGCCGGCCACGTCGTACGGATTCGTCGGTGTCAGCGGCGTGGCCGGCCGCGTCAAGGCCCCGTACCAGGCCACGCCCGCCTTCAGGCGCGGATTGTGCGCGCTGTACAGCCAGACGATCCGCCCGCCCCAGCAGAAGCCGGTGATGCCGAGCCGCTCGGCATCACCGCCGTGGGAGGCCGCCCACGCGGCCGTCGCGTCCAGGTCGGTCATCACCTGTGCATCCGGCACCTTGGCGACGACGTCCTTCAGTAGCTCCGGGATCGACTTGTACGTCGACGCGTCGCCCTGGCGCGCGAACAGTTCGGGCGCGATCGCCTGGTAGCCGAGCTTG
>JAKPAM010000243.1 GCA_029779435.1 Pseudomonadota bacterium | reverse complement strand
CGCGCCCGCGATGATGTTGTCGTGGGGATCGTAAGGATCGGCGCCGAGGCGATGGCGAGCACGCAGGCCCGCCCAGGTTTCGGGCATGATCTGCATCAGGCCCATCGCCCCTTTGGGTGAGGTCGCGCTGGGATCGCCGGCACTTTCCGCCCGCATGACAGCGCATATCCACGCAATCGGTATTCGGAAGCGCGCCGCCGCTTCGGCGATATATGGAGCGTGGGGATCGCGGACCGATGGTCGCGCGATCGGCGCATCCTGAGCCAGAGCGATCGCCGGTACGACGCTCGCGACAGAGAGGCCGGTAAGGAGAAGGAGAGCCATGCGCCGGGCTGCTGGGCGCAGCCCGGACACATGCCGGCGGCTCGTCGTCGGACGAGGCCCAGCCATCGCTCAATCCTTCTCGGCGCGGTCGCGCGGTCGCGACCAGTGCAGCGACCAGGCGTTGCCGGCTTCATCATCGCGGAACAGGTTGGCGCGGATCGGCTGCGGCAGGGCCGGATCGTCGATCAGCAGCGCGACATATTCGCCTGCGCGCTCGCCGGTGCGTTTCCAGCCCGCCCCGATCTCCGGGCCGGTCTCCTCGGCGCCGTCATCGCGGGCATGGATGCGATAGTCCGGCGAGTTTTCCGCATCGGACGGTTCGGCGGGCACGATGGCGATGTCGCGGAAGAGCGTGAATGTCTCGATGCGTCCGGTGAAGCCGGAGGTCTCACGTGTGAATTGACCGATTTGCGGCATGACTCTCTCCATGGCGGTGGTGTTGGGAAGGCCGTCGACGGTCACCGCTCCCGTCGATCGGAAGCGATCAGCGCGTGGTGGCACGCCAGACGAAGCGGCCGTCGCCGTCCTCGTCGGTGTAGAGCGGCGTCGCCTTGCCGATGACGCCGCGCGCCGGGATCGGACCGAAGTAACGGCCGTCCAGACTGTCGCTGACATCGGGGTTCATGAGGAAAATCTGACCGTCGGCGAGGCGGCGACAGCCCTGCCAGACCGGCAGCGGACGTCCGCGCCTGTCGCGGTCGAGCGCATGCCCAAGCGGTATCGCGTCGACCGTGATGGCGTTGCCGGTGCGGCAGACCCGCTGGCCGGCAAGGCCCATGACGCGCTTCATCAGCGGCACGTCGCGACCGATATAGCCGCGCTCGACCAGGAAATCGGCGAGCAGCTTGTCCGGCAATACCGCAACCAGATCTCCGACCTCCAGATGACCCGGAGGATCGAGGTCATAGAAGCCGATCGGCACGCTGGCCGAAGCGTTCCAGATCAGGCGAAGCGGAACCGGAACGAGCGACGCCAGTGTCGTCCCCATGA
>JAKPAM010000195.1 GCA_029779435.1 Pseudomonadota bacterium | reverse complement strand
GAATCGACCGTCGCCGCACCGCTCGAGAACGCGATCAACGGCCTGCCCGGCATGATCTACATGTCGTCGAATTCGTCGTCGAACGGCGTCGCGCAGATTCAGGTCACCTTCGAGATCGGCACCAGCATCGACATCGCCGCGGTCAATGTCAGCAACCGCGTCAAGCAGGTGGAAACGCGGCTGCCGCTGGAAGTGCGCCGGCAGGGCGTGACCGTCGAGCCCGGCTCCTCGGCCTTCCTGCAGGTGCTCGCCTTCTATTCGCCGGATGGCCGTTACGACGACCTGTTCACGTCGAACTACGTGACGCTGAACGTGCTCGACCGACTGAAGCGGCTGCCCGGCACGACCAATGTGCAGATCTTCGGCGCCAAGGACTACGCCATGCGCATCTGGCTGAAGCCGGATCGCCTGGCGCAATTGAAGCTGACGCCCGGTGACGTCGCCAACGCGATCAACGAACAGAACGCGCAATTCGCCGCCGGCAAGGTCGGTCAGTCGCCGATCGGCAAGGGCCAGGACCTGGTCTACACGATCACCTCCAAGGGGCGCCTGGCCGACCCGGCGCAGTTCAGCGAGATCATCGTCCGCGCCAACCCCGACGGCTCCACCGTTCGCCTCGCCGATGTCGCACGCGTCGACCTGGGTTCCCGCGATTACGAATTCAACGGCCGCTACAACGGCCGGCCGGCGACGCTGGTCGGCATCTTCCTGTCGCCCGGCGCCAACGCCCTCGACGTGGCGAAGAGCGTGCAGGCCACCGTCGACGAACTGCAGCAGCGCTTCCCCGAGGGCCTCAGCTACGCCGTGCCGTACGACACCACGCGCTTCGTCAAGGTGTCGATCGAGGAGGTGCTGAAGACGCTCGGCGAAGCGATGCTGCTGGTCTTCCTGGTGGTGTACCTGTTCCTGCAGAGCTGGCGCGCGGCGATCATCCCCTTCGCCGCCGTACCGGTATCGCTGATCGGCACCTTCGCCGGCATCTACGCGCTCGGCTATTCGATCAACACCCTGACCCTGTTCGGCATGGTGCTGGCCATCGGCATCGTCGTCGACGACGCCATCGTCGTTCTGGAAAACGTCGAGCGGATCATGCGCGAGGAAGGCCTGCCGCCGCGCGACGCGGCGGTCAAGGCGATGCACGAGGTAACCGGCCCGATCATCGCCATCGTGCTGACGCTGACCGCGGTGTTCGTACCGATCGCCTTCCTCGGCGGGCTCACCGGTGAGCTGTATCGGCAGTTCGCGGTGACCATTTCGATCTCGGTGGTCCTCTCGGGCATCGTCGCCCTGACGCTGTCGCCGGCGCTGTGCGTGATCATGCTCAAACACGGCCATCGCCAGCCGAACCGCTTCTTCCGCTGGTTCAACGGCTGGTTTTCACGCGTCACCCG
>JAKPAM010000241.1 GCA_029779435.1 Pseudomonadota bacterium | reverse complement strand
CGTATAGTCGCGGCCGCCGGCATCCGGATGGGGTTGCGTGAACAGCCGGTCGTACAGACGCACTTCGGCCGGTACCGCATCGGTCTGCGACAACCAGTGGATGTTGCCCTTGACCTTGTACTGGTCGGCGCCCGGTGTTCCCGAGCGCGAATCGGGCAGGTAGGTGGCCAGCACGCGCGTGATCCGGCCGTCGGCATCCTTCTCGCAGCCGGTGCACTCGATGACATAGCCGTGCTTCAGGCGCACCCGGTTGCCCGGGAACAGGCGGAAATAACCCTTGGGCGGCGTCTCGGTGAAGTCCTCTCGCTCGATCCACACTTGGCGCGAGATCAGGAACTCGCGCTGGCCGCGTTCGGGCTGCTGCGGATGAACCGGTGCGCGGCAGACCTCGGTCTGGCCTTCGGGGTAATTGGTCAGCACGAGTTCGACCGGGTCGAGCACGGCGGCGGCCCGCGGCGCGCGCGCGTCCAGGTCATCGCGCAGCGCGCCTTCGAGCACGCTGAAATCGATCCATGAATCCGATTTGGAGACACCGGTGCGTTCGCACATCAGCCGCAGCGATTCGGGCGTATAGCCGCGCCGCCGCAGGCCGACGATCGTCGGCATCCGCGGGTCGTCCCAGCCGTCGACGAGGCCGTTGCGCACCAGTTCCTGCAGCTTGCGCTTGCTGGTGACGATATAGGTCAGGTTCAGCCGCGCGAACTCGTACTGGCGCGGCGGCGGCCGATCGAAGAACCCGGCTTCGGTCGCACGCTCGACCAGCCAGTCGTACAGCGGCCGATGATCCTCGAACTCCAGCGTGCAGATCGAGTGCGTGATCTGCTCGAGCGCATCCGACAGCGGATGCGCGAAGTCGTACATCGGATAGATCTTCCACTTGTCGCCGCTGCGATGATGCTCGGCGAAGCGGATCCGGTACAGCGCGGGGTCGCGCAGGTTGATGTTGGGCGAGGCCATGTCGATCCGCGCCCGCAGCACGTGACTGCCTTCCGGATGCCGGCCATCGCGCATCTCGCGCAGCAGCCGCAGGCTTTCTTCGGCCGGCCGGTCGCGATAAGGGGAGGGACGCCCGGGTTCGGTCAGCGTGCCGCGGTTGGCGCGCATCTGCTCGGCGCTCTGCGAATCGACATAAGCGTGCCCGCGCTGGACCAACGTCTCGGCGATCTCGTACAGGATGTCGAAATAGTCGCTCGCGTAGTACAGGTTCGTCTGGCCGTCGTTGTGCCAGTCATAGCCGAGCCAGGTCACCGCATCGAGGATCGCGTCGACGTACTCCTGGTCTTCCTTGACCGGATTGGTGTCGTCGAAGCGCATGTGGCATGCGCCCGCATAGTCGCGCGCCAGGCCGAAATTCAGCCAGATCGACTTCGCGTGGCCCACGTGCAGGTAGCCATTGGGTTCGGGCGGAAACCGCGTGCGGATCGCCGCGGGATCCGGGCCGCCCAGCCGTTGCTCGGCCGCTGGCGCGGGCCGCCCGATCCAACGCCGCGACGCGTTGACGCCGTTGCGCAGATCGTCGTCGATCTGGTTGCGGATGAAATTGACGGCAGCCGGGGCGCCGGTTGCCGGGCTGGACGAGGCGGAAGGCTTGGACGGGCGGTCTGTCATGCGTCGGCGCTGGATGGGAAGAGGGTCAGACCGCGAGCAGTTCCACTTCGAACTGCAGCGTGGCATTCGGCGGAATCACGCCGCCGGCGCCGCGCGCGCCGTAACCGAGCTCGGGCGGAATCAGCAGCGTGCGCGTGCCGCCGACCTTCATGCCGGCGACGCCTTCGTCCCAGCCGCGGATCACGTGGCCCGCGCCCAGCGGAAACACGAACGGGTCGTTGCGGTCCTTGCTCGAATCGAACTTGGCGCCGGCCGCGCCGTCTTTATAGAGCCAGCCGGTGTAGTGCACGGTGACGTGCTTGCCGGACTTGGCCTCGGCACCGTCGCCGACCTTGTCGTCGCGATACTGGAGGCCGGAGGGGGTCGTGACGAAACTCATCGTGAATCTCCTAAGGAAACAGGGGTCAGGGTTAGCGCAGCCGCGTGATCAGGCTCGACGTATCGAAACGGCCGCCGCCGGCGCGCTGCACGTCGCCATAGAACTGATCGACCAGCGCGGTCACCGGCAGCGGCGCGCCGTTGCGTCGGGACTCATCGAGGCACAGGCCCAGGTCCTTGCGCATCCAGTCGACCGCGAAACCGAAATCGAACTTGTCGTCGACCATCGTGTGGCCGCGGTTGTCCATCTGCCAGGACTGCGCGGCGCCTTTGCCGATGACGTCGAGGACGGCCTTCATGTCCAAGCCGCAGGCCTGCCCGAAGTTGATCGCCTCGGACAGCCCTTGCACGAGGCCGGCGATGCAGATCTGGTTGACCATCTTGGCCAGTTGCCCGTTGCCGGCCGGGCCGAGCAGCGTCATCGCGCGGGCGAAAGCCATCGCGACAGGCCGGACGCGGTCGAAGACGCCGGCGTCGCCGCCGCACATCACGGTCAGCACGCCGTTGACGGCGCCGGCCTGGCCGCCGGAGACCGGCGCATCGATGAAGCCGAGGCCGCGTTCGCGAGCGACGGCATCCAGCTCGCGCGCGACGGCCGCGGACGCCGTCGTGTGATCGACGAAGACCGCGCCGGGCTTCATGCCGGCGAACGCGCCTTCGTCGCCGAGCACGACGCTGCGAAGGTCGTCGTCGTTGCCGACGCAGGCGAACACGAAGTCGGCGCCGGCCGCGGCGTCGCGCGGGGTGGGAGCCGACCGGCCGCCGTTACCGCCGTGGTCGGCGACCCATGCCGCGGCCTTGGCGGGCGTCCGGTTGTAGACGGTGACGCGGTGTCCGGCGCGCGCCAGGTGGCCCGCCATCGGATAACCCATGACGCCCATGCCGAGAAACGCGACGTCATGCGGCGCGACGGGGTCGTAGGTTCTGGCTGTCATGGCGAATCCTGGAACGGCGGGCAAGACCGGTCATTGTAGCGTGCCCGGTCGGGCCGGCCGCTGTTGTGCGGGCGCCTCAGCCGGGGCGCGTCAGCCGCTGATCGCGTCGTTCGCGTCGATCTCGCCGATGTCCGCGTCCATCGATCGCACGTCGAAGCCCTGCTTGGCCAGCAGCGCCGGAACGCTGTCGGGGCCGACCAGGTGGAACGCGCCGATGGCGGCGAATACCGGCCGCCTCGGCGGGAGCGCCGGCGCCTGCTCGATCAGTCGAACGAGCCGTTGCGTGATCCGCTGGTCGCGGGCCGTGAAGAAGCGCTGGCGCAGCGATGTGAGCTGCCTCTCGTCGCCCCACAGGCGGTCCTTCAGCGCTTCGAGCGTGGCGGCGTTGCCGGTGCGCCAGGCCGCGAGCATGTCGCGCAGCAGCCGCCCGCGATGGCGCGCATCGTCGAACCAGACGGTGAACTGCTGGCACTGCTCGTCGAGGCTGCCGCCGGCCAAGCCCTCGATGTGCTCGTCGACGGTCTCGAGCTCGGTGATCGGCCGCCCTTCGGTGCGTGCCTGGCGCAGCAGCGCCTGCTCGATGCCCCAGTCTCGGCGGGCTTGCTGCTCACGGTCGTCGGCAGTGCCGAAGCGAAAGTTCGCGACCCACCACGGCTGCCGGCGCCGCAGCGCGCGCCACTCGCGCTCGCCCCAGCCGAAATGCCGGCGGACCTCGCCGACAAGCGTCTCCGGCAGCAGCGCGTCGAGCGTCAGGCCGTCGGGCAGTTCGACGTGCGGGCGAAAGCCCTCGACCAGGGCTTGCCAGTGGCGTGCGCTGTCGATCTCGATCGCGATCGGTCCGCTGCCGGCCAGCGCTTCGTCGACCGCCGCCGGCCAGGGCAGCATCGTCGCGGTGCCGACGTGCAGCGTGCCGAACAGCCAGGCTTGGCGCTGCCCGTCGCGATGCACGTCGAACAACATCGGCGCATAGCGTGCCCACGGCTGGTCGCGCAGCGGCGTGCCCATGCAAGCGGCGAGCCCGCCGGCCAGCGCCGGTGCGAGCATCGCGGTCGAGGCGAACCGGCCGAGCCAGCGCCGGCGCGTGAGTCCGGCGTCGTCCAATGAAAAACGGCAAGCCGGTTGCCCGGCTTGCCGTTCGAACGGCAACGCCATTCCGATCGAACCCGTCAGTCGCTCTCGGCGAACGCTTCCTCGCGTTTCTTCGAGATGGCGGGCAGGAACACGATCGCCAGCAGGATGGCCGCCGCGATCAGCAGGCCCAGCGACAGCGGACGCTGGACGAACACCATCGGGTCGCCGCGGGAGATCGTCATCGCGCGCCGCAGGTATTCCTCCATCAGCTTGCCGAGCACGAAGCCGAGCAGCAGCGGAGCGGGCTCGCACTCGAGCTTCTTGAACACGTAGCCGAGGATCGCGAACGGGATCGTCATGAACACGTCGAACACGTTGTTGTTCGTCGAGTACGCGCCGATCACGCAGAACATCAGGATCGCCGGATACAGCACGCGGTAGGGCACCGTCAGCAGCTTGATCCAGATGCCGATCATCGGCAGGTTCAGGATCACCAGCATCACGTTGCCGATCCACATCGAGCAGATCAGGCCCCAGAACAGCGTCGGGTTGCTGGTCATCACCTGCGGGCCGGGCTGGATGTTGTGGATCATCATCGCCGCGACCATCAGCGCCATGACCGGCGTCGTCGGGATCCCCAGCGTCAGCATCGGGATGAACGACGTCTGCGCGCCGGCATTGTTGGCGGCCTCGGGGCCGGCCACGCCTTCGATCGCACCCTTGCCGAATTCACCGGGGTTCTTCGACAGCTTCTTCTCGATCGCATAGGACGAGAACGAGGCCAGCACCGCGCCGCCGCCGGGCAGGATCCCGAGGAGCGAGCCCATGCCGGTACCGCGGATGATCGGCATCAGGATGCGCTTGAACTCGTCGCGCGTCGGCATCAGCCGGCCGATCTTGCTCGTGAACACCTCGCG
This sequence comes from Pseudomonadota bacterium, assembly GCA_029779435.1. Classification (GTDB taxonomy): domain Bacteria; phylum Pseudomonadota; class Gammaproteobacteria; order Burkholderiales; family Burkholderiaceae_E; genus JAKPAM01. The sequence goes on along the minus strand of JAKPAM010000241.1, from coordinate 9,051 downwards.
ATGCTCGCGTTGCTCGAGGTTCAGGATGATCTCGGCGAAACCGAACATCCCCATCGCGACGACGACGAAGTCGATGCCGTCGGACAGCTCGGGCACTTCGAACGAGAAGCGCGACACGCCGGAGTTGACGTCCGTGCCGATCATGCCCAGCAGCAGGCCGAACACGACCATCGCCAGGGCCTTGACGACCGACCCGTGCGCGAGCACGACCGCCGCGATCAGGCCCAGCACCATCAGCGAGAAGTATTCGGCCGGACCGAACTTGAATGCCAACTCGGCCAGCGGCGGCGCGAACCACGCCAGCAGGAACGTGGCGACGGTGCCGGCGAAGAACGAACCGATGGCCGACGTGGCGAGCGCCGCGCCGGCTCGGCCTCTTCGGGCCATCTGGTACCCGTCCAGTGTGGTGACGACCGACGAGGTCTCACCGGGCAGGTTGACCAGGATGGCGGTCGTCGATCCGCCGTACTGGGCGCCGTAGTAGATGCCGGCCAGCATGATCAGCGCGGTCGTCGGGTCCGACATCTTGTAGGTGGCGGGCAGCAGCATCGCGATCGTCGCGAGCGGGCCGAGGCCCGGCAGCACGCCGACCAGCGTGCCCATGATGACGCCGACCAGGCAATAGAACAGGTTCTCGGGTGTGACGGCCGCCCCGAAACCGATGGCAAGATTCGCGAATAAGGATTCCATGACTCGTCTCTCGCGGTCCGGTTAGCGGGTGAGGAATGTCGGCCACAGCGGGAACTGCAGTTCCAGCCCGACGACGAAGATGGCCCAGGCCATGATGCACAGCACGATCGACGTGCCGATGGTGGCCAGCCATCCGAACTCGTGGCTCGCGAACGAAGCGACGAAGATCATGGCGACCAGCGCGACGATCACGCCCATCGAGTTGAGCAGCCCGGCGAACAGCGCGACCGCGAGCAGCACCAGGAACAGTTCACGCCAGCCCACCGAGGACAGCTTGGCCTCGACTGCGCCTTTGGCCATGCCGCTCAGCGCGATGATGATGCCCAGGAAGGTCATCAACCCGCCCAGAACGAATGGGAAGTAGCCGGGGCCCATCTTGCCGGCGCTGCCTATCTGATACTGGGTCGACAGAATCATGAACCCCGCGCCAATCGCGATGAACATGATGCCCGCCCAGAAATCTCGGTGGTTTCTGATATGCATTCCGATCCACTCCTCCATCACACAGATTCGATGAAACTTAGCGGTGGGCGGGGTCCGCGCCGCTGCGAATTGTCTATTTCGACTTGTAAGGGGCTAAAGGATAGCTTAGTCCAAGTGAGTCACGCATCCGAGATTGCACTGATGCAGGGACCGAAAACCGACCTGTCAGCAAGCTGTCGAAATCCCGGACATCATCAATCGACCCTCGCCGACGTCGCGGCGACGATGCGTTCGTACTTCTTCTGTTCGGCGATGACGAAGCGGCCGAACGCCTCGGGCGACAGGGGCGCCGGCTGCGCGCCCATCGTCCGGAGCAGCGAGTTCAGCTCGTCGCTGGTCAATGCGCGCGCGACGACGTCATGCAATCGGGTGATCACCGGTGCCGGCGTGCGTGCGGGCGCAAAGATACCGAACCACGTGCTGATGTCGAATCCCGGCAGTCCACTTTCGGCGATCGTCGGCAACTCGGGAAAGAAGTCGCTGCGTCGCTCGGTGGTAACCGCGAAGCCGGTGAGCCGGCCGGCGCGGATCTGCGGCGCGGCCGATGCGAGGTTGTCGAACATCAGGTCGGTCTGCCCGCCGATCAATCCGAGCTGCGCCGGGCCCGCACCCCCATAAGGAATGTGGACCATGCTGATGCCGGCCTTCGCCTTGAACAGCTCGCCGGCCAGGTGCCCGGCGCTGCCGTTGCCGCCCGACGCGTAGTTGAGCTGGCCGGGGTGGCGCCGTGCATGGGCGATCAGGCTTTCGACCGTCGTGATGTGCAGCCGCGCGGCCGTGTCCGGATTCATGACCAGCACGTTGGGGACGACCGCCACGCGGATCACCGGCGCGAAATCCCGGTTCGCGTCGTAGGGCATCCTTCGGTAGAGATAAGGATTGATCGCGTGGGTCGCGACAGCGCCCATGACGATCGTCTGTCCGTCGGGGGCGGACTTGGCGACCAGGTCGGCGCCGATGTTGCCGCCGGCGCCGGCGCGGTTCTCGACCAGCACCGGCTGACCCAGCTCGGTGCGCATCTTGTCGGCGACCGCGCGGGCCGCCTGATCGAGCGGACCGCCGGCGGGGTAAGGGACGACGAAGCGGATGGGACGCGTCGGATAAGGAACGGAAGAAGGAACCGAAGATTCGGACGCCGGTGCCGTGGCTGATTCGGGCTCCGCGGCGATGGAGGACGAGGAGCCCGGCGGCGCGGCCTGCGCGGCCATGGGGGCGGCGAAGGCGGCGGCCAGCAATGCGACCGCGGCGCCGAGCACGGCGCGCGCGCGGCGGCGCAGGCGTGCGACTCGGCCTGCCGGATCGGTGTTGGCGGCGCCGCGTGTCAGGTGCGGCGTTGTCGGCGAAGGATGCGAACCGGATGCGGCATCCAAGTCGTCGGTCTCCAGGAAAATTTATCAGTACGCCGCGCGGCCCGCGGCGTCTTCGATCAGCGACGCGTGTTCGGGTCCGCGTTGCCGCCGTTTGCCGCCAGGATACGGTCGGCGTCGTAATCAAGCAATTGTTCGAGTACTTGTTTCGTATGCTGCCCCAGGCGCGGCGGCGGCAGTTCGTACTGGATCGGCGTCGCCGAATACTTGACCGGATTGGCGACCAGCTTGATCGGTCCGCTGTCATCCCGCTCGAGGTCGATGCGCATGTTCCGCGCGATGACCTGCGGGTTCTCGAACGTCTGATCGAGCGTGTTGATCGGGCCGCATGGTACACCAGCGGCTTCGAGCTCCGCGATCCATTGGGCCATCGTCTTGGTCTTGACCATCTCGACCAGCAGCGGGATCAGCGCCTGGCGGTTGCGGATGCGGTCCTGCATGCGCAGGAACAGCGGATCGGTGCCCAGCTCGGCCCGGCCGCCGACCTTGCAGAAGCGGCGGAACTGTTCGTCGTTGCCGGTGGCCACGATGATCCAGCCGTCGGCGGTCTTGAACGTCTGGTACGGAATGACGTTCGGATGGGCGTTGCCCATGCGCCCCGGGGGCGTGCCGCCGGTCAGGTAGTTCAGGTTCATGTTGGCCATCATCGCCACCTGCACGTCGAGCAGCGCGACATCGATGTACTGGCCTTCGCCGGTGCGCTCGCGGTGGAACAGCGCCGCCAGGATCCCTTGCGTCGCGTACATGCCGGTGTTCAGGTCGCAGACGGCCACGCCGACTTTTTGCGGGCCGCCGCCGGGCAGATCATCGCGTTCGCCGGTCACCGACATCAGCCCGCTCATGCCCTGGATGATGAAGTCGTAGCCGGGACGGTGCGACCACGGGCCGGTCTGGCCGAAGCCGGTCACCGAGCAGTAGATCAGCTTGGGGTTGACCGCCTTGAGGCTTTCGTAGTCGAGGCCGTACTTGCGCAACTGGCCCGCCTTGTAGTTCTCGACGACGACGTCGCTGATCCGTGCCAGTTCGCGGATCGTCTCCTGCCCGGCCGCGCAGGACAGGTCGACGGTGATCGATTTCTTGCCGCGGTTGGCCGCCAGGTAGTAAGCGGCGTCCTGTGTCTCGGCGCCGTCGCGGTCCTTCAGGAACGGAGGGCCCCAGGTGCGCGTGTCGTCGCCGGCGCCGGGGCGCTCGACCTTGATCACCTCGGCACCGAGGTCGGCGAGGTTCTGGGTACACCAGGGGCCCGCGAGCACGCGGCTGAGGTCGAGGATGCGGATGCCGGAAAGGATCGACTTCATGGTCGCGATTCGTTCGATTGGGGGGATGATGGGGGCGGATGGTCCGCCGCGGGGGGTCAACATTACATGAGTCCCCGGTGCCGCGCGATGGCCGGCGGGGGCAGGGCTTACGCCGGAAGGCCGCCGCGCGGCCGGGGATCCGGCAGACCGCGCAGCCTCGGCGACGCGGCCGCCCGCGGCCCGGCGGGCGCGAAGCGGGTAGAATTCCCGATCCATTTTTCCGATCCTTCGGGATCGCGACAGACCATGAAGTCGGCCGAGATCCGCTCTAAATTCCTCAAGTTCTTCGAGTCGAAGGGGCACACGATCGTGCCGTCCAGCCCGCTGGTGCCGGCCAACGACCCGACGCTGCTGTTCACCAACAGCGGCATGGTGCAGTTCAAGGACGTGTTCCTCGGCTTCGACAAGCGCCCGTACACGCGCGCGACGACCGCGCAGCGCAGCCTGCGTGCCGGCGGCAAGCACAACGACCTCGAGAACGTCGGCTACACGGCCAGGCATCACACGTTCTTCGAGATGCTGGGCAACTTCTCGTTCGGCGACTACTTCAAGCGCGACGCGATCCATTTCGCGTGGGAGCTGCTGACCCAGGTCTACCGGCTGCCGGCCGACCGGCTGTGGGTCACCGTCTATGCCGAGGATGACGAGGCGTACGGCATCTGGGCCGACCAGATCGGCGTGCCGGCCGAGCGCATCGTGCGCATCGGCGACAACAAGGGCGCGCGCTACGCGTCGGACAATTTCTGGCAGATGGCCGATACCGGGCCCTGCGGGCCGTGCTCGGAAATCTTCTACGACCACGGGCCCGGCGTGGCCGGCGGGCCGCCCGGCAGCCCCGACGAAGACGGCGATCGCTACATCGAGATCTGGAACCTCGTCTTCATGCAGTTCGACCGCGACGCGGCCGGCACGCTGAACCCGCTGCCCAAGCCGTGCGTGGACACGGGCATGGGCATCGAGCGGCTGGCCGCCGTGCTGCAGGGCGTGCACAGCAACTACGAGATCGACCTGTTCCAGGCGCTGATCTCCGCCGCCGCGCGCGAGACCGGCACGACCGATCTGTCGTCGCCGTCGCTGCGCGTGATCGCCGACCATATCCGCGCCTGCGCGTTCCTCGTCGTCGACGGCGTGATCCCGGGCAACGAGGGGCGCGGCTACGTGCTGCGCCGGATCATCCGCCGCGCGCTGCGCCACGGCCACAAGCTGGGCCAGACCCAGCCGTTCTTCTACCGGCTGGTCAAGGACCTGGATGCGGTGATGGGCGACGCCTACCCGGAACTGCGCGCCGCCCAGACGCGCGTGGCCGACGTGCTGCGCCAGGAAGAAGAACGCTTCGGCGAGACGCTCGAGCACGGCATGTCGATCCTCGAGGCGGCGCTGGCCGCCGGCGGCAAGGTGCTCGACGGCGAGACCGCGTTCAAGCTCTACGACACGTTCGGCTTCCCGCTGGACCTGACGGCCGACGTCTGCCGCGAGCGGGGCGTCACCATCGACGAGGCGGGCTTCGACGCCGCGATGACCCGCCAGCGCGAGCAGGCGCGCGCGGCCGGCCGGTTCAAGTCGGCGGTGGCGCTCGACTACAGCGGCGAGCCGACGGTGTTCCATGGCTACGAGCGGCTGGCGCGCGAAGGGCGCGTCGTCGCGCTGTATCGCGAAGGCAGTCCGGTGCCGTCGCTGGCCGAGGGCGAGGCCGGTGTCGTCGTGCTCGACCATACGCCGTTCTACGCCGAGTCCGGCGGTCAGGTCGGCGACCGCGGCGAACTGCTGGCGAGCGGCGGCGCGTTCCGCGTCGACGATACGCAGAAGATCCAGGCCGACGTGTTCGGCCATCACGGCCAGGTCGCGCGTGGCAGCCTGTCGGTCGGCGACGCGGTCGACGCGCGGGTCGACGTGGTCGCGCGTGCGCGCACGGTACGCAACCACTCGGCCACGCACCTGATGCACAAGGCGTTGCGCGAGGTACTCGGCGGGCACGTGCAGCAGAAGGGCTCGCTGGTCGATGCCGACAAGACGCGGTTCGATTTCAGCCATCACGCGCCGATGACGGCCGACGAGATCCGCCGCGTCGAAGACCTGGTCAACGCCGAGGTGCTCGACAACACGCCGACCGACGCCCGGGTCATGGCATTCGACGACGCGGTGCGCGGCGGCGCGATGGCGCTGTTCGGCGAGAAGTACGGCGACAGCGTCCGCGTGCTGGACATCGGCTCGTCGCGCGAGCTGTGCGGCGGCACGCACGTCGCGCGCACCGGCGACATCGGCCTGTTCCGCATCGTGTCCGAGAGCGGCGTCGCCGCGGGTATCCGGCGCGTCGAGGCGATCACCGGCGACAACGCGCTGCACTACGTGCAGCGGCAGGGCGCCGAGCTGGCCGAGCTGGCGCAGACGGTCAAGGCGCCGGTGGCCGAGCTGCCGCAGCGCGTCGCGCAGGTGCTCGACGGCTATCGCGCGCTCGAACGCGAGCTGGCGCGGCTGAAGTCCAAGCTGGCGTCGTCGCAGGGCGATGACCTCGCGGCCCGCGCCGTCGACGTCAAGGGCGTCAAGGTGCTGGCGGCCGCGCTGGACGGCGCCGACGTCAAGACGCTGCGCGAGACGATGGACAAGCTCAAGGACAAGCTCAAGACCGCGGCGATCGTGCTGGCGGCGGTCGACGGCGGGCGGGTCAGCCTGATCGCCGGCGTCACGGCGGACGCGACCGGCAAGGTCAAGGCCGGCGAACTCGTCAACTTCGTCGCCCGGCAGGTCGGCGGCAAGGGCGGCGGCCGGCCCGACATGGCGCAAGCCGGCGGCACCGAGCCGGCGGCGCTGCCTGGCGCACTGAGCAGCGTCAGCGACTGGGTGGCCGAGCGGGTCTGACGACAAGCACCTCCCCACGTCACCCGTGCAGCGACAGCAGGAGACAGCAGGCCCGCCCGGGCGGCGTGAGGCCGGGGCGGCGGCCGACGGCGGTGCCGATACCGACATCGGCGTCGGCGTCGGCGCGGGTGTTGGCGCCGGCGCTCATGTCGACCTCGACCGCCTGAACCACCAGTCGTTCCGCTGGCTGGTGCTGTTGATGGTGCTGAACTTCTCGACATTCACCGGCACGCGCGTCGTGCTGGCACTGGCCGGCCTGCAGGTGTCCGGCTCGACCTTCGTCGTCGGCGTGATCCTGTCGCTGTACAGCCTGCTGCCGGCGCTGCTGTCGGTGCCGATCGGCAAGCAGATCGACCGGATCGGCATGCGGATGCCGATGCTCGCCGGCTGCGCGCTGATGACGATCGGCGCCATCGCACCGTTCATCGCGTGGCACGTCGCGACGATGGGGGTGACCGCGGTCTGCGTCGGGCTGGGCTTCCTGCTGTTCACGCTGTGCGTGCAGAAGGCCGCCGGCGAACTCGGCGACGACGAGCGGCGAAAGGTTCACTTCAGTCAGCTCGCGCTAGGCTTCTCGATCTCGGGATTCATCGGGCCGACCATCACGGGGCTGCTGATCGACCATACCGGCTACCGGCCGACGTTCCTGTGGCTCGCGCTGATGCCGCTGGTGTGCTGGCTGGTGTTGCTGCGCTTCGATTTCGCGCGCCGCCTGCCGCATCGTCCTCCGCCGCCACCGGCGCCGTCGGCCCGGCACTCGGTGTGGGATCTGCTCGCGCATCCGGAGCTCAAACGGCTGTACGTGGCGGTCGTCATGGTGTCGTCCGCCTGGGACATCCATCAATTTCTGGTGCCGTTGTATGGCGCGACCATCGGCTTGTCCGCCTCCCAGATCGGCTTCATCCTCGGCGCCTTCTCGGTGGCCACGTTCCTGATCCGGCTGGCCCTGCCTCGCCTCGCGAGGCGCCTGAGCGAATGGCCGCTGATCCTGACCGCGATGGTCACCGCTGCCGTCGTCTATGCGATCTATCCGTTCCTGCCGGGGTATGAGGCGATGATGGCGATGTCGTTCGTGCTCGGCCTGGGTCTGGGCCTGAGCCAGCCGCTGGTGCTGACCGTGCTGCACCGGGTGACGCCGCCCGGACGGGTCGGCGAGGCGGGAGGGCTGCGGATGATGTTGATCAACATCACGCAGACCGGTCTGCCGACCGCGTTCGGCGCGATCAGCGGCGCGCTGGGCATGGCGCCGCTGTTCTGCGGGATGGCGGTGGTCATCGCCGGCGGCGCCGCATACGCGGGCCGGCCGCGTCGGGACGGTGAGTCGTGACGCTGCCGGCCGGCCATCTGCCCGCGCCCCCCGCATCGCCTCCGCCGCTCGCGCCGCCGCCGGCGTCCGGGCAGCGGCCGGCGTCGCTGGGGGCGCTGTTCATGGCGTTCACATCGCTGGCGCTGCACGGGTTCGGCGGCGTGCTGCCGTGGGCGCAGCGCACGCTGGTCGACCGGCACGGCTGGCTGACCAACGACGAGTTTCTCGAGATGCTCGCGTTCGGCCAGTTGTTTCCGGGGCCGAACGTCGTCAACGTCGCGATCATCGTCGGCGACCGCTTCTTCGGCTGGCGCGGCGCGGTCGTCAGCATCGCCGGCATGCTGCTGTGTCCGTCGTTGCTGGTGCTGACGATGGCGTTCGCCTACCAACGCTATGCGGATCTGGCGCTCGTGCGGCAGGCGCTGGACGGGATGTCGGCGGTGGCCGCCGGGCTGATCTTCGGGATGGCGTTGAAGCTGGCGCGTTCGCAGCGACGGCATTGGCGCTGGCTGGTGTTCGGCGTCGCCGCGTTCGTGCTGGTCGGCCTGCTGCGCTGGCCGCTCGGCAGTGCGTTGCTGTTGCTGGCGCCGATCGCGATCGGCCTGGCCTGGTGGCGGGGCGCGCGCTGATGGCCGTCGCCGAACTGCTGGCCTTGATCGGACATTTCGCGCTGCTGTCGTGCCTGTCGGTCGGCGGCGCACTGGCCGCCGCGCCGGACATGCACCGTTTTCTCGTCGACCAGCACGGCTGGATATCCGACCGGCAGTTCGCCGACTCGATCACGATCGCGCAGGCCGCGCCGGGGCCGAACATCCTGTTCGTGACGCTGCTCGGCTGGCAGGCCGGCGGCGTGCCGGGCGCGATCGCCGCGACCGTCGGCATCATCGTGCCGTCCAGCATCATCACGTTCTTCGGCTACCGGCTCAAGACCGCGCACGACGACAGCCGCCTCGTCGGCGCGATCCGACGCGGCCTGTCGCCGATCGCGATCGGCCTGACCGCATCGGCAGGCTGGGTCGTCGCGCACAACCACGTGGCCGACTGGCGGTTG
>JAKPAM010000171.1 GCA_029779435.1 Pseudomonadota bacterium | reverse complement strand
TCGCCGACTGCCCGCCCGACGCGGCCCGGGCGGCGGCTACGCCCGCATGCGGCGCCTGGCGCCTGGGATCGGCGCTGTTCTCGCTGACCATTACCGCGATCGCGCTCGGCCAGTTCGCATTCGCCTGCTGGCTGTGGACCCGATCGGCATGCAGGATCCGGTCCGCGGGCATGGTGCCGTTGCGATCGACGGACACCACCGGCGCGCACGCCGACCACGACGATGGACGGGTGTCCCGGCTGACCGAGTCGTTCACCCGCGATTGGGCGCGCCTGATGGGCGCGGCGCCGGCCGTGATGCTGATCTGGCTGGTGATCGGCGTCGTGCGCGACGCGGCGCACGAACGATTCGACACCACCGCGATCACCGTCGACAGCGTGGCGTCCTGCGCACCGTCGATCGCCGCGTCGCCCATCGCCGCGCTTCCCGGACAACCGTCGGTGCTGGCGATCCTGGGGCTGACTTTCGCGCTGCTGCTCGTGTTCGCCTGCTGGTTCCTGCGGCGGCGCACGCTGTCGCCATGGCCCGGTGGCACGCCGGCGTGCACCGGAGCGCGGCACCATCACGCGGACGGCTATTACAACGCGACGACGCTGGTTCGGCTGGTGCGGCGCGACCTGCTGGCGCATCCTGTCCGGGCCGCCGCGCGGGCGAGCCGGCGCAACCGACGGCCAGGTTGGCAGCTCTGGTTCTGGGAACGCATGCCGCCCGCGTGGGCGCCCGTTCTGACGCTGGTACCGGCCCTCGCGTGCCGGTGGCTCGATGGCGGCGCCTGGACGCTATGGGGCTGGGGGCCCGACGAGCTGCCGTCGTTGGCGCTGGCGATGGTGTTGTTCAGCCTGAGCTTCTGGTTGAGCCTGTTCGGCTGGTTGTCGCTGTTCGAGATCGAGAAGGCCGTGCCGTGGCTGTTGCTGCTGGTGGCGGGAGCGGCCGCGATGTCGGCCTTCGGCTGGACCGACAACCAGGCGATCTGGTCGACCAGCGGGGCGCGGCCGCTGTTCATGTCGATGTTCATATCCACGCTGGCGTTGGCCGGCCTGCTCGTCATCGCTTATCTGTCGTCCGTCTGGATCGCATTCGGTCGCCGCGCCCGATCCTGGCGGCGTGGACGTCGCATCACCGCGATAAGCGGCGTCCTGTTCGTCTCGGTCGCCTTGGCCACGCTCGTGCTGCGGCATGCCGATCGGTCGGTGCTGCCGGCCGTGCCGACCGAGATGCCGGCGGCAGCGGCAGCGGCAGCACCGGCGATTGCGCCGGCGGTCGCACCCGTGGTTGCATCAGCGGTCGCACCATCGGAAGCGACGGCCGTCACGATGAGCGTCCCGGCAACGACCGACGGCACGCTCGTCGAGCGCGAGACGCTGCCGCGATCCTTGGGCCGTTGGCTGAAGGCGTTGTGCCGCACGCTGCCGCGCGACGCGACGGACGCCGTGCCGGCATCGAACGAAGAATGTCCGTCTTCCGCCTACCCGTCGCGCAGAGAGCCGGTGTACTTCGTATCCGCCGAAGGCGGTGGCATCCGCGCAGCCGCCTGGACGGCGATGGTGCTGGCCGAGTTGCAGCGGCAGGACGCCGCGTTCCTGGCGCGGACGTATTCGATCTCGGCGGTCTCGGGGGGCGCGATCGGCGCGTCGGTGTTCCGTGCGTGCCATGACGACCATTCGCGGACGCCCGATGCCTGCCTGCTGGCCTGGGCACGGACCGACCACTTGTCGCCGCTGCTCTCGGCGTGGCTGTTCGAGGACATGCTGGCGTGGGCGATGCCTGTGCGGCAGGTCGGCTGCGAGCGGACGGGCTGCGGCTTCCTGAGCCGTGCGCTGTGGTTCGAACAATCGATGATCGCCGCGGTCCCGGGGCTCGGCCAGCCGTTGGCGCGCGGCATCCAGGCCGACCACTTCCCGCATCTGTTCCTGAACGCGACCTTCGTCGAGACCGGAGAACGGTCGATCGCCAGCGACGTGCGGATCCGGTCCCGTGATTTTCCCAACGCCAAGGACCAGCTCGATGCGAACGCCGACTCGTCCGGCTCCCACGCCGATCTGCCGCTGTCGCTGATGAGCGCCGCGCACAACGCGTCGCGCTTTCCGTACACGAACCCGATCGGATCGCTCTATGACGATGCGACCGTGCGCGACGGCCGCCTGCTCGGGCATCTGGCCGACGGTGGCTACTTCGACAACAGCGGTGCCCAGACGACGGTCGACATCGTGGCCGCGCTGGGCGCTTGCCTGGATCCGGTCCATTCGCGGAACCGCCGGCGTGCCCGGCAGGCCGATACGGCGACCGGCACGGCAGTCGATCCGACCCGGGAACGGCCCGGCCGTGGCGCACCCGACGCGACGATGGATGCGCCAGAGGAGGCACCAACCGATCTCGATGACTGCGGACTGAGCGACCATGATCGCCGCTGGCTGCATGCCCACCTGGATCCGCAGGTGCTGTTCATCCGCCTGGGTCCGCGCCTGGCCGCCAAGGCGCGGCAGAGCGGCTCGCTGCAGTCGCCCGAAGGCGGCAAGGTCGGGCGCGACAACGCGCGATCCCCGCATGAACCGGACAGGGGCGGGCATGACGACACGCCGGCATCGCACGAACCGAGGCAGATCCTCGCGCGGCCGCTGCGCGAGCCCCCGTGCGACGGCTCCCGCTATGCGCCGCTGCCCGGCATCGACGCCCGCGCGCAGAAGGCGATGATCGAGCTGACCGGTCCGCCGCTGACGATCCTGAACGTCTCGGGCAGCCGCGCCGCGGGGCGGCTGGCGGAAGCGCGCCAGCAGCAGGCGCTGCTGGCCCTGACCGAGGGCGCGACGGCGGTACGGGCATTGCAGTTGGCCGATGACCAGGTGTTCTATCCGCTGGGCTGGCATTTGTCCCAACGCGCGCGCGAGGGCATCGAGCGCCAGGCTCGGGAATGCCGCCTCGCGCCGGCGGCACCGCGCTAAGCGCCCGGCCTCACCCCACCAAGCCCGAGTGGATCCCCGCGGCGCCATCGAGCGATGCCCCCATTGGCTACAGCACCTCCAGAATCTTCTCGATCGGCCGGCCGAGCCGCGCCCCCCTGGGCGTGACGACGATCGGCCGGTTGATCAGGATCGGATGCGCGGCCATCGCGTCGAGCAGTTGCGCATCGGTGACGGACGCGTCGTCGAGCCCCAGCTCCTGGAACAGCGGCTCCTTGCTGCGAACGACTTCGCGGACCGGCAGGCCCATCCGGCCGATCAGCGACTTCAACGTCGCGCGCGTGGGCGGCGTCTTCAGGTACTCGATGACGGTGGGGTCGATGCCGCGCTCGCGCAGCAGCGCCAGTGCGTTGCGCGACGTGCTGCAACGCGGGTTGTGATAGATCGTGATGTCGTTCGTGGTCATCGCCAGGCTCCGGAAGGAACCCCGAGCATAGCAACGGCCGACGCTTGTTTTTCGGGAGCCCGCACGCCATCTTCAAGACTTTGGGAGGTGCGATCATGGGCGCCAGCGATGCGTTCCTTCTCGACGCCTATTCGACAACGGTCAGCGGAGTCGTCGAAGCCGTGGGACCGAGCGTCGCCGCCGTGCGGGTACGGTTCGACGCCGCGCCCGACCAGGGCGGCGGCGGGTCGGGCTTCGTCTTCACGCCGGACGGCTACCTGCTGACGAACTCGCACGTGGTGCGCGCGGGACAGCGGGATACCGGCAAGCGGCCGGCCGCCGCGTACCAGGTGTCATTCAGCGATGGCCATGTCGCGGGCGCGCACTGGGTCGGCGACGATCCGGATACCGACCTGGCCGTGCTGCAGGTCGACGGCAGCACGCGGCACTTGACGGCGACCGCGCCGCTGGGCCGCTCGTCGACGCTGCGGCCCGGCGAGATCGCGATCGCGATCGGCAATCCGCTGGGGTTCGAGCAGACGGTGACGGCCGGCATCGTCAGCGCGCTGGGCCGCAGCATGCGCGCCAGTACCGGCCGGCTGATTCCGGACGTGATCCAGACCGATGCGGCGTTGAACCCGGGCAACTCCGGCGGACCGCTGCTGAACGGCCGCGGCGAGGTGATCGGGGTCAACACCGCGCTGATCCGCGGCGCGCAGGCGATCTGCTTCGCGGTCGCGGTCGACATCGCCGCCTGGGTGATCCCGCAGTTGCTGGCGCACGGCGAGGTGCGGCGCGCTTACCTGGGCGTGGGCGGCATGACGATGCCGCTTAGCCGCCGCATCGTGCTGTCGTTCGGCCTGGAGGAACAGCGGGGTGCCGTGCGTGTCTCGTCGGTGGAGCGCGGCAGCCCGGCGGCGCTGGCCGGCCTGCGCGAAGGCGACGTGATCGTCGGCCTCGATGGGGTGACGGTCGATTCGGTCGACAAGCTGCACCAGTCGCTCGACGCGAGTCGGATCGGCAAGGATTGCGTGATCAAGCTGCTGCGCGGTCCGGTGTCTCCGCAAGCGATGTACCTGACGGTGACGCCGACGCCGCGCACGCGCTGAGCGCCGCGCGTCAGCGACAGGTCTCGGGCACCTGCCGGCGGATCAGATCGACGTGGAGGGGTTTCATCGCATCAGAACCTCCCGTGGCGGCCCGCGCCGTCGACGAAGCGCGCGGCGCCGGCCTTGCCTTCGGCTTCGACGATCGGCGCGCCGAGCCGGCCTTCCTGCCGCAACGCGCTCTCCAGCGGAAGGTCCCATTGCGCGTATGCCGAATGGCGATCGGCCAGCATGCATTGCTGTGGAAACGCCGACAGCTCGCGCGCCAGTTGCTCGGCCGCCATGCGCGCCTGCCCGACCGGAACCACCCGGTTGGCCAGGCCCATGTCGAGCGCCTCTTGCGCCCCGACCGGCCGACCGGTGAGGATCATGTCGAGCGCTCTTCCCTGGCCGACGATGCGCGGCAGGCGGACGGTGCCGCCGTCGATCAACGGCACGCCCCAGCGGCGGCAGAAGACACCGAAGGTCGCGTTCTCCTCGGCGATGCGCAGGTCGGCGAGCAATGCCAGTTCGAGCCCGCCCGCCACCGCATAACCGCTGACGGCCGCGATGAGCGGCTTGGACAACGCCATCCGGCTCGGCCCCATCGGCCCGGTGCCGCCCCCTTCGCGGTCCAATTCGTGCCTGCGCGCCGGATCGCTGACCGCGGTCAGATCGGCGCCCGCGCAAAACGTGTCGCCCTCGCCCCACAGCACGCTGACGCGCAGCGCCGGCTCCGCCTCGACGTAGCGGAATGCGTCGCGCAGTTGCGCGGCCATGATGCCGTCGACCGCGTTGCGCCGGTCGGGCCGGTTCATGATGATCGTGGCGACGGGACCGACGGCCTCGACCCGCACGTGGGGCGGATCGAAGACCGGCGGGAATGAGGATTCGCCGGAAACGGGGATCGGATCGCGCATCATCGCTCCTTGCCAGAAAGCAGGATTATCCGCGCGGCGCCCGGCATCATGGGCCCATGGGCGGCCGCTGAACGACGATGTCGATCGCCAGCGCTTCGGAGCGGGCCGGCGCCGGCGCGCGTTCGAATGCCTGGCTGCGACGCAGCGTGAAGTTCGGATGATCGGCGAGCCAGATGTCGCCCCGCGGCGCATTCATCGAGACCAGTTCGGCGCAATGCAGCGCGGCCCGGAAGTTGTCGCCCAGCCCGACGAAGCGGCGCATCTCGTAGACGCTGTCGGGACCGGTCCAGTGGACGTACCAGACGCTGTTGGCGGGCACGGCGCCGATGTCCATGCGCTGGCGCTCGCGCCCGCCCATGCAGATCCTGATGGCCATGTGCTCGTCTCCGTCAGTACCGGCGCGGCCGGACATCCGGCCACTCGCCATTAGCGGTGTCGGCGTTGGCGGCGGAGAACTGACGCGACGAGGCTCGCGCCTCACCGTTTCCCGCGAGGGGCGAGTCCGGTACGCGCAAAGGGGCGAACGGCACGACCCCCGGCAACCTCAACCGGCCCTCGCGCAGCGCGTGCAGCAGCAGGTCCGGCGTGGCGCGAATGTGCGCCTCCAGCGCCAGCGCCGCCCGCGCATCGCGCCCGGCCATCGCCAGTTCGAAGATCTCGGCGTGCTCGGCATGGACGTCGCGCGCGCCGCCGGGCAGTGAGATCGCGTAGCCGCGATAGCGCTCGCTATGGCGCGACAGCAATCGCAGCACGCGCCGGGTCCACGGCGAATCGTGGCCCGCCAGCAGCGCTTCGTGGAAGCGCTGGTTCAATCCCTCCCAGACCCGGCGCCGATCGGCGGTGATCGGCTGCTCTTCGGCCGAAAGGGCTTCGTAGGCGGCCGCCAACCCTTCTCGCCAATCGTCGCCACCGTGGCGGATCGACTGGCGCAACGCCTCGGTCTCGATCTGCACGCGCAGTTCGGTGATGTCCTCGAGTTCTTCGAGCGCGATCGGCGCCACCCGGAAGCCGCGCTGGCCCTCCGCCGTCACCAGCGCGTCGCTGACGAGCCGCGTCAGCGCCTCGCGCAGCGTTCCCGCGCCGACGGCGTACTGGGTACGCAGGTGCTCGATCCGCAGCTTGCTGCCGGGAACGAGACGGCCCTCCACGATGTCATCGCGCAACGTCGCATAAGTCTGCTCGATCAGCGTACGTGAAGCGCTGCTCGCATCCGGCACACGCTCGGCGGCCTCGCCGTCCTGCGGCGGAATCGATGGAAGAAACGAACGTTTGGCCATGAGTGCGTCCATGATCCCCTAAGGGGTGCAAGGCGGTCGTTCCTGCAAGCGTGACAGGCGGTAGCTCAGCGTCGGCCGGGTCAGGCCCAGCGCGCGCGCGGCGGCGGCGAGGTTGCCGCCCGCCCGTTCCACCGCTTCGCGGATCAACGCTTCCTCGAGCCCGTCGAGCGTGAGGCCGCTGGCCTGCATCAGGTCGTACAGGCGCGTGTCCTGCGCGCCGTGCGTCTCGCTTTCGAGAGCGCCCGAGGCGTTGATGGTCAGCGCCGCCGGCGTCGCCGAAGGCGGAAAGAGCATCGAGGCATCCACCGGCGCATCCTGGGCCGCGAGGATCACGCCGCGCTCGACGAGGTTTTCCAACTCGCGCACGTTGCCGGGCCAGGCGTGCTGGCGCATCGCGCTGATCGCGCGGTCGGTGAAACCCGCCACGCGCTTTCCGTGCATCGCGGCGTAACGCGCGAGCAGATGCATGGCCAGCGGCTCGATATCCTCGAGCCGTTCGCGCAACGGCGGGATGCGGATCGGGTAGACGTTCAGCCGGTACAGCAGGTCGCGCCGGAAACGCCCCTCTTCGACGGCCTTTTCCAGGTCGACATTGGTCGCGGCGACGACGCGCACGTCCACCTTGCGCGCCTGGGTACCGCCGAGCCGCTCGACCTCGCCCTGCTGCAACACGCGCAGCAGCTTCGCCTGCGCGGGCAGCGGCAGTTCGCCCAGTTCGTCCAACAGCAGCGTGCCGCCGTGCGCTCGTTCGAAACGACCCACGCGGGTAGCGGTGGCACCGGTGTAGGCCCCCTTCTCGGCGCCGAACAACTCGCTTTCGATCAGATCGGCCGGCAGCGCCGCGCAGTTCACGGCGACGAACGGCTTGTCGGCACGTGGCCCCATCGCATGCAAGGCCCGCGCGAAGCGCTCCTTGCCCACCCCGGTTTCGCCGGTCAGCAATACCGTGACCTGCGTGGGCGCGGCTTTCCGCAACAGCGCCACCGTATCCATGAAGGCACGCGAGGTTCCGAGCAACGGCCCCTGGTCATCGGCGGGTTGCAGTTGCGTGCGCAGCGCCTCGACCTGCGACTGCAGCTCGTCGAGGCGCACGAGCATCGAGTCCGAATCGTAGTCGCGCGCGAGCTGCTCGGCATCGGGCCACTCATGCGCGAAGCGTCCCTCTATCAGGCAATGCGGCTCGCCGCAGGCGATGCACTGTACTTCCTTGAACAAGGCCGGCCGATGAAAGAACGTGCTGGTATAGCCCGAGGCATAACCGAGCAGCGCCCAGCACACGGGCTCGTCCTGCGGACCCCAGTCGCGCAGGTGTACCTCGGCCTCCCAGCTATGGTCCCAGCGAAAGACGCCGTGGAAATGACCCGCGGCCTCGTCCAGTTCGAAGACCTGGGGGGTCACCCGCACCGCGCCTTCGAGCATGTGGAGCTGGGGGCCGACGGCGAAAGCCTCGAAGATCGACGCATGGGGCCGCACCTGTCGCGCGAGCTGCGCATCCCGCGCACCGGACGCATAGCCGGCCCGCATCAGCAGGCGCCGCGTATGCGCGGGCCCGAGGCTCGTGAGGAACTCGCGCCGCAACGCCTGGAAGGTCGCCGCATGAACCAGCAGCATGCGCTGGTCAGCCAGCCAGATACGCCCGTCCACGGTCGAGAAATGGACCAGCCGGCGCAGATCCGCATCAGACGGCAAGGGCGGTACGGTAGACGTGGTCATGGCTCAAAGTATCGATAAAAACACCAAATGACCATCAGGGAGAGCCCGAAGTCGAAACCGACGATCTCACCTTTTGATCATCACGCGCTCGACCGGTTTGATGAAATGATCATGCTGTCATGCAGCAATTCCTGACGGGAAGGCGAACAGGCGAACGGAGACGGCCAGGTTTTCCTCACCAATGCCCTGTTTCGACAAGGGATTTACTTCGTTTTTATCGATATTTTGCCGATTGGCCGCTAGTGGCACGGATCGTGCGGAAGGGAGGTGCGAAACGAACGCTCAGGAGACCCGGATGGCCGCACCCGCCGATCACGAACACCCGCTCGTCTGCGATCTGACGAAGCGAACCGTACGCGTGCTGGGCAGACGGAGCAACGGTCTCGTCGAGTTCGAGTTCTCGATCGGGTGGGCCGAACTCACGGTGGAACTGATGCTGCCGGAACCGGCCTTCGCGGCCTTCTGCGAAGCCAACCGCGTGCGCCATCTGAACGACTGATCCCCGCATCACGACCGCAGCCAAGGAGACGCATCACATGAACATCGATTTGCAGGCGCGCGAGATTCAACCGCTGCGCCAGACCTTCACCCGCGTGGCGATCCGCACCGGCGACAAACCGGCGTCGCGCTACCTGGAGGCCACGCTCGACGCGCAGCCCACGGCGAATTTCCATTATCGGCCGACCTGGGAACCTGGCTTCGATCTGTTCGACACGCGCCGCAGCGCGGTGCGCATGGCCGACTGGTACGCGTTGCGCGATCCGCGCCAGTACTACTACGCCACCTGGACCATGGCCCGTGCACGCCAGCAGGACACGATGGAGGCGAACTACCAGTTCGTCGAGTCGCGGGGCCTGGTCGGCAAGATGTCGGACGCGTTGCGCGCCCACGCCTGCGAGGTACTGATGCCGCTAAGGCACGTCGCGTGGGGCGGCAACATGAACAACTGCACCGTATGCGCCCGCGGCTACGGCACGGCCTTCACCGCGCCGGCGATGTTCCATGCGATGGACCAGCTCGGCGTCGCGCAGTACCTGACGCGCCTGGGCCTGGCGCTCGACGAGCCCGGCGTCCTGGAGGCGGGCAAGGACGCGTGGCTGCACGACGCGCGCTGGCAGCCGCTGCGCCGCTGCGTGGAAGACACGCTGGTGCTGCAGGATCCGTTCGAGGTGTTCATCGCGCAGAACCTGGCCCTCGACGGACTGCTCTATCCGCTGATCCTCGACCAGTACGTCGACGAGCACCTCGCGCTGCAGGGCGGCACGGCCGTGGCCATGCTGACGGCGTTCATCCCGGAATGGCACGACGAGAGCGCGCGCTGGATCGACGCCGTCGTCAAGACCGCCGCCGCCGAGTCCGACGACAACCGGCGACTGATCTCCGACTGGTACGCCACCCATGCCGGCCAGGCACGAGCCGCGCTCGCGCCCGTGGCGGAACTGGCGCTCGGCGAGGCCGGCGAAGCGGCGCTGGCGTCGGTGCGCACGGCGCTGGACGCGCGGGCCCGCAAGGCCGGCCTGACCCTGTGAGCAGGAACGAACCCATGACCCGCACCACGACATCCAAAGTCTTCATCGCGTTCCAGGACAACGAAGAGGCGCGCCCGCTCGTCGAAGCCATCCTGGCCGACAACCCGCAGGCCCGGGCCGTGCATTCGCCCGGCCTCGTGAAGATCGACGCCCCCGGGCAACTGACCGTCCGCCGCGCCACGGTCGAAGAGCAGACCGGCCGGCCGTTCGACCTGCAGCAGATCCACCTGAACCTCGTCACGCTCTCGGGCCACATCGACGAGGACGACGACCAGCTCACGTTGAGCTGGCAGCACTAACCCATCGAGGAGATGCATTGATGGACACCCGAGTCGTCAAGAAGAAACTGGGCCTGAAGGAACGCTATGCCGCCATGACGCGCGGCCTCGGCTGGGAGACCAGCTACCAGCCGATGGACAAGGTCTTTCCGTACGATCGATACGAAGGCATCGTGATCCACGACTGGGACAAGTGGGAGGATCCGTTCCGCCTGACCATGGACGCTTATTGGAAGTACCAGGGTGAGAAGGAGAAGAAGCTCTACGCGGTGATCGAGGCCTTCGCGCAGAACAACGGCCAGCTCGGCGTCGCCGACGCGCGCTACGTCAACGCGCTCAAGCTGTTCATCCAGGGCGTGACGCCGCTCGAATACGCGGCGCATCGCGGCTTCGCTCACGTCGGCAGGCATTTCACCGGTGCCGGCGCGCGTGTGGCGGCACAGATGCAGTCGATCGACGAACTGCGCCACTTCCAGACCGAGACGCACGCGATCAGCCACTACAACAAGTACTTCAACGGCATGCACAGCACGAGCCAATGGTACGACCGCGTGTGGTACCTGTCCGTGCCCAAGTCCTTCTTCGAGGACGCGATGACCGGCGGGCCGTTCGAGTTCCTCACCGCCGTGAGCTTCTCGTTCGAGTACGTGCTGACCAACCTGCTGTTCGTGCCGTTCATGTCGGGCGCCGCGCACAACGGCGACATGTCGACGGTCACGTTCGGCTTCTCGGCGCAGAGCGACGAGTCGCGCCACATGACGCTGGGCATCGAATGCATCAAGTTCATGCTGGAGCAGGATCCCGGCAACGTGGCCATCGTGCAGCGCTGGATCGACAAGTGGTTCTGGCGCGGATACCGGCTGCTGACGCTGGTGGCCATGATGCAGGACTACATGCTGCCCAAGCGCGTGATGAGCTGGAAGGAAGCCTGGGAGATGTACGCCGAGGAAAACGGCGGCGCGCTGTTCAAGGATCTCGCGCGCTACGGCATCCGTGAGCCGGCCGGATGGAAACAGGCCTGCGAGGGTAAGGACCACATCAGCCACCAGGCCTGGAACACGTTCTACAACTTCGCGGCGGCGGCGCCTTTTCACACCTGGGTTCCGACCGATGAGGAACTGGACTGGCTGTCGGCCAAGTACCCCGACACGTTCGACCGCTACTATCGCCCGCGCCTCGAACACTATCGCGAACGCCAGGCGGCCGGCCATCGCTTCTACAGCAAGACGCTGCCGATGCTGTGCACGACGTGCCAGATCCCGATGCTGTTCACCGAGCCCGGCGATCCGACGCGGATCTGCTACCGCGAGACAACCTACCTCGGCGACAAGTACCACTTCTGCAGCGATGGCTGCCGGCAGATCTTCGAGCACGAGCCCGAGAAGTACGTGCAGTCCTGGCTGCCGGTCCATCAGATCTACCAGGGCCACTGCTTCAAGCCCGACGTCGATCCCACGCAGCCGGGATTCGATCCGCTGGCCGCCGTGCTCGACTGGTACGGCCTGAACGTGGGGCGTGACAACCTCGACTTCGAGGGATCGGAAGACCAGCGCAACTTCGCCGCCTGGCGCGGCGAACCGTCTCCGGCCGGCGTCGCGGCGCCAGGAGGTGCGGCATGAGCACGAACGCATTGCAGGCGTACGACTTTCCCGCCAAGGATGTTCGCGAGAACTTTCCCGCGCCGCTGCTCTATATCGGCTGGGACGACCATCTGATGTTCGCGTCGCCGTACTGCCTGCCGCTGCCGCCGGACATGCCTTTCGGCGCGTTGGCCACCGACGTGCTGCCCGGCATCTATGGCGAGCATCCGGACTTCGCGAGGATCGACTGGAACACGGTCGTCTGGCTCAAGTCCGGCGAACCCTGGCAGCCCGATCCGGCCAGGTCGCTGGCCGACAACGGTCTGCGCCATAAGGACGCGATCCGCTTCCGGACGCCGGGCCTGACCGGCATCCGGGGCTCCCACGCCTGATCGGCGCGAGACCGGCATGAGCTACCAGTTGACCATCGAGCCATTGGGCGTCGTCCTCGACGTCGAGGACGGACAGACGCTGCTGGATGCGGCGTTGCGCCAGGGCGTCTACCTGCCGCATGCCTGCGGCCATGGCTTGTGCGGCACCTGCAAGGTGCAGGTGTGCGACGGCGAGGTGGACCATGGCGCGGCCAACCCGTTCGCGCTGATGGACTTCGAGCGCGACGACGGCAAGACGCTGGCCTGCTGCGCCACGCTGCAAAGCGACGCGACCATCGAAGCGGACATCGACGAGGAGCCCGACGCCGAGATCATTCCCGTGCGCGACTTCTCGGCGACGCTGGTGCGTATCGAGCGGCTGACGCCGACGATCAAGGCCTTGCATCTGGCGCTGGACGAACCGATCCACTTCCAGGCGGGCCAGTACGTGCAGTTGGAGATTCCCGGGCTCGATCAACGCCGCGCCTTCTCCATCGCCAACCCGCCGGACGCCGAAGGCAATGCGGTGGACATCGAGTTGAACGTCCGGCACGTGCCCGGCGGCGCGGGCACCACCTGGCTGCATGAATCGGCGAAGGAAGGCGATCGGCTGCAGCTGGCCGGCCCGTACGGGCGCTTCTTCGTGCGCCGCTCGGCCGAGTTGCCGATGCTGTTCATGGCCGGTGGATCGGGGTTGTCGAGCCCGCGTTCGATGATCCTCGAACGGCTGGCGGCCGGCTGCACGGCCCCGATCACGTTGGTATACGGCCAACGCACGCGCGAAGAGCTTTACTACGACGCGGAGTTTCGCGAACTGGCGCGCACGCATCCGAACTTCCGCTATCTGCCGAGCCTGTCGAACGAACCCGACGGCCCGACCTGGACCGGTGCGCGCGGCTTCGTGCACGAAGCGGCCAGGGCGGCTTTCGACGGCAACTTCGCCGGACACAAAGCTTATCTGTGCGGCCCGCCGCCGATGATCGAGGCCTGCATCGGCACGCTGATGCAGGGGCGTCTGTTCGAGCGCGACATCTACACCGAGAAGTTCCTGTCGGCCGCCGATGCGCAGGGCGCCCGCAGCCCGCTGTTCAAGCGCGTGTGAGAGCCCTCGCGATGCCACCCGAAACCCGCACCGGCCACCGCATCATCGTCGTCCAGACCGGAGAAGCCTATGCGTGTACCAGCGACGAAAGCCTGCTCAAGGGCATGTTGCGGCTGGGCCGCCGGGGCATCCCCGTGGGATGCGTGAACGGCGGCTGCGGCGTCTGCAAGGTACGCGTCCTCGACGGGAGCGTGCGCGCGCTGGGGCCGATCAGCCGCGCGCACGTGAGCCGTGACGAAGAAGCCCAGGGCTACACGCTGGCCTGCCGCGTCGCTCCCGTCGGGCCATTGCGGCTCGAGGTCGCCGCCAAGCTGGCCCGACCCTTTTCCCGAACGACCGCCGCCACGGCTGCCGTTCCCTTACCCCCGCTTCACCCCAAGGAGACATGACATGGGCGTTCTACGCATAGGGCATGCGAGCCTCAGAGTAATGGACATCGATGCCGCGCTGCACCACTACGAGAAAGTACTGGGCCTCAGGTCGGTGATGACCGACAAGACGGGAAACGTCTACCTGAAGTGCTGGGACGAGTGGGACAAGTTCTCGCTGATCCTGACCCCGTCCGACCAGGCGGGGCTGAACCACGTGGCGTACAAGGTCAAGGACGACGCCGACCTCGATGCGCTCGCGCGACGCATCGAGGCCTGGGGCATCAAGACCACGATGCTTCCCGAAGGCACGCTGCCTTCCGTGGGCCGCATGCTGCAGTTCAATCTTCCCAGCGGCCATGACATGCGCCTGTATGCCCATAAGGAGTACGTGGGCACGGACGTCGGCACGACGAACCCCGATCCCTGGCCCGACGGCATCCGCGGCGCCGGCGCCCACTGGCTGGATCACATCCTGCTGATGTGCGAGATGAACCCGGAGGCCGGCGTCAACACGGTGGCCGAGAACACGCGTTTCGTGACCGAGTGCCTGGATTTCTTCCTGACCGAACAGGTGCTGGTCGGACCGGAAGGCGACATCCAGGCCGCGACCTGGCTGGCCCGCACCACGACACCGCACGACATCGCCCTCGTCGGCGGCCCGCGCAGCGGACTGCATCACATCGCGTACTTCCTGGATTCCTGGCATGACGTGCTGAAGGCCGCGGACGTGATGGCCAAGAACAAGGTGCGCATCGACGTCGCGCCGACGCGCCACGGGATCACGCGCGGGGAGACGATCTATTTCTTCGACCCCAGCGGCAACCGCAACGAGACCTTCGCGGGCCTGGGTTATCTCGCTCAGCCCGACCGCCCTGTCACGACGTGGAGCGAAGACCGTCTCGGCAGCGGCATCTTCTATCACACGGGCGACCTCGTGCCTTCGTTCACGGACGTCTACACCTGATCCGGGAACCGCCACTACCAAGGGACGAGCATGAAACAGATCCATAACTTCATCGATGGCAAGTACGTGGCGGGTACTCGCCGCTTCGACAAGCACTCGCCGCTGACGGGCGAGGTCATCGCGCACGTGCACGAAGCCGGCCGCGAGCAGGTCGATGCGGCGGTGGCGGCCGCGCGCGCCGCGCTGAGCGGCCCCTGGAGCCGCATGCCGGTGGCCGAGCGCGTCGAGAGACTCTACGCCGTGGCCGATGGCATCAATCGCCGCTTCGACGAGTTCCTGGCCGCCGAATGCGCCGATACCGGCAAGCCGCGCAGTATCGCCAGCCACATCGACATCCCGCGCGGGGCGGCCAATTTCAAGATATTCGCCGACGTCGTGAAGAACGTGCCCAGCGAGTTCTTCGAACTGGCCACGCCCGACGGGCTCGGCGCGATCAACTACGGCTACCGCACGCCGGTGGGCGTGGTCGGCGTCATCTGCCCGTGGAACCTGCCGCTGCTGCTGATGACGTGGAAGGTCGGCCCGGCGCTGGCCTGCGGCAACACGGTCGTCGTCAAACCTTCGGAAGAGACCCCGCAGACCGCCGCGCTGCTCGGCGAGGTCATGAACGAGGCCGGCATACCCGCCGGCGTCTACAACGTCGTGCACGGCTTCGGGCCCGATTCGGCCGGCGAGTTCGTCACCACGCACCCGGGCGTCGATGCGATCACGTTCACCGGCGAGACGCGAACCGGCGAAGTCATCATGAAAGCCGCCGCCAAGGGCGCGCGCCCGGTGAGCCTGGAGATGGGCGGCAAGAACGCGGCCATCGTGTTCGCCGATTGCGACTTCGACGCCGCCATCGAAGGCACGCTGCGCTCGGCCTTCGTCAACAGCGGCCAGGTCTGCCTGGGCACCGAGCGCGTATACGTCGAGCGGCCGATCTTCGACCGTTTCGTCAGCGAACTCGCCCGCCAGATCGAAGGCTGGAAGATCGGCGCGCCCGATGAGCCGGACGTCAAGCTGGGTCCGCTGATCAGCCGCGAGCACCAGGAGAAGGTGCTCGGTTACTACAAGCTGGCTGAAGCCGAAGGTGCGACCGTCGTCACCGGCGGCGGCGTACCCGACCTGGGGCCGCGCTACACCGGCGGCGCGTGGGTGCGACCGACGATCTGGACCGGCCTGCCGGAAACGGCGCGCGTGATCAAGGAGGAGATCTTCGGCCCCTGCTGCCACATCGCGCCGTTCGACGACGAGGACGAGGTGCTGGCCAAGGCCAATGACAACGCTTATGGCCTGGCCTGCGCGATCTGGACGCGCGACCTGTCGCGCGCGCACCGCGTGGCACAGCGGATGCAGGTCGGCATTTCGTGGGTCAACAGCTGGTTCCTGCGCGACCTGCGCACGCCGTTCGGCGGCGCCAAGCAGTCGGGCATCGGCCGCGAAGGAGGCGTGCATTCGCTGGAGTTCTATACGGAGCTGAAGAATGTCTGCATCAAGCTCTGACTCATTACCGTTCATCGAATCCGCGGGCCGGGCCTGTCGGCGGAGGCGATCGACGCGCGTGTCGATCGCGATGGCCGTGCTGCTGGGCCTGACCACGCTCGGCCCCGTGACCGCCGCGCAGACGCGGACGCGGGCAGACAACGCGGCGCAAGAGCCGTCACGCTCCGACGAGGCACGGCGCCCCAACGTGCTGTTGATCGTCGCAGACGATCTCGGCTATTCCGATATCGGCGCCTTTGGTGGAGAAATCGCCACGCCCAACCTGGATCGGCTCGCCGAGCGCGGCCTGAAGTTCACGGACTTCTACGCCTCTCCGTTTTGTTCGCCGACGCGAGCGATGCTGATGTCCGGCGCCGACAACCACCAGGTCGGCTTTGGCAGCATGGCCGAGCTGCTGACACCACGCCAGCGCAGCCTTCCCGGTTATGAGGGTTACCTGACGGACCGCGCCCTACCCTTTCCGGTGCTGCTGAGGGAGGCGGGCTATCACACCTACATGGCAGGCAAGTGGCATCTGGGCGTGAAGGAGGAACACGCGCCGCCGAATCGCGGCTTCGAACAGTCCTTTGCGATGATGAACGGCGGCGCGAGCCATTTCGACCAGACGGGAATCATCACCTTCGATGCGGACAAGACGCCGATGGCGCTGTATCGCGAGAACGGCAAGGAGGTGCAGATTCCGAAGGATTTCCATTCGAGCGAACACTTCGCGTCGAAGCTGATCTCCTACATCGATGGCGGTCGGGGTGACGGCAAGCCCTTCTTCGCTTATCTGGCCTTCACGGCACCGCACTGGCCATTGCAAGCGCGCGACGCATCGATCCAGAAATACGAGGGTCGGTACGACGTCGGCTATGACGTCATTCGCGCGCGCCGCCTGCAAAAGATGAAGTCGCTCGGCATCGTGCCCCAGGACATGCAGCCTCACGCCGGCCACCCGGCCTGGCCGCGCTGGGACCAGCTCAGTGACCACCAGAAACGCGTCGATGCCAAGCGCATGGCGGTCTATGCGGCGATGGTGGAGGAAATGGACGCCGAGATCGGACGCGTCGTCGATCATCTGAAGCGCATTGGCGAGTATGACAACACGGCCATCCTCTTCCTGTCCGACAACGGGGCCGATGGCAACACGGTGCTGGACGAGGGGCAGACGCGCGAATGGGCGAGAAGGCACCGCGACAACAGCCTGGACAACACGGGTCGCCCCGGGTCATTCGCCGAGTACGGGCCCGGCTGGGCGCAGGTGGGTTCTACGCCGCACAATTTGTACAAGGCGTTCATGTACGAAGGCGGGATTGCCGTTCCGGCCATCTTCAGCCTGCCCGAGCGAAGCCTCAGGGATGCGCTGACCCGCGCACCCGCCCACGTCACCGACGTGGCGCCGACCATCCTGGAACTGGCTGGTGTCACACCGCCCGGCACCACCTATCAAGGGCGCGAAGTCGCCGCGATGCAGGGCACTTCGATGCGTGCGCTGCTCACCGGAAAGAGAGCGACGGTACACCCGGTATTTCGCCGAGGCTGGGAGCTCAATGGCCGGCGCGCGATGCGTGTCGGCGACTGGAAGATCGTCCAGGCCAACAAGCCGTGGGGCACAGGCGACTGGGAACTCTACGACCTGTCCAAGGACCGCGCGGAACGGAACGACCTGGCGGCCCGACATCCCGACAAGCTGAAAGAACTGGTGGCGGAATACGATCGCTACGCTAAGCAGAACGGCGTCGTCGATTTCGACGGGCTGGCGTCGCGCCCAGGCTACAGCAACAGCCTCAAGTACTACGAGGACGTCAATGAGGTTCGGTAGTACGCCGACGGCCGCGCCGCTCCCCTCATCCGAGGGGCGTGCGCGACGGCTGGACGCCATCGTTCCGGCCGGGCTGGTATGTGCCGTCCTGGTCATGATGGGAGGAGGCGCCCGAGCCGCAACCGATACGGAACCGGCCCGTACCCCTGCCCGTACTCCTTTGTGTCAGCGCTATTCCGGATTGCCCTCCGGCTTCGCTTCGCCTGGAAGCAACGGCCTCGATCGCGCGGGCATGGTGCGCATCCCTTCCGGACGTTTCCGCATGGGCTCCCGCCACGGTTACCCCGAGGAACGCGAGGAGCACGAGGCAAGCGTCGGCGCGTTCTGGATCGACCGACATGAAGTGACCAATGCGCAGTTCGCACGCTTCGTCGATGCGACGGGCTATGTCACGCGGGCCGAGCACGCACCACGGACCTCGGATCTTCCAGACGTCCCGGCCGACCGATTGCAGCCGGGCTCCGCCGTATTCGTACCTCCGCGCGGCGCGGAGCACCTTGGCGACGGCGCCTATGCATGGTGGCGCTGGATGCCTGGCGCGAACTGGCGTCATCCGCAAGGCCCGAGCAGCGACATCGTGGGCCGGGAGAACCACCCGGTCGTGCATGTGGCATACGACGATGCACTCGCTTATGCCCGGTGGTTGAAGCGCGACCTGCCGACGGAAGCCCAATGGGAATATGCGGCGCGCGGCGGCCTGGATGGCGCCGATTACCCGTGGGGAAACACGCCGGATGCCCAGGGGCGATCCCCAGCCGGCACCACCGTGGCCGATCGCCTCCCAGCCAACACATGGCAGGGCCGCTTCCCGTTCACGGACAGCGGGCGTGATGGCCACGTCGGAACCGCCCCTGTCGGCTGCTACCCCGCCAACGGCTTCGGCCTGTACGACGCCGTCGGCAACGTCTGGGAATGGACGCGCGATACCTACCGGACTCGTCACCCGGCATCGCCGGGGGTCGAGCCCACCGTCGCCAGCCTGTCCGCGACGGGCACCGGGGACACGGCGCGGACCCGAGTCATCAAAGGCGGATCGTTCCTGTGCGCGCCCGACTACTGCGTGCGGTATCGCCCGTCCGCGCGGCAACCACAGGATGCGCTACTGGGCACCGTGCACGTCGGCTTTCGCACCGTACTCAACATCCCCGACTAATCAAGGAGACACGAATGTCTATCAACCCCGAGATCGCCAACCAGGTGCGAACCGGCGATTTCACCACCAACACGCATGACACCGGCAGCGGTCCCCCCGTGCTACTGATCCACGGCTCAGGCCCCGGCGTTTCCGCCTGGGCCAACTGGCGGCTGGTGATGCCCGAACTTGCGAAACGCGCGCGCGTCATCGCCCCCGACATGCTGGGCTTCGGCTACAGCGAACGTCCGCCAGGCTTCGCCTACGGCATGGATGCATGGGTGCGGCAGGCCGTGACGCTGCTCGACATGCTGGGCATCGAACGCGCGGACCTCGTCGGCAACTCGTTCGGCGGCGGCCTGTCGCTGGCGCTGGCGATCCGTCATCCGGCCCGCGTGCGCCGGCTGGTGCTGATGGGCAGCGTCGGCGTTCCGTTCCCGATCACGCCGGGGCTGGATGCGGTCTGGGGCTACGAGCCCTCGCTGGCGGCGATGCGCGAACTGCTGGACATCTTCGCGTTCGATCGCAGTCTCGTGAACGACGAACTCGCGCACCTGCGCTACGAAGCCAGCATCCGCCCGGGTTTCCAGAAATCGTTCTCGGCGATGTTTCCGGCCCCGCGCCAGCGCTGGGTCGATGCGCTGGCGAGCCGCGAACAGGACATTCGCCGCCTCCCGCACGAGACGCTGGTCATCCACGGTCGGGAAGACCGCGTGATCCCGCTGACCAACGCCTACACGCTGGCCGACTGGATCCCGCGCGCGCAGTTGCACGTCTACGGCCACTGCGGCCACTGGACGCAGATCGAGCATGCCGCGCGCTTCGCTCGGCTGGTCGGTGATTTCCTCGCCGAGGCCGGCGCCGAAGAACCGCTTTCCGTTTCCAACTAAGCCCATGAATACCGAACTGTACGAAACACTCGGCGACGAGCTGTACGAGGCCCTGATCGGCCGCCAGGTCGTCGAGCCGCTGAGCACGCGCCACCCCGGCATCACGATCGACGACGCCTACGCGATCCAGCAGCACTTGATGGCGCGACGGCTGGCCGCCGGCGAACGCGTGATCGGCAAGAAGATCGGCGTGACCTCGCAGGCCGTGATGGACATGCTGGGCGTGTTCCAGCCCGACTTCGGCTGGCTGACCGACGGCATGGTCCACAACGAAGGCGAGGCCATTGCCGCTGCCACGCTGATCCAGCCCAAGGCCGAGGGCGAGATCGCCTTCGTGCTGAAGAAGACGCTAAGGGGGCCAGGCGTCACGGCCGCCGAGGTGCTGGCCGCGACCGAGGGCGTGATGGCCTGCTTCGAGATCGTCGATTCGCGGATTCGCGACTGGAAGATCGGTATCGCGGACACCGTGGCCGACAACGCGAGTTGCGGCGTGTTCGTGCTGGGCGACCGCCTCGTCGATCCGCGCGACGTGGACCTGGGCACCTGCGGCATGGTGCTGGAAAAGAACGGCGAGATCGTCGCCACGGGCGCCGGCGCCGCGGCGTTGGGACACCCGGCCAACGCGGTCGCCTGGCTCGCCAACACGCTGGGCCGGCAGGGCATCGCGCTGGAAGCCGGCGAGGTCGTGCTCTCCGGCTCGCTGGCGGCGATGGTGCCCGTCACGGCCGGCGACAGCCTGCGCGTAACGATCGGCGGCATCGGCGGCTGCTCGGTGCGCTTCATCTGACAAGGAATCCTCATGACCAAGAAAATAAAATGCGCGCTGATCGGCCCCGGCAACATCGGCACCGATCTGCTGGCCAAACTGCAGCGCAGCCCGGTGCTCGAACCGGTCTGGATGGTCGGCATCGACCCCAGCTCCGATGGCCTGGCGCGCGCCAGGGAGATGGGCATCAAGACGACCGCCAAAGGCGTGGACGGCCTGGTGCCGCACATCCGGGCCGACGGCGTGCAGATCGTCTTCGACGCCACCAGCGCCTACGTGCACGCCGAGAACTCACGCAAGGTCAATGCCGAGGGCGCGATGATGATCGACCTGACGCCCGCGGCGATCGGCCCTTATTGCGTGCCGCCGGTCAACCTGCGCCAGCACGTGGGCCGGCGCGAGATGAACGTCAACATGGTCACTTGCGGCGGCCAGGCCACGATCCCGATGGTCGCCGCCGTCAGCCGCGTGCAGCCGGTCGAATACGGCGAGATCGTGGCCACCGTGTCCAGCCGCTCGGTCGGCCCGGGCACGCGCAAGAACATCGACGAGTTCACACGGACCACGGCCGGCGCCGTCGAGAAGGTCGGCGGCGCCCGCAAGGGTAAGGCCATCATCATCGTCAACCCGGCCGAACCGCCGCTGATCATGCGCGACACCGTGCACTGCCTGACCGAGACCGAACCGGACCAGGCGGCGATCACCCGATCGATCCACGACATGATCGGCGAGGTGCAGAAATACGTACCCGGCTACAAGCTGGTCAACGGCCCGGTGTTCGACGGCAAGCGCGTCTCGGTCTTCCTGGAGGTGGAAGGACTGGGCGACTACCTGCCGAAGTACGCGGGCAACCTCGACATCATGACCGCCTCCGCCGCCCGCACGGCCGAGATGTTCGCCGAGGAGATCCTCAATGGCGAACTGGTCCTCGAACCCATGGCCGCCAACTAGGCAGATCGCCTCCACGAGGCATCGCCAACCCCCTAATCCCCGGTACGCGCTCGCTTCATTGACGAGCGCCGGACCATCGACACTGGACATTCCCGACATGAGCACACTCAAGGGCACTCGGATCACGCTGCATGACATGACGCTGCGCGATGGCATGCACCCGAAGCGCCACCTGATGACACTCGCGCAGATGCGGACGATCGCGCGCGGCCTGGACGACGCGGGCATCCCGCTGATCGAGGTCACGCATGGCGATGGCCTGGGCGGCAGTTCGGTCAACTACGGCTTTCCGGCGCATAGCGACGAGGAATACCTGAGCGCCGTGATCCCGCTGATGCAGCGCGCCAAGGTCAGCGCGCTGCTGCTGCCCGGCATCGGCACGGTGGACCATCTGAAACAGGCGCGCGATCTGGGCGTGCACACGATCCGCGTGGCCACGCACTGCACCGAGGCCGACGTCTCCGAGCAGCACATCACGCTGGCCCGAAAGATGGACATGGACACCGTGGGCTTCCTGATGATGGCGCACATGGCCAGCCCCGAGAAACTGGTCGAGCAGGCGA
Organism: Pseudomonadota bacterium; assembly: GCA_029779435.1. Classification (GTDB taxonomy): domain Bacteria; phylum Pseudomonadota; class Gammaproteobacteria; order Burkholderiales; family Burkholderiaceae_E; genus JAKPAM01. The sequence goes on along the minus strand of JAKPAM010000171.1, from coordinate 170,541 downwards.
AGCTGATGGAAGGCTACGGCGCGAACTGCATCTACGTGACCGACTCGGCCGGCCATCTGCTGCCCGATACGGTCAAGGCCCGCGTCGGCGCGGTGCGCGAGGCGCTGAAGCCCGAGACCGAGCTGGGTTTCCACGGCCATCACAACCTGGCGATGGGCGTGGCCAATTCGATCGCCGCGATCGAGGTCGGCGCCAACCGCATCGACGCGGCCGCGGCGGGGCTGGGCGCCGGCGCGGGCAACACGCCGATGGAAGTGCTGGTGGCCGTGTGCCGGTTGATGGGCATCGAGACCGGCGTCGACGTCTTCAAGATCCAGGATGTGGCCGAGGACCTGGTGGTGCCGATCATGGACTTCCCGATCCGCATCGACCGCGACGCGCTGACGCTCGGCTATGCGGGCGTCTACGGCTCGTTCCTGCTGTTCGCCAAGCGCGCCGAGCAGAAGTACGGCGTGCCGGCGCGCGACATCCTGGTCGAGATGGGCCGGCGCGGCATGGTCGGCGGCCAGGAGGACATGATCGAGGACACCGCCCTTACCCTAGCGCGCGACCGCGCGTCGCAGCCCGCTAACCAGACTGCTCGCCAGGCCGTGGCCTGACCCCAAGAGGTGGTCGCGCCGAAGCCGGCTTTCGCCAATGCTCGTCACGCCACTGCCGTTCTGCACCAAGGCCACGCTCATTCGGATAATTCCATGAACCTGAACACCGACACCCTCGACCGGCTTGCCGAGCATCTGGAAAGCTGCGAGCTCCAGGCGCGCGACACGCCGAAGATCACCGACGAGCATCCGCGGATGGATTGGGAGGATGCCTATGCGATCCAGGACCGGATCCTCGCACGCAAGCAGGCGCGCGGCGCGCGCGTCATCGGCTACAAGGCCGGACTGACCTCGCACGCGAAGATGAAGCAGATGGGCGTCGAGACGCCCGTCTTCGGCTTTCTCGTCGACAGCTTCAGCGTCGCCGAAGGCGCCAGCGTGAAGACCGCCGAATTGATCCACCCGAAGGTGGAGCCGGAAATCGCGTTCGTGCTCAAACGTTCGCTCCAGGGCCCGGGCTGCCACATCGGCGCCGTACTGGCGGCCACCGACTTCGTGCTGCCGGGCATCGAGGTCATCGACAGCCGGTACCGCGACTTCAAGTTCGATCTGAAGAGCGTCGTCGCCGACAACACGTCGGCCGCGCGCTTCGTGGTCGGCGGGCGTCCGCTGCGCCCCGATGCGGTGGACCTGCGCACCGTCGGCATCGTGCTAGAAAAGAACGGCGTTCCCGTCGCGCTGGGCGCCGGAGCTGCCGTGCTGGGCCACCCGGCAGCTGCCATCGCCATGCTCGCCAATCACCTGGGCCAGCGGGGACAGGAGATCCCCGCCGGCAGCGTGATCCTGTCAGGCGGCGTGACCGAGGCCGTCGCGGTGGCCGCGGGCGACCACGTCTGCCTGCGCGTGCAGGACATGGGCAGCGTCTCGCTGCATTTCGATTGACGCCGGTATCTCGAACGACGGCATCCCGTACAACGATACCCAGGAGACTGCATGCAACGCCGATCCTTCCTCACCGCGCTAAGCGCCTCGCTGAGCGCCACCCTGGCCGCACCGCTGGCGGCCCACGCCCAGGATGCCTGGCCGTCCAGGCCGATCAAGCTGATCGTGCCCTTCCCGCCCGGCGGCCAAGGTGATCGGCGATCAGCTCGGCCAGACGCTGCTGGTCGAGAACAAGGCCGGCGCGGGCGGCAACATCGGCACCGATGCGATCGCCAAGGCCAGCCCGGACGGCTACACGATCGGCGTATCGGCGATCAGCAGCCTCGCGATCGCGCCCTCGCTGTATGCACGGCTGCCTTACTCGGTGGAGAAGGACCTCACGCCGATCTCGCTGGTGGGGTTCACACCTTGCGCGATCGTCGCGCATCCAAGCGTGCCGTTCGACGATCTGAAGGGGCTGATCGCCCATGCCCGCGCGCACCCCGGCCAATTGACCTATGGAACGTCGGGTGTCGGGACCAGCACGCACCTGGCGGCCGAACTGTTCCAATCGATCGCAGGCATCAAGCTGGACCACATCCCCTACAAGGGCACGAGCCAGATCGCACAGGATCTGCTGGCGGGCACGATCCCGCTGAGTTTCGAGAGTTCGCTGACCACCACGATCCCCAACGTCAAGGAAGGCCGGCTCAAGGTCATCGCGGTGACGTCGGCGCGGCGTTCACGCGCGTTGCCCGACGCGCCGACCGTCGCCGAGCAAGGCTTTCCGGGCTTCGACGTGGTGACGTGGTTCGGCCTGGTCGCGCCGGCGCGGTTGTCACCCCGTGTGGCCGAGCGGTTGGCCGAAGCCTGGAAGACCGGCGCCGCAACACCCGCGGCGATACAGACGTTCGACAACATCGGCGCGGATCCCAAGGCCGACACGCCGGCGCAGTTCGCCGATTTCATTCGTGCCGAGAGCGAGCGCTGGGGCGGCGTGATCCGCCAGCTTGGCATCAAGCTCGACTAATGGACCCAAAACAAGCGTCGATCTCGATCCATTGTCCCGACTCGATGCATCCTAAGGAGTTTCCGCGATGCCATTCGCGCAAATCTACATGATCGAAGGCCGTACCGAGGAACAGAAGCGAGCCGTCATCGAGAAGGTGACGCAGGCGCTGGTCGACGCGACGGGCGCGCCCGCCGCCAACGTCCGCGTGTGGATCCATGACGTGCCGAAGGAAAACTGGGGCATCGCGGGGGTCAGCGCGAAAGCGCTGGGGCGCTGACCCGGCGCCACCTTCGCGCGGCAAGCCCCTACTCCGGCATGCGCGCATCGATCAAGATGAAAGCGATCCGCGCGACCTGCGACGAGCGATTGGCCCAGGCATGGTTGGTACCACGCTGGATCAGGATATCGCCGGCGCGCATCACCGTCTCGTCCTTGTCCATGATGGCGACCAGTTCGCCCTGCAGCAGGATCGCGTAGTCGATGGTCGCGGTCTCGTGCATGCCGGCAGGCTGATCGTGGCCGGGCCTATGCGTGGCGTCCGGGAACATCGCGGCGAACACCGCAGCGGCTTGTCGCTTGCGCTCCTCGGGATCGACGGCCTGCGGCGGAATGTCGATGACGCGCAGCACGGTACCGCCGGAAGGCGGCAGCACGCCGCGATGTTCGGTAATCGTGTCCGGCGCATCGATCGATGGCCGATTGCCGACCGTGCGCCAGAGGTTGGCATTGCGATAGGCGGCACGGCTGGGTACCGTCAGAGTGGCCGGCGATTCACCATCCTCGGCGATGTATGAGTGTCCGTCGGCATCGATGGCGGTGACGATGCGACGCACGGGGGGCAGCGGTTGGTCAGTCAAGGGAGTCTCCTTATCGTGATGATCGAGCGCGGGTGGCGCCGCTCGCCGAAAGCAATGTCGAACGGACCATCGTTCAGAATTCGCTGCTTAGTCGGCCTTCGTTTGCAGAGGCAGTACGCGTAGCCGAATCCGATTCGGATCAATTGTAACGAGTGCTCCTTCCTGCAATTCGGCCTCCATCTGCCGCAGCGCGCTGATTACCTGACGGCCAATCACATCCGGGCTCACATCGTCGGCTCGAATTTGGACCACACTCGGCTTATCACCCTGAGTCGCAGCGAGGATCGCGCTGAAGTCGAGATCGTGCGTAAGCACCACGAACTCGTTAATCCGTGCGTAAGCCATGATCTGCGCATCGGGCGCATTCAACGCGCCGACGGTCGACCAATGTACCGCTTCAGTGCCTGCATCGGTCAATAGCCCAACCCAACGCGGCGATAGATTCATATCCAACAGGAACTTCATGCGCCGGCAATCTGAATCTCGCGTTCCTCCGCACGCCACGCCGCGTAGCGCAGCGCTTGCATGATGTCTTCGCGTTCGAGGTACGGATAGTCGGCCAGCACTTCATCCACACTACGGCCAGCGCCGATCTGACCAACCACCATGCCGACCGTGACTCGCATCCCACGGATGCAAGCCTTACCACCCATGACCTCTGGCTGCTGTGTAATACGATCGAGTCGTGTCATGACCATTCCTTTGTCGAAACTCGTCCCATACTAAATAGACAGAAAACAACAATCAAGGACCGCCCCACCGGAATGCGTCGTGCGAATGCCGCTACACCGCCGGAAGTCAAACGTAGCCGCCTTCGATAAGCGACCACCGCCGCGCAGCTATCGGCGATTCAGGGCCCGATCCAGAATCGCCATCTTCACGGCGTCTTGTCCGGCATGGGGATGAATTCCCGATCGTCACCCGCGGGCAATGCCATGCGCCCCTGTCGCCAGTCTTCGGCGGCCTGCCACAAGCGCTCCTTCGACGACGACACGAAGTTCCATAGCAGATAGCGTTCGCCCAGCGGTTCGCCGCCGAGGACCATGACCTGGCTCGGCTGGCGCGCGACAACCTCACCACCCGACTTGCCCTCGAGTACCGCCATCCGGCCTGCGCCGAGCGTGGTTCCATCCACTTCGATCTCGCCGGTGGCGCAATAGACGGCGCGCTGGGAATAGGACTGCGTAACGCTGCGGCGCGCGCCGCTGTCCATCTGCCAATGTTCATAGAAGATCGGCGAATGGCTCGGCGTGGCGGCTGCGAGGCCGTCCACCTCACCGACGATCAGCCGTCCCTGGACGCCGCGCTCGCTCCACTCGGGCAAGTCCGCGCCTTCGTGATGATGGAAGGAGGGCGCGGTTTCCTCGTCTTCGGTCGGCAGCGCGACCCAGGCCTGGATGCCGTGCATCTGCGCGCCATGCGCACGCGCATATTCGAGCCGTTCGCTATGGGTGATCCCGCTTCCCGCCACCATCCAGTTGACCTCGCCAGGACGAATCTCCTGATGGAAGCCCAGGCTGTCGCGGTGCGTGATCTGGCCTGAATAGAGATAGGTCACGGTCGAAAGGCCGATATGCGGGTGCGGCCGCACGTCCAGCTCGCCCGGGATGCCGGGCGACAGCGTCAGAGGCCCCAGATGATCGAAGAAGATGAACGGGCCGACCATCCGGCGGGCATGGAAAGGCAGAACCCGGCCGACAACGAAACCACCGCCCAGATCATGCGTGCGCTTTTCGATGATGCGTTCGATGCTCATGGTCCACTTCCTTGTCATCAACTTGATGCGGTGCCGGCCCCGCGCCAGTCAAGCGCGGGACAGTTGTCGATCCGTGCATGGCTCTCGATCAGCGAATGATAGGCCGGGAAGGTCTTCATGGAGGTCTCGGCCTCCTCTCGGCCGAGGCGCTGGTCGACGCGGCCGCTGCTACCCCAACGGCCGCTGCCGCCACGCCAACACCGCCCCCAGCCACAACATCGCGGCCGAAGCGACCAACCCGCGCGACAGGCCACCCGGCCCATCCGATAGCCAGCCCACGACGGTCGGGCCGACGATTTGCCCGAACGCGAACACGATCGTGAACGCGCTGATGCCCGCGGCCCACTGTGACGGCGGCAGGTTGTGCCTGACCAGCGCCGTCGTCGACGCGACCACTGACAGGAATACGCCGCCGAACATCACGCCGGACACGAGGCCGAGGACGCTGCCCCATGCGCCGGACGCGCCGATCAGCGGCAGCACGGTGGCGACGCCGAGCAGCGCGTTGAGCACGGCTTGCGGCTGTCCGCCGCGCCAGCGATCGAGCAACCCGGCCCACAGTCGAGACGACAGCATGCAGGCCAGGCCCAGCAGCGAATAGAACAGCGTCAACCGAGCGCTGCTGGCGCCCTGCTGCCGCAGCAGCGCGATCACGAACGTCATGTAGCCGATGTAGCCGGCGCCGAAACAGCCATACCCGGCCAGCCCCCACGCGAACGCCCGGGTGGGAGCGACGTTGGCGACCGGGATGCTTGACCGCGGTGCAGATGTCGATGGTGATGGCGGAGCCGACGCCGGGATTGCCGCCGACGCCGACGCCCGATCCCCCGCCCCCAGCCGATCGAGCGTCCGCAGCGTCACGGCCAGCACGCCGGTGCCGAGCGCGCACGCACCAGCCAGCACCCACCACGCGAACGTCCACCCATGGGGATGCGAAGAGAACGCTGCCAGCACCACCGGCACCGCCAGCGCCGACACCACGATCCCCAGGCCGGTGCCTCCGTAGTACACGCCGATCAGCAATCCGCCGCTGCCGGGCCGGTGTTCGGCCAGCCGGGCGGCCAACAGCCCGCCGGTAATGAACACCCATGCGCTGCTGACGCCGGAGGCCAGCCGCCAAAGCAGCAGCAACCCGGTCTCCAATGCACTGCCGTTCAACGCCATGCCGACCGCCGACGTCGCCGCGCCCACGAGCAGCAGGCGTTCGGCGCCGGCACGGTGGATCAGCCACGGCGTCAGCAGCGCCCCCAGCAGATAGCCGGCCGCGTTGGCGGTGTTCATCGCGCCGGCCAACGCATACGACCAGCCGAGGTCGGCCCGCATCGGCGGCAGCAACAGGCCATACGAGAAGCGCGCCAGGCCCAGCGCGATGGCAGCGCCGACCGACAGGCCGGCGGCCAGCCATAGCGGCGAGATGGGTACAGGACCCGGCGTAGACGCCGACGCGGTACCGGAGGCAGCACCCGACGGAGACGCGGCAGCAGGTGCGGCAACGGGCGCCGGCTCGGCTGCGGAGGGTGGACGGGCGGGCGAAGGCATGGCGGGTCGGTCGTGCGGCGCCGGCCGCGGGACAACAATGGTATCGTCCGGCCGTTCCGGCCCGACGATCTGTCCGAACGAGGAGGCGCCGTGGAAATCTTCGATTACGACAACATCCTGCTGCTGCCGCGCCGTTGCGCGGTCGGCAGCCGCCGCGAGTGCGATCCGTCGGTCGAGTTCGGAGGACGCCGGTTCCGGATTCCGGTCGTGCCGGCCAACATGCGCACCGTCGTCGACGAGCGTATCTGCGAGTCACTGGCGCGCGACGGCTATTTCTATATCCAGCACCGTTTCGACGTCGACACGCTCGCCTTCGCTCGGACGATGCGCGACCACGGCCTTTTCGTATCGCTGTCGCTGGGTGTCAAGGATGCCGACTACGCGCTCGTCGACATGCTGGCCAGCACCGGCGTCGGTGCCGACTATCTGACGATCGACATCGCGCACGGGCATGCGGACTCGGTCAAGAACATGATCCGCCACATCAAGCAGCGGCTGCCCGACTGCTTCGTGATCGGCGGCAACGTCGGGACGCCCGAGGGCGTGATGGACCTGGAGCGCTGGGGTGCGGACGCGACCAAGGTCGGCATCGGCCCCGGCAAGGTCTGCATCACGCGGATGAAGACCGGCTTCGGGACCGGCGGCTGGCAGTTGTCGGCGCTCAAGTGGTGTTCACGCGTGGCGACGCGGCCGATCGTCGCCGATGGCGGCATCCGCGAGCACGGCGACATCGCCAAGTCGGTGCGCTTCGGCGCCAGCATCGTGATGATCGGCTCGATGTTCGCGGGCCACGAGGAATCGCCGGGCCAGACGGTCGAGGTCGACGGCCGGCGCTACAAGGAATACTTCGGCTCGGCGTCGGAGTTCAACAAGGGGCACCGCAGCTTCGTCGAAGGCAAACGGATCCTCGAACCGATCAAGGGCCACCTGGCCGACACGCTGCGCGAGATGGAGGAAGACCTGCAAAGCTCGATCTCTTACGCCGGCGGCACGCGACTTGCCGACATCCGGCGCGTCAACTACGTGATCCTCGGCCACGACAACGCGGCCGAATACCTGATCTGAGCGTCACGCATCGTGTTCAGCTATCGACACGGCTTCCATGCCGGCAATCATGCGGACGTGCTCAAGCACGTGGTGCTCGTGCAACTCGTGCAAGCGATGACGCGCAAGGACAAGCCGCTGCTGTTCGTCGACACGCATGCCGGCGCGGGTGCCTATGCGCTCGACACCGGGTTCGCGGCGCAAAGCGCCGAGTTCCAGACCGGCATCGCCAGGTTGTGGACGCGCGCGTTCGCGCCCGGAGCGATCGACGATTACCTGGCGCAGGTGCGCGCTTATGCCGAAACGGTGGCGCCCGCTCCGACATCGGATACGCCGCCATCGGCCGCGCCCACGCACTACCCGGGATCGCCGCAACTGGCCTGGCAGATGCTGCGCAACATCGATCGGCTGCGCCTGTACGAAGCGCACCCGACCGAGGTCGACGTATTGCGGAACTACTTCGCGTCGGCGGGACGACGCGCGGCGGTCGTCGCCAGCGACGGCTTCGCCGGCGTGCGCGCCTGCGTGCCGCCGCCGTCGCGGCGCGGTCTGGTGCTGATCGATCCTTCTTATGAAGACAAGCAGGACTACCGCCGCGTGCAGGACGCGATCCGTGAAGGGTTGCAGCGTTTCGCGACCGGGACGTACGCGGTCTGGTATCCGCGGGTCAGCCGGCGCGAGGCGCAGCGGCTGCCGGACCAGTTGCGGCGTCTGGCATCGGGCGACTGGCTGCACGCGTGGCTCGACGTCAAGCGCGAGTCGCCCGATGGCATCGGGCTGCACGGCAGCGGCATGTTCGTCTTCAATCCGCCATGGAAGCTCGACCAGGCGCTCGGCGATGCGATGCCGGTGCTGGCGGAGCTGCTGGCGCAGGACGCGCACGCGGGCTTCGGCCTGGATTTCGAGCTGGACTGAGCGAGTTGGACTGAGCGAACTGAACTGAGCGAGCCGAACCAAGCGAATCCGACCGAGCGGACCCTACCGAGAATTGAATCGCGCCGGGCCGAACGCGCGGCGCTGAACCGACATCGACGGAGCAATCATGCAAGTCATCCATACCCTCGCCGAACTGCGCGCCGTCCTGGCGGGCCAGTCGCGCACGGCGCTGGTGCCCACGATGGGCAACCTGCACGAGGGTCACCTGTCGCTGGTGCGACGCGCGCGCGAGCTGGGCGGGCCGGTCGTCACCAGCATCTTCGTGAACCGGCTGCAGTTCGCGCCCCACGAGGACTTCGACACTTACCCGCGCACGCTGGCGCAGGACTGCGAGAAGCTGGCCGAGGCGGGCAATGACATCGTCTGGGCGCCCGGCGAACGCGAGATGTATCCGGAGCCGCAGGGCTAAACCGTGCATCCGCCCGAGGTGCTGGCGAACCTGCTCGAAGGGCACTTTCGGCCGGGCTTCTTCACCGGCGTGTGCACGGTCGTGCTCAAGCTGCTGAACCAGGTGCAGCCGGCGTTCGCCGTGTTCGGCAAGAAGGACTACCAGCAACTGATGATCGTGCGGCGGATGGTCGCGCAATTGGCGCTGCCGGTCGTCATCGACGGCTGCGAGACGGCCCGGGCCGACGACGGTCTGGCGCTGTCGTCGCGCAACGGCTATCTGAGCGCCGACGAGCGGGAACACGCCGCGCTGCTGTCGCGCACGCTGCGTGGCGTATGCGACGCCGTGCGTGGCGGACGACGGGATTTCCCGGCGATCGAGGCGCAGGCGGTGGCCGCGCTGCGCGACGCCGGCTGGGAGCCCGACTACGTGTCGATCCACCGCCGGCACGATCTGAGCCCCGCCGATCCCGGGCTGGATGACAGCCAGGAGCCGCGGGTCGTGCTGGCCGCCGCGCGGCTCGGCGCCACCCGGCTGATCGACAACATGGAGATCTAGGGAGGCCCGCCTAGGGAGCCCCGTCTAGGAGGCCAGCCTAGGGCGGCCCGCCTCGGGGAACTCGCCGCGCGGGCCCTGCCCGGGGTCCGCCGAGGAAACGTTCGCTAGACGCGGCTCTGCGACAGGTACGCCGGCCGCGGCATCATCGCGATGACGTTCGGCGGCATCGTTTCGTCGGCCAGGCACGAGTCCAGGGCCAGCGCCAGGTAGTGATAGCTGGCGCTGACGGCATTGGTCAGGCTCTCGACCACCCCGGGCGCCGGGCGATGGCCGACCAGCCCGCAGATGATCTCCAGCGCTTCCCACGGGTGCATGTCGTCGTAGTGCGCATGCAGGCGCAGCCATCGCGTGGCCTTCTTGCGGACGTCGGTCGGGAAGCTGTTCTCGTAGTCGTCCTTGGCGCAAACCAGCGCCGCCCATTCCCCGGTGACACCCTCGATCGCGTAGTTGGTGGCCGCCATCGCGACCGCCAGCGAATCGCGGTCGCAGGTGTTCCACAGCCAGTACGACAGCGCCTGGCTGGCCGGCGGCGTCTCGCCGTGCAGCAGCTCTTCACGCGGCACGCCGTGCGCGTCGGCCCAGTCGATCCAGTAGTCGGCATGGTGCTGCTCGACGCGAATGTTGCGGATCAGGTAACGGCGGGCCAGTTCGTGCGCGGGGCCTTGGGCATAGCGCAGCTTGAGCAGGTTCATCGCCATGAACTGCGGAAACTGCTCGACGACGGGCCACAGGCCGACCAGGCAGTTGCGCGCCGCCCGCTCGGACAGGCGCAGGTCGCGCATCGACGTGAACACGGCGTGATTGACGACCCGCTGGCGCACCGGCGCGCAGTCGACGACCATCTGCTGGACCCACGCGGGGTAACTGCCCAGGTCCATCAGCGGACCGGTGCGAACGAAGGAATCGGATTGAACGGGCTGGATGCTTGGCACGGCGATACTCCACTACCAACGATATTCTTCTGAAGGACTCACGGACGGGTGTCCGGCTCATGACGGAATGCTGAGGTTCTCCGGGGTTGACCGCCCCGCGTCGTCGTCGCACTAAGTGGCCATCGCTACTGCTCCGTATCCGGTCCATCGGCGTCGTCGGCATCGAGTCGCATCGCATCCGCGTGCGGCATCGCTACCGTCGATGCCATTAGTACATACCCAGCAAAAGTCCACGACCCCGGCCTTTCGACCGACCGACAGACGGTAGGTCGTTGCCGACACGCGACCTAAAGATGTGCGTAATGCTCGACGCCCCTCGAATGGAGCAGCCGCGCGGAATGCCGATCGGCGGCGTGGCGAAGGCCACGGGCGGAGCAAACGAGAAGGCCGGCGGAAGGCCCGCGGCAGCGGCGAGCCGGCCGGCGGGGCGCCTCACGCGCGGAAATGGCGGGACGAACGGTAAGGGATGAACGGCGGACGCAGGGCCGGGTAAGGGCACGCGGCGAAGGTACCGTATGGCGGAACCCGCGGGAAAACCGGGATAAGGGCGCCGAATGAAGCGCCCTACGAGTGCGTCAAACGGCGGCCGGTTGTGCCGTCGGACACAGCTTGCGCAGCCAGCCGTCGATCGCGTCGGCGGCCTTGCCCCAGTCGTTATCGATCATCGGCAGGTGTCCGACGCCGGGCAGCCGGACCACCTCGGCGTTCAGCCGCGACGACATCATGCGTACCGATTCGACCGGCACCATGCGGTCTTCTTCGCCATGCACGGCCAGGACCGGGCACCGGCTGTTGATCCAGCCGACCATCGGCGCCCAGGTCGATTCCCACATCGCACGCGTCGATTCACGGCCCAGCTCCCGGTAGAACGGCTTGAGCAGCCGGTCTTCGAGCGGGTTGGCGCTGAGCAGGCCCATCAGGCCGGGGTTGACGCTGCCGGCGATCGCCAGCTTGGCCAGTTCGGCGAAGGCCTGCGGGTTGGAGAACGCCATCTGCATGGCGGCCGCCGACAGGCCCGATGGCGGCACGCTGCCGATCAACACCGCGGCCTTGGCGGCGCGCCCGGCGGTCAGCCAGCGCTGCACGAGCAGCCCGCCCATCGACGAGCCCACCAGCACCGGCAGCCGGCCGATGCGGCAGGCGGCGCGCTGGATGTCGTCGAGGTAGTCGGACAGACCGGTGACGTCTAGGCTGGATTTCCCCTCGCTGCCGCCATGGCCGCGCAGCGAAACCGCGTAGACGTCATAGCCCCGGCTGCGGAAGTACGGCATGAACGTGGGCGCCCAGCATTGCGCGCTCGTGTACGCGCCGTGCACGAGCAGCATCGCCGGCGCGTCGGGACGATCGGCACGCGCATGCAACAATTGCAGCGCCGGGCCATTGCCGTCGTCGATCTGAAGAGTGGTCAATGCGGTCATGAGGCGCACATTCTACGGGTTTACCCCCTGAATTTGACAAGCCTTGGCAGTCGATACGTCGCAAAATGCAAGGCGCTGCAATGCATGCCGACAGCCGGCCGCCCCACGCCGCCGGCTCGCCCCCTCCCTTCCCCGCTTCAGACGTCCACCATGAGCGCCTCCGTGACCGACGCCCACCCTCGCCGCCTGCTCGGCACCCTCGACGCGATCGCGATCATCACCGGGCTGGTCATCGGGGCGGGGATCTTCCGGCTGCCGTCGCTGGTGGCGTCCCACAGCAGCAGCGAAGCGGTGTTCTACCTGTACTGGCTGGCCGGCGGCGTGGTGTCGATCATCGGCGCGCTGTGCTACTGCGAGCTGGCCACCACGTATCCGGACGCGGGCGGCGACTACCACTTCCTGACCCGGGCGTTCGGGCGGCGGATGTCCTTCCTGTTCGCTTGGGCGCGCATCGCGGTGATCACCAGCGGCTCGATCGCGATCCTCGGCTATACGTTCGGCGACTATGCGTCGAACCTGCTGCGGCTGGGCCCGAACTCGTCGGCGCTATGGGCCGCGCTGGCCACGCTGGCGCTGACGGGCATCAACCTGGCCGGGCTGCGCGAGACCAAGGGGACGCAGTCGCTGCTGACGCTGCTGGAAGTACTGGGGCTGGTCGCCGTCATCGTCACCGGCGCGATCCTGCTGGCCCCCCCTCCCGCGCCGGTGCCGCCCGCCGGCGGCGACGCCGCGGCGTCCGCCGTGTCGTGGACCGTCGGCGCGCCGAGGGCGATGCTGTTCGTGCTGTTCACGTTCGGCGGCTGGAACGAGGGTGCGTACCTGTCGGCCGAACTGAAGCACCGGCGCAGCATCCTGATCGCGATGGTGGCGTCGCTGCTGCTCGTGACGGTGCTGTACCTGGCGGTCAACTACGCGTACGTGCGCAGCCTGGGCCTGAAAGGCCTCGCCGGCAGCGCCACCGCGGCGGCCGACGTGCTGCAGCGGCACTTCGGCGAAGCGGGCGGCAAGCTGATCAGCCTGATCATCGCGATCTCGTCGCTGACGTCGATCAACGCGACGGTGCTGGTCGGCGCACGGTCCAACTACGCGCTGGGCCGGGACTGGCGCGCGTTCGGCTGGCTCGGGCACTGGGACGACCGGCGCGACGCGCCGCGCAACGCGCTGATCGTGCAGGGCATCGTCGCGCTGGTGCTGGTCGTGGCCGGGGCGTTCACCGACCGGATCGAGACGATGGTCAACTACACGATGCCGGTGTTCTGGTTCTTCTTCATGATGGTCGGCATCGGCCTGTTCGTGCTGCGCCGGCGCGACCCGCATACGCGACGGCCGTTCCGCGTACCGCTGTATCCGGTCACGCCGTTGATCTTCATCGCCACCTGCGCGTACCTGCTGTATTCGAGCCTGGCGTACGTCGGCAACGGCGCCTGGTTCGGCGCCGCCGTGCTGGTGGCAGGCGCGGCGCTGCTGGCGCTCGACCGCGGCCGGCCCGGTTTTCCTTCCCAACAGAAAGAGGTGTGAGTTCGATGCAGCGTAGAAGAACCCTTCACTGGGCAGCCGGCCTGACCGCCGCCGCGGCGCTGGGCAGCAGCGCCCGTGCCCAAACGCCCGCGGCGCCGGGCGCCGCGACCCCATTGCCCGGCCGTGCGGTGCCCGGCGACATGGCGCCCGGCAAGCCGCCGGTCGATCCGAAGAACAAGCTCGGACTCGAGGTGGACTTCGTCGCGACGCCCGACGAGATCGTCGACGCGATGCTCGAGCTGGCCAAGGTCGGCCGCAAGGACGTCGTCTATGACCTGGGCTGCGGCGACGGGCGGATCGTCATCGCGGCCGCCCGCAAGTTCGGCGCGCGCGGCGTGGGGATCGACATCGACCCCGACCGAATCGCCGAAGCCACGGCCAACGCGAAGAAAGCGGGCGTGGCCAAGCGGGTGCGCTTCGTCCAGGGCGACCTGTTCGAGGCCGATTTCCGCGATGCCACCGTCGTCGCGCTGTTCCTCAAGTGGAACTACAACCGCAAGCTGCGCCCCCGGCTGTGGGCGCAGTTGAAGCCGGGCACGCCGGTGGTTTCGCACGAACACGACTTCGGCGAGGATTGGCCGCCCAGCAGCGAGACCATCGTCAACGGCAAGAAGATCTACCTGTACCGGGTTCCGCAGAAAAGCGCGTGAGCGCCGCCGGCACCGGCGGCTCTTCGGAAACACGAGAGGCTTTACAGGACGAGGACGACGACCGCGGATCGGCGTGCCCCGGGGGCTGTACTATAGACCTCCTCGTCTCGACAACGCGCCGGATCGCGCAGCGCTTTTCCGTTGCGCGACCGCCGCGATCCCGTTGATGAATCCGTTCGACTCCCCCATGCACGTTGCCGACCCCGATGCCGACTGGCTGGCGTCGCCCGTGCCCAGCCGCGCGCTGCAGCGGTTCGACGTCAACGCGCGAGGCCGGGATTTCTTCGTCGGCGACATCCACGGCAGTTTCTCGGCGCTGCGCCGGGCGATGGATACCGTGCAGTTCGATGAGCAGGTCGACCGGCTGTTCTCGGTCGGCGACCTGGTCGATCGCGGCCCCGAATCCGAACAGGTGCTCGACTGGCTCGACCAGCCGTGGTTCCACGCGATCTGCGGCAACCACGACTTCATGATCTGGCGCGCGGCGCTCGGTGATCCGTACCGCGAGGTCGATTTCCTGCGCCACGGCGGGCACTGGCTGCTGCGGCTGGACGACGAGCAGCGCCAGCGCATCGGCGAGCGGCTGCGCGACCTGCCGTTCGCGATCGAGGTGCAGACGCCGGACGGGGTGGTGGGCAGCATCCACGCCGACTGTCCGTTCCACGACTGGGAACACGTACGCGCGTTCGACTGGGCGCGGCTCGACCCGGCCGGTCCGCTCGGCAAGCGCTGCCTGTGGATGCCGATGCGTTTCGCGATGCATCGATCGATTCCGATCGCCAACGTGCGCGCGGTCGTGCATGGCCACGTCACGCTGCCTGCGGCGCGCATGCTCGGCAACGTCCACTACATCGACACCGGCGGCTGGCAGCCGGGCGGCCAGTTCACGCTGCTGCAGATCGACTCGTTGACGCCGATACGCGGGACGCCGAACGGGCCGACGCCGCTGCGGCGCCGGTTGTTCGGACGCCTGATCGATCGTCTCGGCGGCCAGGACTGAACACCCTCGTCGCCGGGACCCGCGCCGCGAGCCCCTCGCGATGACTCCCGCGCCATGACCTCCGCGCCGTGGCTCCCGTCTCGCGGCGGCGGTCAGCGCACCTCGCGCAGCACCTTGGCGACGGTCCCGAACAACTGCGTGATCTGCTCGCCCTCGATGATCAGAGGCGGCGAGAAGGCCAGCGTATCGCCGGTGTAGCGGACCATCACGCCCGCATCGAAGCAGCGGGCGAACACTTCGGCCGCGCGGGCGCCCGGCGCGCCGTCGCGCGGCGCCAGCTCGATGCCGGCGACCAGGCCCAGGTTGCGCACGTCGATGACGTGGGGCGCCTCGCGCAGCGCATGCGCGGCCTGTTCGAACACGGGCTCGAGTTCGCGAGCGCGCTCGAACAGACGGGTCTGCCGGTACAGGTCCAGCGTGGCGATCGTGGCGGCGGCGGCCAGCGGATGCGCCGAATACGTGTAGCCATGCGCCAGTTCGATCGTGCCCTCGGCGCCGGCCTGCACGACCGCATCGTGGACCTCGCGCCGCACGGCGACGGCACCCATCGGCACCGCGGCGTTGTTGATCGCCTTGGCCATCGTGATCAGGTCGGGCGTGACGCCGAAGCGTTCGCTGGCCGTCGCCGCGCCCAGGCGGCCGAAGGCGGTGATCACCTCGTCGAAGATCAGCAGCACGCCGTTCTTCGTGCAGATCTCGCGCAGCCGCTCGAGATAGCCCTGCGGCGGCACCAGCACGCCGGTCGACCCGGCGAGCGGCTCGACGATCACCGCGGCCACCGTCGACGGATCGTGCAACTGCAGCAGCCGCTCCAGCTCATCGGCCATGTGCGCGCCCCAGGCCGGCTGGCCGCGCGAGAACGCGTTGTGCGACAGGTCGTGAGTGTGCGACAGGTGGTCGACCGACGGCAGCAGGTTCGACGAGAACGTCTTGCGGTTGCCCGGGATGCCGCCGACCGACATGCCGCCGAAGCCGACGCCGTGATAGCCACGCTCACGGCCGATCAACCGCGTGCGCTGCGCCTCGCCGCGCGCGCGGTGATAAGCGAGCGCGATCTTCAGCGCCGAGTCGGCGGCCTCGGACCCCGAGTTCGTGAAGAAGATGCGGTCCAGACCGGCGGGCATCATCGACGCCACGCGCGTCGCGGCCTCGAAGCCGATCGGATGCCCGAGCTGGAACGACGGCGCGTAGTCGAGCACTGCGAGCTGGCGCGTGATCGCGTCCCGGATCTCCTTGCGGCCGTGGCCGGCGTTCACGCACCACAGGCCGGCCGTGCCGTCGAGCACGGACTGGCCGTCGGGCGTCGTGTAGTACATGCCCTGCGCGCCGGCCAGCAGCCGTGGCGTGCGCTTGAACGCGCGATTGGCCGTGAACGGCATCCACAGGTTCGACAGATCGGTGGGAGGGGTGGGCTGGCTGGACATGGCGGGCAGGGGAAGGCAAGAATGGCGACACAACCAGTCTAGGCAGACTGTTCGGTGACGAGCATGTACAGTTGCAGAAGATTCGACCAACCGTACTGATCAGTTTTGCTCAACCGTACTGGTTCGATTACTCGTCCCCGCTGATATCCGCTCCCACCGGCCGGCCCCATGCTCGACTGCCGTCTCGATCGCCAGCCCGGCGCACCAGCGCTGGTCGACCAGCTCGTCAGGGCCGTCACGGCCCGGGTCGCCGACCGCCGCCTCGTCGCCGGCGACCGCCTCCCGTCGATCCGCCAGTTGGCGCGCGAGCACCGGCTGAGCACGTTCAC
The DNA here is from genome assembly GCA_029779435.1 of Pseudomonadota bacterium. GTDB lineage: Bacteria > Pseudomonadota > Gammaproteobacteria > Burkholderiales > Burkholderiaceae_E > JAKPAM01. The sequence continues at coordinate 153,720 of JAKPAM010000171.1, read as the reverse complement.
CGTGGCCGACGCGTATGGCCGGCTGGTGTCGATGGGCGTGCTGGCGTCGCGGCGCGGCTCCGGCTATCGCGTGGCCGACGGCGGCGGCACCGGCATGGGCACGGGCGGTGACGGCGATGACGGCGGCATTGCCGACCGTGCCGGCTCGGCGTTCGGCAGCGGCGATTCCGACCGGGCGCTGCACCACTGGTCGCCGCCGGCGCTGACCGCCGAATGGCTGCTGTCGGACGTGTTCGCCGACCGTTCGATTCCGATCAAGGCCGGCTGCGGCTGGCTGCCGGAAAGCTGGGCGAACCTGGGCGGCCTGCAACAGGCGCTGCGCAGCCTGAGCCGCACGCCGTCGTTGCCGGTCTCGCACTACGGCCATCCTTATGGCTGGGGAGGGCTGCGCGAATACCTGGGCAAGCATCTGCGCCAGGCGGGATTGCCCACCGACACGAGCCACGTGCTGCTGACGCAGGGAGCCACGCAGGCGCTGGACCTGGTCACCCGGCTGCTGCTGCGCCCGGGCGACGTCGTCGCGGTCGAGGAACCCGCTTACTGCAACCTGCTGCAGATCCTGAAGCTCGCCGGGCTGCGCGTCGTCGGCGTGCCCAAGACCGTCGACGGGCTGGACGTCGAGGCGCTGGACCGGATCGCCGCGCACGAACGGCCCAAGGTGCTGTTCATCAACAGCGTGCTGCAGAATCCCACCGGCGTCACGCTGACGCCCGCGTGCGCGCACCGGCTGCTCAATTGCGCGCGGCATCACGGCATGTGGGTCGTCGAAGAGGACATCTACGGCCCGCTGGCCGGCGCGCAGGCGCCGCAACTGGCGGCGATGGCGGCCTTCGACCGGCTGATCCTGATCGGCGGCTTCTCGAAGACGATCGCGCCCTCGCTGCGCGTCGGCTACGTGGCCGCCGACCCGTCGGTGATCACCGAGCTGGCCCGGATGAAGATGGCGGTCGGCCTGACCTCGTCCGAGATCGCCGAGCGGATCGTGCACAAGGTGCTGCTGGAAGGCCATCACGCGCGCCATGTCGCCGCGCTGCGCGAGCGGCTCGCCGACGCGCATCGGCACGCCGAGTCGCGGCTCGATGCGCTGGGTGCCGAGTTGTTCCACCGGCCGCGCGCGGGCCTGTACCTGTGGGCGCGGCTGCCGACCCGGACCGCGCCCGCCAGGCTGGCGGCCGACGCGTCGTCGGCCGGCGTGTGGCTCGCGCCCGGCAGCTTCTTCATGACCGACGACGCGCCCTGCGCGTGGTATCGGTTCAACGTCGCGCACTGCGACGCGCCGGCGCTGTGGACCTTCCTGCGGCGGGCGTGCGGATAACGCGCATCGAATCGTGCGACGGAACCCGCGCTCGACGCCCTTCGTCGCGAGGTCGCTCTCGGCATCGACGAGACCTGGTGTCATGGGTCGGCGACATTAGAATGCTGGCTCACTCCCCATTACCCCGTCTTCGACAGGATCCTTCGACATGAAACCTGCCTCGCCTTACCGCCTCACGGCTCGCGCCGTTCCCTCTCCGGCGCGCCGGCGCCTGTCGCTCGGCGCCGCCCTGCTGGCCGCCGGCGGCGCGCTGGGCCTGCCGGGCGCGGCGGGTGCGGCCGATCCGTGGCCGACCCGGCCCATCAACTTCGTCGTGCCCTTCCCGCCCGGCGGGCCGGTCGACGTGTCGGCCCGTACGGTCACCCAGGCGGCGGCAGCGCTGTGGCAGCAGCCGGCCGTCGTCGACAACAAGGCCGGCGCCGGCGGAATCGTCGGCGCGCAAGCGGCCGCCAAGCTGCCGGCCGACGGCTACAACTTCTTCTTTCCGGCGATCCACCACGCGATCCTGCCGACGCTGCGCGGCAACCTGCCGTACGACATCGAGAAGGACTTCGTGCCGGTCGCGATGATCACGGTGTTCCCGATCATCCTGGTCGCGCATCCGTCGCTGCCGGTACGCAACGTCGCCGAGCTGATCGCTTATGCCAAGGCCAACCCGGGCAAGCTGACGTACAGTTCGTCCGGCATCGGCGGCGGCACGCACCTGGCCGGCGAACTGTTCGCGAGCATGACCGGCACCAAGCTGCTGCACGTCCCGTACAAGGGCAGCGCGCCGGCGATGGCCGACCTGCTGGGCGGCCAGGTCAACCTGATGTTCAGCGACGCGCCGACCGCCACCGAGCACATCAAGGCCGGCAAGATACGCGCGCTGGGCATCTCGACCAAGGCCCGCTCGGCGCTGATGCCCGACCTGCCGACGATCGCCGAGGCCGGCGTGCCCGGTTATGAATCGAACTCGTGGACCGCGCTGGTCGCGCCGGCCGGCACGCCCGCGCAGGTCGTCGCCCGCGTCAACGCCGACATGGTCAAGGTGCTGAACGATCCGGCCACGCGCGACCGGCTGCTGAAAGTCGGCGCCGAACCGATGCCCGGCACGCCCGAGGATCTCGGGCGCTTCCTGCGCGCCGAGATCGCCAAATGGTCGAAGATCATCCGCGAGGCGGACATCAAGCCCGAGTGACCGGGTAAGGCGCTCGGAACCGGTGAATGAACCGGACGCGCCCGGCAGGCGCGCCCGGCGGGGCCGAGCCGTTCGCGGGTTCCCTCAGAACAGCACGCGCGTCCGGATCGTGCCCTTGACTTCGTTGAGCTTCTTGAGCGCCAGATCCGAGTATTCGGCATCGACGTCGATGACCACGTAGCCGATCTTCTCGTTGGTCTGCAGGTACTGCGACGCGATGTTGATCTGATTGCTGGCGAAGATGCCGTTGATCTCGGACAGCACGCCCGGCACGTTGTGGTGGATGTGCAGCAGCCGATGTTTGCCGGGGTGGGCCGGCAGCGCCACCTCGGGGAAGTTGACCGAGGTCGTCGACGTGCCGTTGTCGCTGTACTTGATCAGCTTGGCCGAGACCTCGCGGCCGATGTTCTCCTGCGCCTCGATCGTCGAGCCGCCGATGTGCGGCGTCAGGATCACGTTCTCCATGCCGATCAGCGGCGTCACGAACGCTTCGTCATTGGTGCGCGGCTCGACGGGGAACACGTCGATCGCCGCGCCCAGCAGCCGTTTCTCGCGCAGCGCGGCGGCCAGCGCGTCCAGGTCGACGACGGAGCCGCGCGACGCATTGATCAGCACCGATTCGTGCTTCATCAGCGCGATCTCCTCGGGGCCGATCATCATCTTCGTCGACGGCAGCTCGGGTACGTGCAGGGTGACGATGTCGCTGATCTTCAGCAGCTCGGCCAGCGAGCCGACCTGGCGCGCATTGCCCAGCGGCAGCTTGTCGACGACGTCGTGGAAGCACACGCGCATGCCCAGGCCCTCGGCCAGCACCGACAACTGCGTGCCGATCGAGCCGTAGCCGACGATGCCCAGCGTCTTGCCGCGGATCTCGAACGAGCCGCTGGCCGATTTGTTCCAGCCGCCGCGATGCGCGACCGTGTTCTTGCGCGGCACGTCGCGCAGCAGCAGGATCGACTCGGCCAGCACCAGCTCGGCGACCGAACGCGTGTTCGAATACGGCGCGTTGAAGACCGCAACGCCGCGCTCGCGGGCCGCGTCCAGGTCGACCTGGTTCGTGCCGATGCAGAAGCAGCCGACCGCGACCAGCTTGTGCGCGTGCGCGAACACGTCGGCGGTCAGTTGCGTGCGCGAGCGGATGCCGACGAAGTGGACGTCGGCGATCCGCTGCTTCAGCTCGTCCGCGGGCAGCGAACCGGACAGCGATTCGACGTTTTGATAACCGGCGGCGGCCAGCGATTCGACGGCGGACGGATGCACGCCTTCGAGGAGCAGGAAACGGATCTTGGCTTTGTCGAGCGAGGGTTTCGTCATTGTCGGGGACAGGCGCGTGGAGGCTTCCACATGTTCCGCAATGATCCACGCAAAAGCAATCCCGCGGCCCCGAGTCGGGAATTGGCCGGGAATTGGCCGGGAATTGGCCGGGAATTAGCCGGGAATCGGACGGAGATCACAGCAGCGGGGCCCAGGCGGAGGGCGGTGCCGGCACACGGCCGGCCCGTCGGCCGGGTCGGTTGCCAGCCAGATCGACGACAATCGCGATGCATCCATACCACACGTCCCCGCAGGAGGTCCCCATGGACGCCCCGAACCCGATCGACGCCTTGCCGCAGGTCTACAGCTTCGAAGGCCTGGTGCCGGTCATCGATCCGAGCGCCTACGTGCACCCGTCGGTCGTGCTGATCGGCGATGTGATCATCGGCCCGCGCTGCTACGTCGGCGCCGGCGCCGTGCTGCGCGGCGACTTCGGCCGCATCGAGCTGCGCGCCGAGGCCAATCTGCAGGACAACTGCGTCGTCCACTCGCTGCCCGACTTCGACTGCGTGATGGAGGAACGGAGCCATATCGGCCACGGCGCCGTCATCCACGGCTGCCGGATCGGCCATGACGCGCTGGTCGGCATGAACGCCGTCGTCCTCGATCGCGCGGTCGTCGGCGCCTATGCGATCGTCGGCGCGATGTCGCTGGTCAAGATCGGCGGCCAGATCCCGCCGAAGGTGCTGGCCACCGGCGTCCCCGCGCGCGTCGTGCGCGAGCTGTCGCAGGCACAGATGGACGGCAAGGCCACCGGCACCGATTCGTACATCGAACTGGCTCGCCGCAGCAAGGCAGGCTGCGAGCGGGTGGCCGCGCTGACGGCCGTCGAACCCGGCCGGCCGCGCTCGCACTGGACGTTCTGGCAGACGCCGTGACGCGCGGGATGGCCGCCGCGGCCCGCGAAGCGGGATGGCCGCCGCGGCCCGCGAAGGGTGACCGTCCCGATGCCGGGATCCGCCCCGATGGCCGCGACGCATACCCGTTCGTCCCGAAGAGGGGGTAAGCCGGCAAGGGGTTAGGGATCGGCAGCGCACGCCGGCCGGAACGACCGAATGCACGAGCCAGCGCACGACCCGGCGCACGACCCGGCGCACGACCCGGCGCACGACCCGGCGCACGACCCGGCGCACGAGCCGGCCGAACCGGCGAGCCGATCGACGCCCGGCGCGGTTTACCGGTCAGGGCCCGTAGGCTATGCTCACCCGAACATTCGCGCCCTCCTTCGTCACGCATCACCACAAGGGACCCACATGGCATTGATCGATCGCGTCAAGGCAATCCTGCTGACCCCCAAGACCGAGTGGCCCGTCATCGAACAGGAGCCCGGCGATATCGCCGGCATCTACAAGAACTACCTGATCATCCTCGCGGCGATCCCGGCGCTGGCCGGCTTCATCGGCATGTCGATCGTCGGGTTCGGCGGCGTCATCTCGTTCCGCGTGCCGTTCTTCAGCGGACTCGTCAACGGCATCCTGCAATACCTGCTGACGCTGGTGCTGATCTACGTGCTGGCGTTGATCGTCGATGCGCTCGCGCCCACGTTCGGCGGCACCAGGAACCCGCTGGCGGCGTTCAAGCTCGTCGCTTACGGGATGACGGCATCGCTGGTCGCCGGCGTGCTGACGGCCATCCCGATCCTCGCGGCGCTGGCGATCGTCGGCAGCCTGTATTCGCTGTACCTGTTCTACGTGGGGCTCCCGGTGCTGATGAAGTGCCCACCCGAGAAGGCGCTGCCCTACACGGCCGTGCTGGTGGTCTGCGCGATCATCGCGTCGGTTCTGCTGGCCGCGATCACCAAGCCGGCGATGGGGCCGCTGGCGTCGTCGGGCGGCGCGGGCACGGTGGCGATCGGCACGCCGGGCGGCGAGGTCAAGATCGACACGGCCAAGCTCGAGGAGGCGTCGCGCAAGCTGCAGGCCGCCAGCAAGCAGATGAACGAGGCGGCCCGCACGGGCGATGCCACGGCGACGTCGAAGGCCGCCGCCGACGCAGTGGCCGCGCTCGGTGCCAGCGCCGGCGGACGCGATCCGATCCCGTCCGACGTGCTCAAGGCCCTGCTGCCGGACAGCATCGGTGACCTCAAGCGCGCGACGCTCGACGTGCAGTCGGGTGCCGCGATGGGCATCAAGAGCGCCACGGCCGAGGCCGACTACCAGGGCGGCGACCGCGCGGTGAGCCTGAAGATCGTCGACATGGGCGGTCTCGCCGGGCTGGCCGCGATCGCCAACTGGGCCGGCATCACCGGCGAAAAGGAAACCGCGACGTCGATCGAGAAGACCTACAAGGACGGTACCCGCACGATCAAGGAAAGCGCCCGCAAGGACGGGTCGCGCGCCGAATACTCGGTGATCCTCGAGAACGGCGTCGTCATCGAGCTCGAGGGCCGGGGTGTCGACCTGCGTGCCCTCAAGACCGTCGCCGACAGCCTGAACCTGTCGAAGCTCGAAAGCTACAAGCGCAAGGGTTGAGTCCAGGAATTCGCCCCGCTATCGATCCTCGCTCCTGACGACGACGTTCAGCGCGGTCGGCGACAGTTCGAGCCGCAATACCCGCTCCAACGGTTTTTCCGACGCGGTCTTCGGAATCTCCTCGACGAACTGCAGGTAGGTCGGGATGCTGTTGCGTTCCAGGCGCGCTTCGCACAGCGCGAAGATTGACGCCGCATCGCGCACGCCGGGATCATGGGTCACGATCGCTGCGACGACGTCCTTCTCGCCCGGCGTGCCGGACCGGCCGGGCACGCCGTAGACGAACAAAGCCGGCGACCCAGCGCCCCGTGCGCCGGGCGGAGGGGCGGCGCACGCCCGGGAGCAAGCCCTAAGCGTCGTCCTGCGGCGGTTCACGACCGCCGAGCCCCAGGTCGCGCTGCATCAACACGGTGTCGAGCCAGCGCCCGTGTTTCCAGCCGCTGGCCTGCATCACGCCCGCGAAGCGAAAGCCGCAGGACGCGTGCAGGCCGATCGAGCCGGTGTTCGCGCTGTCACCGATGACGGCCAGCATCTGCCGCAACCCGAGCGCCGTGCACCGGTCGATCAGCACCACCATCAGCTTCTTGCCGATGCCGCGGCCCCGCAGCGCGTCGTCCAGGTAGATCGAGTTCTCGACCAGGTACCGATAGGCGGGCCGTGCGCGGAAGTGGTTGACGTACGCGTACCCGGCGATCCGCCCGTCCAGTTCGGCGACCAGGTAGGGGAAGCCGTTGGCCAGCACGTCGTCGCGGCGGCAGCGCATGTCGTCCAGCGTCGGCGCCTCCAGCTCGAACGAGGCGGTACCCCGCTCGACGTGCCGCGCGTAGATCGCCTGCACGGCCGGCAGGTCGTCGTCGCGGCTGTCGCGGATCAGGACCGGCAGCGCCGGATCCCCCCCTGCCAGCGGCATCGGATGGACCTGCGAGGACGAACCCGGATCAGGGCGGTGGGAGCGGGGCATGATGTCTGCGGCGGATGACCGACGACGAAAGCCGGAAGGCAATGCCGTATTCTGCCTGCCTCTGGATCGGATTGAGGACACCACGATGAATCTCGAACTCGATGGCCGCCACGTCGTCGTCACCGGCGGCAGCAAGGGGATCGGCCTGGCATGCGCGCAGGCGTTTCTGGCCGAGGGCGCGAACGTGACGATCGTGTCCCGCCAGCGGGCGAATCTGGATACCGCCGCGCAGGTGCTGCAACGGCAGGCGCCGCCGTCGGCCCGGGTGCAGGCGATCGCCGCCGACCTGACCGGCGCCGAGGCCGGCTCGTCGATGGCCGACCAGGCGCAGGCCGGCCTGGGCCCGATCGACGTGCTGGTGAACTCGGCCGGCGCCGCACGGCGCACCGTCCCCGACGAATTGACGCCGCAGGCCTGGCACGACGCGATGGCGGCCAAGTACTTCACGTACATCCACGCGATCGACCCGGTCATCAAGCGGATGGCCGCGCGCGGCAGCGGCGTCGTCGTCAACGTGATCGGCGCCGGCGGCAAGATGGCCAGCCCGGTCCACTTGCCCGGGGGCTCGGCCAACGCGGCGTTGATGCTGGCGACGGCCGGCCTGGCCAATGCCTATGGCGAGCGCGGCGTGCGCGTCGTCGGCATCAACCCGGGTTCGACGCTGACCGAACGGCTCAAGAGCGGCATGCAGACCGACGCGCAACTGCACGGCATCACTTATGACGAGGCGCTGCAGCGCGCGACCGCGCGCACCGCGCTCAAGCGCATCGCCACGCCGCGGGAAATCGCCGACGTCGTGGTGTTCCTGGCCTCGGCCCGTGCCAGCTACGTGACCGGCGTCAACATCACGATGGATGGCGGCAGCACGCCGACGGTGCTATAGAACGGCGGCCGTCTCGCCGCGACGCACCGCTGCGCCCCGGGGGGCGGCACGTCTGAACCCGGCGGCTGCCCTCTGCCCTCTGCCCTCTGCCCTCTGCCCTCTGCCCTCTGCCCTCTGCCCTCTGCCCTCCGCCCTCTGCCCTCTGCCCTCTGCCCTCCGCCATCCGGCGCCCGGCGATCGCCGTAAGGCCATCAGCGCGGTACCCGCACCCGCTGCTCGGACTTGCCGATCACATAGGCGACGGCGATGCCGGCAGTCACGTAGCGATCGGTCTTGACCAGCGGGCTGGCCGCGAACGCGGCGCCGGACAGCGAATCGACGCGCAAGTAGCCGCCGATCCACCAATCGCCGACGCGCCGGCTGGATCCGAGGATCAACTGCCATCCGCCGAATCCGCCGGGCGCCGCATAAGCGGGCCGATCGGCGCGCGCATAGGCGTCGTCGACACCATAGAAATAAGCGTGGTAAGCACGGCTCGCGTACAGCGCGCCGAGCGACACCATGCCGTCGAACCCGGTGCGCGCGACATCGGGCACGACCATGCGGATCGACGGCGACGCCGTCCACCCCTGGTGATGCACGCCACCGCCCAGTTCGAGCGCGGCACGGGCCGACAGGCGCAGGTCCAGCGCCACGGGCGAGGTCCGTGGATCGAGCACCCGATAGACGAGTTCCGGCCCCACCTCGGCGATCGTGCGCAGCGCGGGCATGCCTTCCCGTGCACGATTGCGGTCGGCGCGCAGCGCGAAGGTCGCGGCCGCACTCAGTTCGAGATCGAGCCGATCGTTGTCGAACAGGCGCGCCCGCAACCCTTCGCGATCGACCTTGAGCCAATCGCCGCGGTAGACGACGTAGGGGAACGGCAGCACGTAGCCGCGGCGCTCGTCGGATCCCCGGTAGTCGGGGACCGTGAACGTGCCCACGCCCACGCCCGCTTCCCACAGCGGCAGCGAATGCTGGCGGCTCTGCGCGTGCGCACCGGCGGCCGCCAGCAGACACCCGGCGGCCAATGCAATCGACGCGAGCGCGGACCTGCCGGTCATTGCCCGCCGCGCGTCGGGCCCGTGTTCTCGGGGGGTCTGCGATGCAGTTCGGCCAACTGTTCCTCGGTGATCAGGTCGTACAGGGTCACGACGCGGCGCACGCCGGACACCTCGGCGGCCGCCTCGCTGGCGATCCGGCCTTCGCGCTCGGTGACGATGCCCATCAGGTAGACGACCGAATCCTCGGTCACGATGCGCACCGAGTTGGCCTCGAAATCCTTGATCCCGATCAGCTTGGCGCGCACCCGGGCGGTCAACGTCGTGTCCTTGGCGGCGCTGACGAGCGGGCCGCCGACACGGATCTCATTCTGGATCATGCTGACGTTGCCGAGCGTGCCGGCCATCTGGGCGGCACGCTCGCGGGTCTGCTCGTCCGGCGCCTGGCCGACCAGCAACACCCGGCGATTGAACGCATTGACCGTGACATACGCATCGTCGTCGCCGGGCAGCACTTCCTTGAGGCGCTGGTTGCCGCGCGCCTGGATCGATTGGTCCTCGATCTGCGCGCCGAGGGTGCGCCGGTCGGCGACGGCGATCGCGCTGGCGCCGATCGAGGTGGCCAGCATCGGAAAGCAGCCGCTGAGCACGGAGCTCAGCGCGCTGATCGACAACGTGGCGGCAAACAACAGCGTGGGTCGTGAGAATCGCGGCTTCATGGCGCTCCTTGGTGGCGAGCCCGCGGATCGCGTCCGGCTCGGCAGCGATTATAAGAGCCGCGCCCTTGGGGCCGGCACGCCACGATCGACACAGGATTCGGTCCCGATGGCGTTCGATCGCGAGACAATGCCGGTACAATGTTGCTTTATAGAGACGCTCGTTCCAGCGGAGAACGGGTCAACTGGACGCGACATGGCAGATCAGACACCCCCCGCATCATCCGAGGCCCTGGAGGCCGAACTGGCTCAACTGCTGGTCTCCTCGCTCAATCTCGAGATGGCACCCGACGAGATCGACCCGGCCGAGCCGCTGTACGGCGAAGGCCTGGGTCTCGATTCGATCGACATCCTCGAGATCGCGCTCGTGGTCTCGAAACGCTATGGCATCGAACTTCGCGCCGACGACGACGACAACAAACGGATCTTCGCGTCGCTCCGCAGCCTCGGACAGCACGTCCAGTCCACCCGGACGCGCTGAGCCGCCGGCCCGCGCCCCGCTGCCCGCACGACAAGCGGAACGCCCCGCGATGCCGGTCGATCTTCCGTCGCCGCCACCGGCCGCGAGGCTCGATGGCCCACCGCTCCACGGCGCCCGGCCCGGCGGCATGCGGCTCACGGGCGTGCTCGGCATCGCGGCGATCGTGCTCGGCTGCGTCGCTTATGCGCTGGTCGCGCACCGACTGACGATCGACGCCGACCGCAGTTGGCTCGGTTACGGCGTGGCGATCGGATCGGCGACGCTGCTGATCCTCGCGATGACGTGGGCGTCGCGATGGCGCTGGCCGGTCGTCGTCGTGCTGGTGGGTCTGGGTGTGGCGGGCTTTCATGCGCGCGACACCCTGCACGCCATCGATCCGCGCTGGTTCTATCTGTTGCAGCACGCGGGCATGCAGGCGCTGCTCGGCGTGTTCTTCGGACGAACGCTGCGCAGGGGCCGGCAGCCGCTGATCACCACGCTGGCGCTGCGCGTGCATCGCCATCTGCCGCCCGACCTGTTGGCGTACACTCGACAGGTGACCGTCGCATGGACGGTCTTCTTCGCGGTCATGACAGGTCTGTCGCTGGGGCTGTGGTGCTTCGCGCCGGCAAGCTGGTGGTCGGTGATGGCCAATTTCCTGACCATGCCGGCCGTGATCGCGATGTTCGTCATCGAATACCGGATCCGGCTGCGGCGCTTTCCGGATTTCGATCATGCGACACTGCTCGAAGGAGTGCGCGTCTTCCAGCGCCGTTCGGAGTGACGCGTGATGCGCCCCTCATCGTCGATCCCCACGCCCCCCACCGCGTCCACGGTCTCCGCCCGTCCCTACGCATCGGGCCCGTTGCCTTTGCTCGGCCATAGGTCGACGCAGGCCCTGTTCGCATGGCGCGCGGGACGTCCGATCACGGTCGCGCAGTTCCTGGCCGATGTGGATCGCCTGGCCAAGCTGCTGCCCGACGCCACGCACCTGGTCAACGCCTGCGCCGACGCGTACGACTTCACGGTCGGGCTCGTCGCGGCGATGCTGCGCCGGCAGGTCAGCGTGCTGCCGCACAATACGGTGCGTCAGACGCTGCGTGACCTGGCCAGCGATTATCCCGACGCGACGATGCTGTGCGGCGCCGATGCGGCAACCGGAACGTTCGGCCGCTTGCGGGCCGGGGCCGCGGACGATGCGCCGGCCAATGGTCAGCCTGCAACCCTGCCGACGCTGCGCTGCCCGGCCGGCCATGCACCGATCGACTCCGCATCGATCGACTCCGCACCGATCGGCGATGCACCGATCGGCGATGCACCGATTGGCCAAGCGGCGACCGGCCCGCATGCAATCCCTTCATTCGATCCGGACCAGCTCGTCGCGATCCTGTTCACGTCGGGGTCGACCGGACGTCCGCAGGCGCTGCCCCGCCGCTGGGGCACGATCGCGCTGAGCGCGCAGGCCGAAGCCGAGCGGCTCGCGCTGGACCCGGAGCGCCCGTGCGCGGTGCTGGGCACCGGGCCGGCGCAGCATTCGTACAACTTCGAATCGGCGATCTGGCTGCCGATGCGGGCCGGCGGGCAGCTCGTCGCCGAGCACCCGTTCTATCCGGCCGACGTGTTCGAGCACTTGGCACGCCTGCCGATGCCGCGGATGCTGGTGACCACGCCGGTGCCGCTGCGCGCGATGCTCGGCAGCACGCTGACGCCGCCGCCCGCGACGATCGTGATGTCGGCGACCGCTCCGCTGCCGGTCGACCTCGCGCACGCCGCCGAACGGCTGTTCGACGCGACGCTGGTCGAGATCTACGGCAGCACCGAAACCGGCCAGGTCGCTTCGCGGTGCACGACGCGGACCGACGTCTGGCAGACGCTGCCCGGCGTGCGCCTGATCCAGCGCGGCGAGACGACGCTGGCCGCGGAAGGCCACGTCGGCGCGCCGACCGCGCTGTCCGACCGGATCGCGCTGATCGACGCCGAACACTTCCACCTGCTGGGCCGGCATGCCGACCTCGTCAAGGTCGCCGGCAAGCGCGGCTCGCTACGCGCGATCGAGCAGCACCTGCTGGACCTGCCGGGCGTGCGGGATGCCGCGGTGCTGGCCGGCGACGATGGCCATGACGCGGTCGCGCGGCTCACCGGCTTCGTCGTCGCACCCTCGTTGACCGCCGCGCAGATCACGCGGCGACTGCGCGATCGTCTCGATCCGGCGTTCATCCCGCGCCCGCTGATCTTCGTCGACGAACTGCCGCGCGACGGCAACGGCAAGCTGCCGCGCCAGCGCCTCGTCGACCTGGCACGGCAGTGGGCGGATGCCCGCTCGGGCCGGGTCGGACAAAACCACGTCGAACCGGGCCGCGTCAGGCCGGGCCGCGACAGGCCGAGCCGCGACAGGCCGGGTCTCGTCGGGCCGGGCGGCACTCGGCGCGAGGGCAAGCGATGAGTAGGTCGGCGAGGCCCACGCAAGCCACGAGCGCACCGGCGACCGTCGCGGCGACGTCCGTGGCGACGACCACATCGACGTCCGACGCCATCTCCACCGTGCGGTTCACCACGCCCGCCGCCGGACCGATGTTCGACGGACACTTCCCGGGCCAGCCGATCGTGCCGGGCGCTCGGCTGCTCGATCTGATCGTCGCCGCGATCGGCGTCGACCGCGCGTTCGACGTGCCGCAAGCCAAGTTCGTCGAGCCGGTCGGCCCGGCCACTCCACTGGTCGTCACCTGGCACGCGGACGAGACCGGACGGCTCGCGTTCGATTGCCGCACGGCCGACGACCGCCGCGTCGCGCACGGCACGCTGCGTCCGCTGTGACCGCGCCGCCCGAGTGGACTGCCCGCCCCGAGCGCGGCAGCGCGTGGCTGCTGCGCGTGATGATCAAGCTGTCGCTGGCCGCCGGGCGCCCCGCGGCGCGCGCGCTGCTGTGGCCGATCACCGTCTACTTCTGGCTGGCCACGCCGAAGGTACGCGCCGATTCGCGCCGCTACCTGGCTCGGGCGCTCGGCCGGCGACCCGGTACGATCGACGTGCTGCGTCATTACCACGCGTTCTCCTCGACCCTGCTGGACCGGGTCTACTTTCTGAGTGGCCGGGTCGACGCGTTCGACGTGCACGTGGACGGCGCCGAGCGGATTCGCGAAGCGCTTGGCGACGGCCAGGGCGCGTTCCTGGTCGGCGCGCACTTCGGCTCTTTCGAAGCGATGCGCGCAGCGGGTCGACAGCAGGCCGGCATACGCGTCACGATGGCGATGTTCGAGAACAACGCGCGCACGATCGGCCGGTTCCTGCGGCAGATCGATCCGTCGCTGGAGGCGGACATCATCGCGCTGGGCAGCCTCGACTCGATGCTGCAGGTGCGGCAGCGGCTCGATCGCGGCGACTGCGTGGGCTTGCTGGCCGACCGGGCGTTCGGTGCGGATGCGACGATCGACGTGCCGTTCCTCGGCGCGCCGGCGGCATTCCCGACCGGCGTGTTCAGGATGGCCGCGGTGCTGCGGCGGCCGGTGCTGCTGATGGTCGGTGTATATCGCGGCGGCAATCGCTACGACCTGCATATCGAGCCGCTGGCCGATTTCCGCCAGATCGAGCGCGGAGCGCGCGGCCGGGCGCTCGACGATGCCGTGCGCGCTTATGCCGCCCGCCTCGAACACTATTGCCATGAAGCCCCCTACAACTGGTTCAACTTCTATGATTTCTGGCAGCGAACGCCGTGATTCCGTCCTGGGGCGGCGCACCGCGATCCTGAAGGTCGGTGGGGCCGCCTTAGGTGGGGCCGCCTTAGGTGGAGCCGCCCTGGGTAGGGCAGCCTTGGGCCGGGCCGCCCTGGGCGCGGCCAGGTTGGGTGCGGCGGGCTTGACAGGCACGGCCGGCATCGGCGCGCTGACGTCCGTCGCCCCGCGTCGCGCAATGGCTCAGGCCGGCCCGGCAGCCGGCGGCTGGGACCTGGCACGCCTGCTCGACGAGATGAGCCGCCGCAAGCGCACCCGCGCGCGCTTCGTCGAGCGCCAGTTCATCGCGCTGCTCGACGAACCCGTCGACGCCAGCGGCGAACTCAGCTTCGAGGCGCCGGGTCGCCTCGAAAAGCGCACGCTCAAGCCGCGGCCCGAGTTGCTGGCCGTCGACGGCGACCAGGTACGCATCGAGCGCCCCGGCCTGGCACGCACGATGTCGCTGCGGCAACTGCCCGAGGTCGCGCCGTTGATCGAGAGCCTGCGGGCGACGCTCAACGGCGATCGGCAGGCGCTCGAGAAGGCCTTCGACGTCAACCTCGAAGGCCGGCGCGACGCCTGGCGGATGACGCTGCGGCCGCGCGACGAAGCGGGCGCGTCGCTGGCCCGGCGCATCGTGCTGAGCGGTGCCGGCCACGACGTCCAGCAGGTCGAGATCGAGCAGGCCGACGGCGACCGCTCGGTCATGCGGATCCTCGACAGCCGATGATTCGCCGCCGCGTGATCGTGCGGGGCTGGCTGCTGGCGCTGGCCGTCGCCGCCGTGGTCATCGCGCGCGCGCCGTTCCTGGCCGACATGTCGGTGTTCCTGCCCCGCACGCCCACTGCCGAGCAGCGGCTGCTGGTCGAGAACCTGCGCAGCGGCGCGATGACGCGGATCCTGCTGGTGGCGGTCGATGGCCTGCCGGCCGATGCGCAGGCGCGCGCCTCGAGCGGCCTGCGCGAACGGCTGCTGGCCTCCGGGCAATTCCAGCTCGTCAACAACGGCGATCGCGGATCGCTGGCCAACGACCAGAAGCTGCTGTTCGAGCGTCGCTACGTGTTGTCGCCGGCAATCACGCCCGCCGCCTTCGAAACCGATGAGCTGCGCGACGCGCTGCGCCGCGCTATCGATGAACTCGCGTCATCGACCGGCGCGCTGACCAAGTCGTTGCTGACGCGCGACCCGACCGGCGAATTGATGCGCCTGCTCGGCGGATTGGATGCCGGCGACGGCTTGCGCACGCACGACGGCGTCTGGGTCAGCCCCGATGGCCGGCGGCTGCTGTTGATGGCCAGCACGCATGCCGACGGCAGCGACGTCGACGGCCAGCAGCGGGCGATCGAAGCGGCGCACGCGGCGTTCGCACCGATCGCCGCCGAATGGCCCGACGCGCGGCTGCGCGTCAGCGGCCCGGGCGTGTTCGCCGTCGAATCGCGGCGCGACATCGAGCACGACGTCCACCGCCTGAGCCTCGTCGGCACCGGATTGATCGTCGCGATGCTGTGGTTCGTGTTCCGCTCGCCGCTGGCGATCGGACTGGCCTTCGTGCCGATGATCAGCGCGGTGCTGGCCGGCGCGAGCACCGTGTCGTGGGTGTTCGGCAGCCTGCACGGCCTGACGCTGGGATTCGGCATCACGCTGATCGCCGAAGCCGTCGACTACGCGCTGTACCAGATGATCCGCCGTCCGCGCGGCCCCGGCCTCAGCCCCAGCCCCAGCCCCAGCCCCAGCCCCAGCCCCAGCCCCGGCCCCGGCCCCGGCCCCGGCGGCAGCGGCAGCGGCAGCGGCTCCGATGGTAGCCCGGATGGCCGCTCGGGCCGCAGCACTGACGGCGGCACCCGCAACGGCACGGGCGGCAGATCGGGCGGGTTCTGGCAGACGATCGTGCTGGGCGTGCTGACCTCGACGATCGGCTTCTCGGCGCTGGTGCTGTCGGGGTTTCCGGGGCTGACGCAGATGGCGACGTTCTCGATCGCCGGACTGGTCGTCGCGGCGCTGACGACGCGCTTCGTCCTGCCGGCGCTGACGCCGGCCGGCTTCCGGCCGCGCGACCTCGGCGGCCTGGACCGGCGGCTGCATCGCCTCTGCACGATGCTGCGGCGGCTGCGCTGGCCGGCGGTCGCACTGGTCGCCTTCGCGCTGGTGATGGTCTGGCGCGGGCATGAACGGCTATGGGACGACGACATCGCGTCGCTCAATCCGGTATCGGCCGCCGCCCGCGAGCTCGACCAGGAACTGCGCGACGCGGTCGACGCGGCCGAGGCGGGCACGATGATCGTCGTCACCGCCCGTTCGCAGGAGGCCGCGCTGCAGGGCGCCGAACGGGTCGGCGCGTGGCTCGACGAGCAGGTCGCCGCGCATCGGCTCGGCGCTTATGAATCGCCGGCCAAGCTGCTGCCCAGCGAACGCACGCAGCAAGCGCGCCGCAATGCGCTACCGACAGCCGATGTCCTGCGCGCGCGGCTGGCCGAAGCCACGCGCGGCCTGCCGTTGCGCGCCGAACGGCTCCAACCGTTCATCGACGACGTGCAGGCGGCGCGCGAAGCGCCGCCGTTGACGCTGGACGACCTGGCCGACACGCAACTCGGGCTGCGGGTGCGCGCGCTGCTGACCGCTTATGATGCCCCCGACAAGGGCGCCGGTAGGAGCCCCGATGGGGGTTCCGCCAGCGGAGAAGAGCAGCGCGCCAACGACGGAGCCGGCAGCGGAGCCGACGACGTCGCCGCTAAGGACGCTGGCGGGGACCGCGGAGGCCGTCAGGTCGCCGCGATCATCGCACTGCGCGCACCGGCCGGCGCGGGGGCGGATCCGCAGACGCTGGACGAGGCATGGCTGGCCGCCTCGCTGCCGCGCGTGGACGGGGCCAGCGTCTCGCTGCTGAACCTCAAGCAGCAGACCGATCGCCTGTATGCCGGCTACCTGCACGAGGCGATCCACCTGTCGATCGGCGGCGCGGCGATCATCCTGCTGCTGCTCGTCGTCTCGATCCGCTCGCCGCGCCAGGTCCTGAGCGTATGCGCGCCGCTGCTGGGCGCCGTCGTGCTGACGCTGGGCGTGTTCCTGCTCGGCAACCATCGGCTGAATCTGCTGCATCTGATCGGCCTGCTACTGGTCGTGGCGGTCGGCTCGAACTACACGCTGTTCTTCCGGACGCTGGCGATCGATGGCGGCGGGCGGCGCGATGACGGCGCGTTCGACGGTACGCTGGCCTCGCTGGTCTTCGCCAACCTGGCGATCGTCATCGGCTTCGGCGTGCTGGCCGGATCGCGGGTTCCGTTACTATCGGCACTGGGCTCGACCGTGGCGATCGGCGCAGCGCTGGCCCTGGTGCTGGCATGCATCTGGGCGCAGGCACCGGAGGCGGCGCCTGCGATCCGGCCCCGCCCATCGCCCCCGTCAGTCCGCGACGGCCCCTTATGATTCGACGCGGCGGCCCGCCCCCCGAGCATTCGCGCCGCGCGACGTTGGCGACCGTGAGCGCCGCGGCCGCCTGGCTCGCGCTGCCCGGCCTGGGTGGCTGCTCCGCTTTCCTGAAGCGCTCGACGACGATACCGATGCCGACCGTGACCGACCTGTTGCCGCTACCTCCGCAGGGACGCACGCTGGTCGTGCTGATTCCCGGCGCGTACAGCACGGCCGAGGACTTCGTCACCCATGGCTTCGTCACGGAAGTGCGGCGACGAGGGCTGACGCTCGACATGGTCGCCGTCGACGCCCATCGCGGCTACTTCGACGAGGGCAGCCTGCTCGACAGGCTGCGCGCCGACGTGATCCGCCCGGCGCGCGCGCGCGGCTACGCGCGGATCTGGCTGGTCGGCATCTCGCTCGGCGGGCTCGGCGCGATGCTCTACGAATCGGCGCAGCAAGGCGAACGCTATGCGCCCGCGCGGGTCGCGACGCGTGTCGACGCACCCGATGCACGGCAGGACCGGATCGACGGCATCGTCGCGATCGCGCCTTACGTCGGCACGCGCCCGGTGCTCGATGAAGTGCGCGGTGCGGGCGGACTGGCGGCATGGGATCGGCCCGCGGCCGACCCGCGTGATTGGGAGCGCCGGCTGCTGTGGTGGCTGAAACGACGGCAGTACGAACCCTCGCACGTGCAGCGAACGCCGCTGGGCCGCGACATACCGTTGATCGTCGGATGGGGCGCGCACGATCGCTTCGCCGATGGCATCGACATGGTCACCGCCGGCCTGCCGGCCGCGCAGCGCTTCGTGTTGCCCGGCCGGCACGACTGGCCGGCATGGGTCGCGCTGTGGCGCGCCGTACTCGACCGGTTCGGCGCGACGATCGATGCCACGACGCCGGAGGGGGCGCGATGACGTCCAGCGCCTCCCGCGCCTATCGGCTGCCGGCATTCGTGCGCGGCTCGATCGGTTGGCACGCGCTGATGGCCGCCGGATGGGCCGCCGCCCCGGCCGCCTGGCCCTGGTGGCTCGGCAGCATCGCCGCCAACCAGCTCGCGATCACCGGTGCCGGCCTATGGCCGCGCAGCGACTGGCTCGGACCGAACTGGCGACGGCTGCCGCCCGATGCGTCGCGCGCGCCGTCGATCGCGCTGACCTTCGACGATGGCCCCGACCCCGCACTGACCCCTTATGTGCTCGACCAGCTCGACGCCGCCGGCCTGCGTGCCACGTTCTTCTGCATCGGCCGGCGTGTACGCGAGCATCCGGCGCTGGCGCGCGAGATCGTGCGCCGCGGCCATGCGGTCGAGAACCACTCGGACCGTCATCACCCCGCGTTCGCGACCTCGGGCGTTCGCGGATTCGTGCGCGAGATCGACGCCGCGCAGCAGGCGATCGCCGATGCCTGCGGCCATGCGCCCCGGTTCTTCCGTGCGCCGGCCGGACTGCGCAACCCGATGCTCGAACCGGCGCTCGCGCGGCTCGGCCTGCGACTGGCGGCGTGGACGCGGCGCGGCTTCGACACGATCGAACGTGATCCGGCCCGGATCCTGCGCGCGCTGACGCGTGGTCTGGCCGCCGACGATATCCTGCTGCTGCACGATGGGCATTGCGCGCGCGATGCCCATGGCCAGCCGGTGCTGCACACGGTGCTGCCGGCACTGCTGGCGCGGCTCGGCGACGCCGGCCTGCGCGGCATCCGGCTCGACGAGGCGCTGCCGGCCGATGCGCGCCCCGACGGCACACGATCCGACGACATACGAACCGACAATATACGAACCGGCGACACACCACGATCCGACGACGCTCGATCGACCGATGCATGCGCCGCCCCCGCTCGACCCGACGGCGATCCGCCGTCCCCTCACTTATCTTCGCATCATGAGTGACCCGCGCTTCCACGCCGTCGTCGAAGAGGCCGTCGCCCCTTATCGCAGCGCCGGACGCTTCGCGTTCGGTTTCGCGCGGGGCAAGCTCGGCGGCGATCCGGCTTTCGAATGGATCCTGCGCCAAGGGCTGCTCAGCGGCCGGCGCCGCGTGCTCGACCTGGGCTGCGGCCAGGGTCTTCTCGCCGCGCTGCTGCTGACGGCCGACCACTTCGCCGGCGTGCAGCGCTGGCCGGAGGACTGGCCGGCGCCCCCCGAATCACCGGCCGTGCACGGCATCGAGCTGATGCCGTCCGACGTCGCCCGCGCGCACGGCGCGCTGGGCCGGCGCGCGCGCATCGACGTGGGCAACATCATCGACGCACCATACAGCCCGAGCGATGCCGTCGTGATCCTGGACGTGCTGCACTACATCGACGACGCGGCGCAGCAGACGGTGCTCGATCGCGTGCGCGACTGCCTGGTCGACGGCGGACCGGAGGGGCGTCTGCTGCTGCGCGTCGGGGATGCGGGCGGCGGCTGGCGCTTCCGGGCCAGTCAGTTCGTCGATCACGTCGTGACCACGGCGCGGGGACATCGGCTGGGCCGCTTATACTGCCGGACGGTCCCCGAGTGGACGCGGATGCTGGAACGGCGCGGGTTCCGCGTCGACGCCCATGCGATGAGCACCGGAACGCCGTTCGCCAACGTGCTGTTGACCGCCGACCTGCCGTGAATCCCGAGCGCCGCGACCGGCCACGACCGGCCCGGCGACATGAAGAGACCTTCGCTGCCGAACGACGCCGAACGACGATGTCCAAGCCCTTTCCGCTGCACGTGATCGCAGCCACCGCCACCAGTTGCCTGGGCCGCGGCAATGCCGCGCAGCTCGCGCGGCTGCGCGCGCGAGACAGCGGCCTGGCCCCCTGCCGCTTCCTCGACGTCCCGCTGAAGACCTGGGTCGGCGAGGTGGCGGGCCTGGACGAGATCACGCTGCCCGAACCTCTGGCCGGCTACGATTGCCGCAACAACCGGCTCGCCGAACTCGGGCTACGGCAGGACGGCTTCGACGAAGCGGTGCGCGACGCCGTGCGGCGCCATGGCGCCGGGCGCGTGGCCGTCTTCCTGGGCACCAGCACGTCGGGCATGCTCGAGATGGAGCTGGCCTACCGGCGCCGCGACCCGGCCACCGGAGCGCTGCCTCCCGAGTTCGACTATGCGGGCACGCACAACACGTTCTCGCTGTCCGACTACGTTCGCCGACGCTTCGGGATCGAGGGGCCGGCGATGGTGATCTCGGCCGCCTGCGCGTCCGGCGCCAAGGCGTTCGCCAGCGCGCGACGCGCGATCCAGGCGGGGCTGGTCGATGCGGCCGTCGTCGGCGGCGTCGATTCGCTGTGCCTGACCACGCTGTACGGCTTCAATTCGCTCGAACTGCTGTCGCCCGATCCCTGCCGTCCTTATGACGCGCGGCGCAACGGTATCTCGATCGCCGAGGCGGCGGCCTTCGCACTGCTCGAACGGCCCGGCGCCGCGGCAAGCAGCCCGGCCGCGGCCGACGGCGACGTCCTGCGCCTGGTCGGTACCGGCGAATCGAGCGACGCGCACCACATGTCCAGCCCGCATCCGGAAGGCCTGGGCGCGCGGCTGGCCATGTCGCGTGCGCTGGACAGTGCCGGCCTGGCGCCGACGGACGTCGACTACATGAACCTGCATGGCACGGCCACGCCCAGCAACGACCTGGCCGAGGACCTGGCCGTGCACGCGGTGTTCGACGGCCGCGTGCCGGTCAGTTCGACCAAGGCGGCCCATGGCCACACGCTGGGCGCGGCCGGCGCGCTCGAAGCCGTCATCGCGCTGTTGTGCCTGCGCGAGGGACTGATGCCGGCGGGCCTGAACTGCGACGCGCCGGATCCCGCGCTGCGCAGTCCGTATCTGACGGCCAACCGCACCGCACCGCTCCGCGTCGTGATGAGCAACTCGTTCGGCTTCGGCGGCGTCAACGGCTCGCTGCTCTTCGACCGGATCGCGTCATGACCGCCTGCCTGCACGTCGCCATCGAATCGATCGGCCTGATCGCGCCCGGCCTGCCGGACTGGACGCAGGCGATGGCCGTGCTGCGCGGCGAAGCACCGTGGCAGGACGCGCCGATCGCGATCCCGCCGCCGCAGCGCTTGCCGCCCGCCGAGCGGCGCCGCGTCGGCACGCCGGTCAAGCTGGCGATGGCGGTCGCCGAGCAGGCGTTCGCCAGCGCGTCCGCCCTGGCGGCCGACACCGCGACGGTGTTCACGTCCTCGTCGGGCGACGGCGACAACTGCCACCAGTTGTCCGACGCGCTGACCGCCGCCGAACCGGTCCTCTCGCCGACGCGCTTCACCAACTCGGTCCACAACGTGCCGGCCGGCTATTGGAGCATCGCGGTCGGTGCCCGCGCGATGTCGACCAGCCTGTGCGCGCACGACGGCAGCTTCTGCGCCGGTCTCGTCGAAGCGGCCACGTTGGCCTGCGTCGACGATGCGCCGGTCGCCCTGGTCGCGTTCGAGATCCCTTACCCCGAACCGATCCGCGCCAGCCGCCCGATCGAGGCCGCCTGCGGCGTCGCGATCTTGCTGTGGCCCGCGAGCCGGCTGCCGGCGCCCTCGGCGCTGGCGACGCTGTCGATCGGCGCCCGGCGGGCGCCCGGCCCCGACGGCGCGCCGACCGCAGCGGCGACGAAGATGGCCGACGCCGGGCTCGACGCGCTGCGCCGGACGACGCCCGCCGCCCGCGCGTTGCCGCTGCTCGCGTGGATCGCGCGCGCGCGGCCCGGCGAGCATGGCCGGATCGTTCTCGACGCGGGCCATGGCAGCACGCTGCCGATCGAGGCGGTGCGCTGACGTGGCGGTCCTGGATGCGGCCGGCATCGCGGCGATCCTGCCGCATCGCGGCGCGATGTCGTTGCTCGACGCCGTCATTGCCGTCGACGCCGCACGGATCGAATGCCTGAGCGACTCGCACCGGCGCAAGCCGCATCCGATGGCCGATGCCGACGGCCGGCTCGGCATCGCGTGCGCGATCGAGTACGGCGCGCAAGCGATGGCACTGCATGCGGCGCTGTCGCTGCGCGCCGCCGCCGACGGATCGCCGCCGGCGCGCCTGCCGGTCGGCATGCTGGCGGGCGTTCGCGCGCTGCGCTGCACGGTGCCGCGATTCGATGACGTCGACGCGCCGCTGCGCATCGTCGCGACGCTCGCGTCGGGCGACGCGCGCACCGCGATCTACCAGTTGACGATCGACGCCGCCGGCAAGGCCTTGCTCGAAGGCCGCGCCACCGTCGTCATCGACGCCGCCTCGGTCTCCACCGCTCCGTCCGCCGTCGCCCGAGCCTCCTTCGGCGCAACCGCCACGTCCACGTCCACGTCCACGTCCACGTCCACGTCCACGTCCAACGCCAACGCCAACCCCCCGTGAACACGCCTGCCCCCGCTCGACGCGCTCTCGTCACCGGTGCCAGCGGTGCGATCGGCGCCGCCATCGCCCGCCGCCTGGCCCGTGAAGGCCACCACGTGATCGCCCACGCCAACCGCCAGCTCGCGCCCGTCCAGGCGCTGGTCGACGAGATCCGCGCGGACGGCGGCAGCGCGCAGGCGGTCGCGTTCGACGTGACCGACGCGGCCGGCTGCGGCCAGACGCTGTCCACGCTGCTGGCCGACGGCGCGATCCAGATCCTCGTCAACAACGCCGGCATCCACGACGACGCGGTGATGCCCGGCATGCGGCGCGAGCAGTGGCTGCGCGTCATCGACGTATCGCTCAACGGCTTCTTCCACGTGACGCAGCCGCTGCTGATGCCGATGCTCCGCACGCGCTGGGGACGCATCATCAGCCTGTCGTCGGTGGCCGGCGTGATGGGCAACCGCGGCCAGGCCAACTACGCGGCGGCCAAGGCCGGCCTGCACGGCGCATCCAAGTCGCTGTCGCTGGAGGTCGCGTCGCGCGGCGTCACCGTCAACGTGGTCGCCCCCGGCATCATCGAATCGCCGATGAGCGCCCAGGCGTTTTCCGACGACGCGGTCAGGACGATGGTGCCGATGCGCCGCGCCGGCCAGCCCGAGGAGGTCGCCGCGCTGGTGGCCTTCCTCGCATCGCCCGAGGCCGGCTACGTCACGGGCCAGGTCATCTCGATCAACGGCGGCATGGCATGACGCCCCTCTCCCCGGAGACACCGATGAGCGCCCGTTCCCCTCTCGATCCCGCCGCCCCCGGCCGTCCCGATCCGTCGCCGATCGCCGCCGCGCCGCTCACCGCCGCCACGCTCGCCGCACAGGCTCGCGCCGCCGATGACGTGCCGCCGCATCCGGTCCTCAGCGACTACTACGACGGCGCCGCCAAGCGGCGCGATTTCGTCGGCTCGATCTTCGACGAGACCTCGCCCGACTACGACCGCGTCGAACGCTTCTTCGGGCTGGGCACCGGCTCGTGGTATCGGCGCCAGGCGCTCAAGCGCGCCGGGCTCGTCCCCGGCATGCGGGTGATCGACGTCGGCTGCGGCACCGGCCTGGTCACGCGCGAGGCGTTGGCACTGGTCGGCGACCCGGCCCGCGTGATCGGTGTCGATCCCAGCAGCGGCATGCGCGCGCAGGCGCGGCTGCCGGCCGGCGTGCGCCTGATCGAGGGCAGCGGCGAAGCGATCCCGCTGCCCGACGCCAGCGGCGACTTCCTGAGCATGGGCTTCGCGCTGCGCCACCTGTCTTCGCTGTCGCGCGCGTTCGCCGAGTTCCATCGCGTGCTCGCGCCGGGCGGACGCCTGTGCATCCTGGAACTGACCCGGCCGCGTGGCGCGCTGGCCACGCGGCTGCTGCGCGGCTACATGCGCGACGTCGTGCCGACCGTGGCCGGCTGGTTCTCGCGCAGCCGGCGCACCGACGAGGTCTGGCGCTACTACTGGGACACGATCGAAGCCTGCGTCGACCCCGAGACCGTGATGCAGGCGCTGCGCGACGCCGGCTTCTCCGACGTGCACCGCAACGTCGAGATCGGGATCTTCTCCGAGTACACGGCCACCCGCTCCTGAGGTCCATCGACGCGTCGCGGTTCGGCAGCCGGGTGCCGGACCGCATTTCCACCGCGCAGGGGTCGCGCGGATGGGTGCCGCGTATTGGTCCACTTCTTGCTGCGATGCGAGAACCAGTCGCATACCTCGCGGAATACCGCCCATGCGGGGGCGGACCTGCACCATCGCCGTGCTCCGCCGTACCGTGGAGTGTCTCCGGAGCGTGAGGCTGATATCCACTCGCGCGTGGCCCTTCAGGGTGGCGCCGGGCCGAGCAACCTCCTCCCGGAACAACCATGAAATTCTTCAAATCGCTATTCGGACAAGTCGTGCTCGCGGTCGTCATCGGCGTGATATTCGGTGTCATGGCGCCAGAGACCGCGGCGCAACTCAAGCCCCTCGGCGACAGCTTCATCAAGCTGATCAAGATGCTGATCGCGCCGATCGTGTTCTGCGTGGTGGTCCACGGCATCGCCGGGGCCGGCGACCTGAAGAAAGTCGGCCGCGTCGGCGTCAAGGCGGTGATCTACTTCGAGATCCTGACGACGATCGCACTGGCGCTGGGCATCGCGCTGGCCTTCCTGCTCGGGCCGGGCCACGGCATGAACATCGACACGCGTTCGCTCGATGCCGGTGCGCTGTCGAGCTATGTCGACACGGCCAGCAAGGTCAAGGACCAGGGTACCGTCGAGTTCCTGATGAAGCTGATCCCGTCCACGGTCGTGGGTGCGTTCTCCAACGGCGACGTGCTGCAGGTGCTGGTCATCGCGATCCTTGCCGGTTGCGCGCTGTCGCTGCTCGGCGCGCCGGCCAAGCCGCTGCTGAACCTGGTGGACCAGGCCTCGCAGATGCTGTTCAAGATGATGTCGTTCATCGTCAAGCTGGCGCCCCTGGGCGTACTCGGCGCGATCGCGTTCACGGTGGGCAAGTACGGCGTGGGCTCGCTCAAGCAGCTCGGCTACCTGGTGGTGCTGTACTACGTCACCGTGATCCTGTTCGTCGTCGTCGTGCTCGGGGCCATCCTGCGCGTGACCAGCGGCCTGAGCCTGTTCAAGCTGCTGCGCTACCTGAAGGCCGAGCTGATGATCGTGCTTGGCACCGCCTCGTCGGATGCCGTGCTGCCGCAGATCATGCGCAAGCTCGAGAAGATGGGCATCAAGGACTCGACCGTGGGCCTGGTGATCCCCACCGGCTATTCATTCAACCTCGACGCGTTCTCGATCTACCTGACGCTGGCCGCGGTGTTCATCGCGCAGGCGACCAACACGCCGCTGTCGATGAGCGACCTGCTCGTGATCCTCGGCGTCTCGCTGGTCACCTCCAAGGGCGCCCATGGCGTGCCCGGCTCGGCGATCGTGATCCTGGCTGCCACGCTGTCCGCGGTGCCGGCGATTCCGGTCATCGGCCTGGTGCTGGTGCTGTCGGTCGATTGGTTCCTGGGCATGGCACGCGCGCTGGGCAACCTGGTCGGCAACTGCGTGGCCACCGTCGTGGTGGCCGCGTGGGAGAAGGACATCGACCTCGGCCAGGCTCGGCGGGTGCTCGACGGCGAGATCGCCGTGAACCTCGATGAACCGGCGCCGGAGCCGCTGCCCGCGGACATCTCGCCGCTGCCGGCCGCCTGATCGGGGACGCACGGATCGATTCGCACGATTCGATGCGTCACCGATCGACACATGGGATGAAACGTGGTTTTTGCCGTCACGAACCTGGAGACGATCAACGACGCCTCGGCCGAGCGCTTCGCACGGATCCTGGGCGACCTCTATCCCGATGGCGCCTGGGTGGCCCGGGGCGCCTTCGAACGGCGCCCGTTCAGCGGCCGCGCCGCCTTGCAGCAGGCGTTGGTCGAGACGGTCCGCGCCGCCTCGCCCGAGCAGTGGCTGGCGCTGATCGCGGCCCGGGCGAAGGCGCAGGCCGACGCGCGGACCGCGGGTGGCGGCATGCCCTGGGACGCCGCGCTGGAGGCCCGCTACCACGAGGAGTTCCGCTTCCCGTTCGTGCTGGCTGCCCGGGATCCGCGCGGACGCCCGGTGACGGCGGACGAATACCGCGCCGCGCTGCGGCGGCGGCTCGACAACTATCCGGACTACGAGCTGCACGAGAACCTGCGCAACCTGCACCGCGAGGCGCAGATCGCGCTGGGCCACGTGCTGGGCGACGAGCCCGGCCTGGGCAACCTGGTCTGGGACTGGGCCGAGCAGCTCGCCGAGTTCAGTGAACCGGGCTACGCCGAGCGCGGCGAGCTGACCGTGACCTATCTGACCGACGCGCACCGCGCCTGCGCCCGGCGCCTGGCCGGGTGGATGCGCGACGAGTGCGGCTTCGATTCGGTCGAGATCGACGCGGTCGGCAATGTCGTGGGCGTCTACCACGGCAGCGATCCGGACGAGAGGCGACTGCTCACCGGCAGCCACTACGACACGGTGCGCAATGGCGGCAAGTACGACGGGCGCCTGGGAATCCTGGCGCCGATGGCCTGCGTCCGCGAGCTTCACCGCCACGGGCGCCGCCTGCCGTTCGGTTTCGAGGTGATCGGCTTCGCCGAGGAAGAGGGTCAGCGCTACAACGCGGTCTTCCTCGGGTCGGGTGCGCTGGTCGGTGACTTCGACCCCCTCTGGCTCGAGCAGAAGGACACCGACGGCATCACGATGCGCGAGGCCATCGAGCACGCCGGCCACGCGGTGCCCGACATCGCCACGCTCCGGCGCGATCCGTCGCGATACCTGGGCTTCGTCGAGCTGCATATCGAGCAGGGACCGGTGCTCGACGAACTCGACCTGCCGCTGGGCATCGTCACGTCGATCAGCGGGAGCGTGCGCTTCGTCGGCGAGATCATCGGCCTGGCCTGCCACGCCGGCACCACGCCGATGGACCGCCGCCGCGACGCGGCGGCGGCAGCGGCCGAACTCACGCTGTACGTCGAGAGGCGCGGCCGCGCGGCGCCAGGCCTGGTCGCCACCGTCGGCATGCTCGAGGTGCCCAGCGGCTCGATCAACGTGGTGCCCGGCCGCTGCAAGTTCAGCCTGGACATCCGCGCCACCACCGACGAGACCCGGGACGCATGCGCCGCCGACGTGCGCCGGCAGTTGCAGCAGATCTGCGAGCGACGCGGCCTGCACTTCCGCATCGAGGAGACCATGCGCGCCGCCGCCGCGCCGAGCGCGCCGGTCTGGCGGCAGCGCTGGGAGCGCGCCGTCGAATCGCTCGGCGTGCCGATCTTCCACATGCCCAGCGGCGCCGGCCACGACGCGATGAAGATGCACGAAGTAATGCCGCAGGCGATGCTGTTCCAGCGCGGCCTGAACGCCGGCATCAGTCACAACCCGCTCGAATCGATCACCAACGACGACACCGAGCTCGCCACGCGCGCGTTCCTGACGCTGCTCGAGCAACTCGCCGCGGAACCGCAGGAAGACCGCCGATGACCACCGCCAGCCAGCCGCCCCACCCGCTCGATCCGAGCGAACGGGAACGTCGCTACCAGGCCCTCGACGCCTGGATCGACCGGCACTTCGACGACGAGGTGCGCTTCCTGCGCGAACTGGTGCGCGTGCCCACCGACACGCCGCCCGGCGACAACGCGCCGCATGCCGAGCGCACGGCCGGACTGCTCGCCGATTTAGGCCTGGAAGCGCAGCGCCATGCGGTGCCCGATGCCGAGGTCCGGGCCGCGGGCCTCGAGTCGATCACGAACCTGATCGTGCGCCGCCGCTACGGCGACGGCCCCGTGGTGGCGATGAACGCGCACGGCGACGTGGTGCCGCCGGGCGATGGCTGGACCCACGATCCGTACGGCGGCGAGATCGTCGACGGCAAGCTGTACGGTCGCGCCTCGGCCGTGAGCAAGAGCGATTTCGCGACGTACACGTTCGCCACGCTCGCCCTCGAGTCGCTGGGCGTGCCGCTGCACGGCGGCGTCGAGTTGCTGTTCACGTACGACGAGGAATTCGGCGGGTTGCTCGGCCCGGGCTGGCTGCTCGCGCACGAGCTGACGCGGCCCGATTTCCTGCTGGCCGCCGGGTTCAGCTACCAGGTGGTCACGGCGCACAACGGCTGCCTGCAGATGGAGATCACCGTGCACGGGCACATGGCGCATGCGGCGATCCCCGACACCGGCATCGATGCGCTGCAGGGCGCGGTGACGATCCTGAACGCGCTCTACGAACAGAACGGGAAATACGAGGCCGTGACCTCGAAGATCGAGGGCATCGACCATCCTTACCTGAACGTCGGGTGCATCGAGGGCGGTACCAATACCAACGTCGTGCCGGGCAAGGTCGTGTTCCGCCTCGACCGCCGCATGATTCCCGAAGAGAACCCGGCCGCGGTCGAGGCCGATGTCCGCAACGTGATCGCGCAGGCCGCCGCGCGCTTTCCGGGCATCACCGTGGACATCAAGCGTCTGCTGCTGGCCGACTCGTGGAAGCCGCAGACGGCCGACGCGCCGCTGGTGCAGGCGCTGCAGCGGCACGGCGCCACCGTGTTCGGCGAGCCGATCCCGACCTCGGGCACGCCGCTGTACACCGACGTGCGCCTGTTCGGCGCCGCCGGCATCCCGTCGGCGATCTACGGTGCGGGACCGCGCACGGTGCTGGAGAGCAACGCCAAGCGCGCCGACGAGCACCTGGTGCTCGAGGACCTGCGCCGTGCCACCAAGGTGGTGGCGCGTACCCTCGTCGACTTGCTGGGGCCGGTTAGCGCCAAGATCGAGCCCGCGTGAAGCCCTGTTCGAGCCTGCAGCGAGGCGCATCGCTTCCGTGCTGAGGAAGCGCGGCGGCGGCAGCGGCCGGCTCACCGCGCAGCCGTGCAGCCGTGCAGCCGTGCAGCCGTGCAGCCGTGCATGGGCAGCATCGCCGCATCGATTGGTGTACCGTTTGCACCTTTGCGGCAGCGCAACGCGGCCGCGACCTCCCCCCTCAAACACTGGAGATCCAACGCAATGGCGTTCAACAACAAGGTCGCAGTCGTCACTGGCGCCGCCAGCGGCATCGGGCGCGCGGTCGCCCAGGCCATGGCTCAGCGCGGCGTGCGGGCCGTAGGGCTGGTCGACATGAACGAATCGATCGACCAGATCGCGGCCGAGCTGAACCAGGCCGCCGGCCGCGACTTCGCCGTTCCGTTCTGCGGCGACTCCACCGACGAAGCCTTCCGCGCCTCGGTCTTCGAGCGCCTTTCGGCCGAGCATGGCCCGGTCTCGCTGTGCGTGCCGGCGGCCGGCATCACGCGCGACGACCTCGCCATCCGCGTCGACAAGAACACGGGCAAGGCACGCATCTATCCGGTCGAACAGTTCAGGCTCGTCGTCGAGGTCAACCTGATCGCGCCGGTCTACTGGGCGCTCGACATGATCGCCCGCATCGCCGAGCATCGCGCCGCGGCGGGGCTCAAGCGCTGGTCACCCGACGAAGGCATCCAGGGCTCGGTGGTCTTCATCGGCTCGATCTCATCGCAGGGCAACCGCGGCCAGGTCTCGTACGCGAGCACGAAGGCAGGTCTCGAAGGCGCCGCCGCGACGATCACGAAGGAAGCGATGTTCCACGGGGTTCGCTGCAGCGTCATCCACCCCGGCTTCACCGACACGCCGATGGTGCGCTCGATGGGCGGCGACTACCTCGCCAAGAACATCCTGCCGTACACACAGCTCGGCCGCCTGATCCAGCCGTCAGAGATCGCCGACGCGATCTGCTTCATGCTGGCCAATGCCGCCGTCAGCGGCGAGCTCTGGGTCGACGCGGGCTGGCACGCGCCGGCCTGAGTCCATCGGGCGCGAGGCCGGCGTCGCGCGAATGCCGGCCTCGGCGCCAGTCAAGGCCGGGCTAACCGAAGCCAGCGACGACCGTTTCGATCGGCAGGAACAGCGTCCTGCTGTCTCCCGGATACTCGATGAACTCGGCCAAGCGAAGATAGAAGCGCTTTGCCGCATCGTCCTTGGCATGGACCAGGACAGCGGCGATGCCGATACTTGTCGACGCCTGCGCGATCCGGCGCAACGCGTCCGACAGCAGATCCCCACCAAGGCCCTTGCCGGTCTGCTCACGGCTGACCGCCAACCGCCCGATGATCAACACGGGAATGAGATCGGGCGCGTTGCGCCGCACCTTGCCAGGAGCCGCCCCGCGTTCGACTGATCCAGTCGAGATACAAAAATAGCCGGCCACCCGCTTACCCTCGCAGACGACATAGGTACGCGAGAACCGGCCTTCGTTTTTCAAAGCCCGTTGGCGCAGCCAGTCGTTCAACACGGGCTCGCCGCAATCGAATTCCGAAGTATCGTGCTCGGCGGTCAGCGGAATCGGAGCGGAAAGCAGCGGCGCGACCCGGCCCGGTTCGTCGCCTATTTCTGCCATGCCGGGGTCCGGCGCAGCAGAGCCTTGAGCTTCGACCCCGGCGCGGGCGGGTTGTCGAGCGCCTGGATGAAGGCGTCGTAGCGCTCGGGATCGAGCGTATACAAGCGCTGGTCGAGCAGCACATCGACCGCCTGCCGCCGGGCGCTCTCCACCATGAACTCGGTACGCGTCTTGCCGAGGACTGCTGCCGCGTCGTCAATGAGCTGGCGGGTGCTGCTTTCTATCCGCAGGTTGATGCTGCCCTTGGCGTTGGCGACGTAAGCGGGCGCCGTGGCAGCGTCGGCGCAGATGGATTCGGAAGGCGCAACGCGAGTTCTTGGCATGTCCGGAGCATAGATACATGTATCTACAATGTCAATACAATGATTCTGCCGCTACACAACGCCCCGCTCGCCTTCTCACAGAGTCCGTCGTGAGCTTGTTCCCGCGGTGACCTTCACCGCTACCGAGGCCTAGTGCCTCGTTTCATCAAAAAGCTGACAATCAGACGAGATCGAGATCGAAGCTCTTCCATTGGAATCGAACGGGATGAGCGTTCATCTCGTCGATGCCCTGAAGGATGCGCTGTTTGAGTTCGTCAACGGATGCAACGCGGGTGTGGCGCAGGAAGCTGCGAGCCATTTTCGAGAACGCCATTTCGACGAGGTTCAACCAGGAGCCGTGCTTGGGGGTGTGCACGTATTCGAAGCGCCCTGGTCGAGTGGCCAGATACGCCATGGTTTCCTTGGAGATGTGAGCGCTGTGGTTATCCAGCACGACGCGGATGATCGCCTCGGGCCGATAGTGTTCATCGAGTTTGTTCAGCAGCGCGATGAACTCGATGCTGCGGTGTCGGGACTCGACGTTGGCCAGGATGTGGCCGGTATGCAGGTCGAGCGCGGCCAGGATTGAGACCGTGCCATGGCGAACGTACTCGTGATCGCGGCCGATCGCGGCGTGTTTGCCCGCCACCGGGGGCAGATCCGGTGCGGTGTTGCCTAACGCCTGGACGCCGGGCTTCTCGTCAACACTGACCGTATAGATCGGTGTCGGGCGTCGATCGTGCACCGCTTCGGCCCGATACAGGTTGACGTCGCGGTAGACCATCAGCACTTCGGCCATCTTGTGCTCGAACTGCCGGTCGCGTTGTTCGAGGTAGTAACGCACGCGATGGGGCTTGAGTTCGTGCGCGTTCAGGATCCGCCAGACCGTTGCCTTGGCGGCGCGTTCGAGCGCCGGATAGCCCGCCTCGGTCGCGTTCGCGGCCACGTAACCGGCTAGCGCCGAGATCGTCCACAACTCGGCAGCAAGCCCGAACTCCTTGGGCTTGCGACAGGCCAGGCTCACCACCCAGGCCTTGGCATCGTCGGTGATCCGAGGCGCAAAGGGTCGGTGATAGCGATCTCGCAACCCGGCATCAGCTCCGGCGGCCAGAGCCTTGTCGATGCACTTGTAGATCGCCGGACGCGACGCTCCGAGGGATCGGCTGATCTGCGTTGGCGTCTGGCCATCGGCATACGCCAACAGGATCCCCGCCCTCTGCACTTCACGCTGCGAGGCGGTGCGCGATCGCGCCAGACACTCCAGCCGCGTTCGTTGCTCGGCCTTGAGCACCAAAGGCGCTCGCCGTACCACTGATCCTGCCATCTCCAGCCTCCACAAATCGCTGGACTGACATGATCTCACGGGACTTACTTAATGTAAGTATTTAATTGAAACGAAGTACTAGGAACTTATCCGTCAATAGCAAACTCTGGATTTTGGCAGCAAGGCGAGCGGCGGCGGATCGAGATGGTGGCGAAACAAGCAGAGTCGTCAGTGGTGACGGACGAGTTCTGGCAGCGGGTAGAGCCGCTTACACCGGCACGCACGGCGGCAGACAAAATCTTTTGCGGACAAATTCCAATGCCTATACCGCACCTCCGGCATCTTGAACGCCTTCTGTCGCAGGGGCGTGCCCGATCAGTTCGTGC
The DNA here is from genome assembly GCA_029779435.1 of Pseudomonadota bacterium. Taxonomy (GTDB): domain Bacteria; phylum Pseudomonadota; class Gammaproteobacteria; order Burkholderiales; family Burkholderiaceae_E; genus JAKPAM01. The sequence continues at coordinate 121,121 of JAKPAM010000171.1, read as the reverse complement.
GTCGTTTATCAAGCCGCTACCGCCTGGGTCGGTGGCTCGCGTTGGGATCGCTGCGGGCCAGCCTGCAACGGTGATTGCCAAGTGGTCAAGGACTCGAACGCACGGTCCGCGAGCCGACCCGAACTTGCTACGGACAGAAGCGGCGTCACTTTATTTTCTCGACGAGATCGGGTTTGAACGCGCGCCGCGACTGATTGCCGCCGATGCCGATGTGCTCCTGCTGGAAGACCTCGCACCCCGGCGACCACTTGACGAATTGCTGATCGAGCGCGGGCAGAACGGATGCAAGGCACAGCTTCTGGACTACGCACGAACATTGGGCGAACTCGGCGCACGCAGTGCAGGACTCCAATCAAGATTCGACACCATCTGTTCTCGTCACGGCCTGGCTGCGCGGCCATTGTCTGACACCGGACTCGGTGCCGAATGGCGAATATCCAGCCTCACCCTGGAAGCCGAGCGCATCGCCCCAAGCGGACCTGCGGCGGCTGAGCTTGAAGCCATCGCAGCGGAGCTTTCGGCGCCAGGCCCATTCCTGGCTTTCTCCAACGGCGATGTTCAAGTGAACAACTTCCTCGCCGGAGAGGATGACGATGGCCGCCTCATCGACTTCGAGGGTGGCGGCTTTCGCCACGCTCTCAGCGCAGGGGTTTTGTTTCACACCCCAGGAACTGCCTGGATAACTGTCACCGATCCGTTTGCGCATGATCTGGAAGAGGCCTTCCGTGCCACGCTGGAGCGGAAGATTCCAGAAGCCGGTGACGACGAAAAGTTCGGCCAGGGCTTTGCTGCAGCAACACTCGCGTGGGCATGCACCCGGCTTACCCGCCTTGCCCAGCTCGATGCCCGCCCCGCAGGCGACCCTAGTCGCCTACAAATGCTCGTGACCTTGGAATCTGCCACCGCCGTCGCGCGTCGGCACCGCCAATGGCTCCATGCCGCCGAATGGATGGAACGCACCGCTGGCAGCCTGCGCCAACGCTGGCCCGATGCCAACATCGACCTCGCGGCGCTCAAACCTTACACGCCTCGCTGCTGAGATCACCTGGAACAAGCGCTTTCTTCAAGATAGCTAACGGATAAGTCCCAAGCAAGCCGCAGCCCTGGCTTCCACGTTCAGCGATACGACGCCGGCCAGATTCGCGCCTCGTCGAGCCCGATCTCGCGCAGGTCGTCTTCGCGCAGCGGCGCCTCATCGACGGAAAAGAACTCGTCGAGCTGCGGCGGCTCGACCGACGTACTCGACAACATCGCGTGCGCCTGTCCGCGATGGTGGATCTGATGCTGGTACAGGTGCAGCAGCAACCGGTCCAGCCGCTCGCGCTGGAGCCGCTCCCCACGATGCACGGTGACGATGCGCGACAGGTCGCCCGGTTTCAGGCGGCTGGCGACGCCAAACAGCCGCTGGTCGACGGCGGCCTGGGCGGCGCGTAGCGCCGCGACGGTCGAGCACGGCTCCGGGTCGCACCACGCGCGCGGCCCCAGATCGCCGCCCTCGATCGCATCGACGTAGAACTCATCGACGATCAGGATGTGGTTCAGGGTCGCCCTGATGCTCGGAAAGAAGCCTGTGCGCGCGGCCTCGAACTCACGCTGCGTCAACGCCGCGCAAGCCTTGAGCAGCCGGTGGTTGGCCCATGCATTGTTGAAGGCCAGCACCCGGTACGGCAGGACCGCCGGATCGACGTCGGCCTCGGCGGATGCCGGATCGATACGTTCATTCATCGGGATCTCCTGGTGCCGCGGCAAGCGTACGCCAGTACCGAGACCGACCGCAGCCCGGCAAGAATCGCGATGAGCTTCGGCCGCGGCACCAGTGTCGGCGACAGGATCAATCCTCGGGCCGACGCTGGAACCACCCGTTGTGAACGGTCAAGGCTTGTAAACGATGCGCGACAGCACGGTCGCCGACCCGATGATCTCGCGCACGCGATCGTTGGCGTCCCAGGCGACCTGGTACTCGTCGAAGCTGCCGAGCCAATAACGCCAGATCGGCAGGTTCAGCGACGAGGTCTCGCTGGTCAACGGGTAGCCGACCGACATGATGACCTGCTCCTTCGTCATGCCCACGCTCAACTGCCCGGCCTTGATCGCGCGCTGCACGGCGGCGGGGTAAGCGGCCAGCTTGCGCTTCGGATCATCGGGCACGATCAGCTTGGCCGCGAATCGCTCCAGCGGCTCGTCGCGTCCATAGTCCAGGCCGAGCCACATCGGGCGCCCGTCGATCTCGGTCGTCACGCGATAACGTCCATAACCCTTGACCTTCGCCGGCGTCCCCAACTCGATCATCGGCAGCCCGCCGTAGTTCGAGTCGCTGATCCAGTCCTTCTCGTAGTGCAGGTTGCAGCAGGTGTAGCCGCTGGGCAGCGGCCGCTCGTCCGGCGTCGACGCCAATATCGTCGGCCCGGTCGACGTCTGGCAGCCGGCCAGCAGCGCCAGCGCGAACAGCATGGACGCGACCCTCCCCGAACCACGCTCCGTTGCCGGTGGCATCGCCCCTTCGCTCATCTTCTCGATCTCCGTTACCGACGGATCATTCGTCGTCGACGCGCCCCGCGTCGGTCATCAGGGCGCCGAACGCCACTTGCGCCACAGCAGCGCTGGCAGGCGCCACGCGAAGCCGAGCATCAGCCGCGCATGCATCCATGACAGCAGCGCGTTGTCGCGCACGTACTTGAAATGCGAAACGCCGCCTTCATCGGCGCTGAGGTAGCGCACGGGCGTGCCCAGGCTGATCGCCGGCACGCGCGCCCAGCGCAGCCGCACGACCGCCTCGACGTCGAAATCGAAGCGCCGCATCCAGCGCTGGCTCTGCATGATGCGCACCAGCGGCGCGATCGGATAGACGCGGAACCCGAAAAGCGAATCGTCGACACCGGTCCACAAGGTCTCGAGATTCGTCCACCAGTTCGAGACCTTGCGGCCGTTGACGCGCAGCGCCGGCGCGTTGGCGTCGAAGATCGGCCGGCCCAGGATCATCGCCTCGGGCCGCTCTTGCGACGCGAGCATGAAACGTCCGATGTCCTGCGCCGGATGCTGGCCGTCGGCATCCATCGTCAACGCGTGCGTGAAGCCGGCGTCGCGCGCCGCGAGCAGGCCATGCAGCACCGCCGCGCCCTTGCCCCGGTTGACCGGCAGCGCCAGCACGCGCACGCCCGGGTCGCCGGCGAACGCCTGCTGCACGTCGACGTCCGAACCATCGGTACTGCCGTCGAACACGATCCACACCGGCAGCCACTGTCGTCGCGCCTCGCGGACGGTCGCCACCACCAGCGGCCCGGAGTCGTACGACGGGATCAGCACGAGGTGGGTAGCCGAGATCGGCGGAGAAGGCGGGTGCGCGGGCGCAACCGCCCCGGCTTGGACGGACGACATCGTGGACATCGGTCAGGAGGGGCCGCCCGAGGAAGGGCCATCCGGGAAAGGGCCGCCCGGGCAAGGGCCGCGCGCGGAAGCGTCGTTGTCGGGAACGGCGCCGAGCGCGCGCTCCATGTATTCGGCCACGTCGTCGACCAGCGTGTCCTTGCGCCGCACGACCTCGTCGGGCTCGAAGCGCGGCCCCAGGCGCATCCGGTATTGCAGCGGGAACGCGGGCAGGCGCCACAGCGGCCAGCCCTTGCCGAGGAACCGCGTATTGGTGTCGATGATCACGGTCTGCACCGGCACGCGGGCACGTCGCGCGATCAGCGCGAAGGCGCCGGTCAGCGGCCCGATCGGCTGGCGCGTGCTGCGCGTGCCCTCGGGAAAGATCAGCAGTTGCCGGCCCTCGTTCACCGCGTCGACCGACGCGCGCACCATCGATACCGCGCAATCGTTGCGGATGTAGCCGCACATGCGCGCACCGAGCCCGAACAGCAGGTTGCTGCCGACCGAAGCCTTCATGATGCAGGCGACGTCGGGCAGCCGCGAGATCACCAGGATCGCATCGATCAGGCTCGGATGATTGGGTGCGATGACCAGCGACTGCTGGCCGCGCAGCGATTCGATCGCCGACAGGTCCAGCTCGACCAGGCCCGCGCGCTGCACGTGCGCCAGGTAATCGGCGAACAACCGCGTCGCGCGCGCGCGCACGAACGTCCCCCGCTGCCCGGCGGTCATCCCTCGCGTGCGCAGCCATGAGCCGGCCGTCGTCGACATCAGCATCGCCGCCAGGCGCAGCAGCGCACCGGCCAGCCGCGCGTAGTCGCGCAGCATCGCCAGCGGCCCGCCCGCCCGCACGCCCGCCGGGACGGCCAACGGTCGCTGTTCGGAGCCGATTTCGATCACCCCGCGCTCCCCGATGCCGCCGCCTGGGGCGTCGTGTCGACGACCCATCCGTCCTCGATCCGCACCTGCCCCTGGGCGGCCAGTTCGTCGATCGCGCGATCGAGCGCCTCGGGGCCCGGCAGCCCGACCCGCGCGGCCGCGTCGGTGAGAACGCGGGCCGATCCGGCCAGCGAGGTCAGCGCCGATCGCGGCATCCGCTCGCGATCGAGCAACAGGAACTTGACCAGCACCTTGATCGCATTGCGCGCGTTGCGCCGTGCATCGCCGCGCATGGCCGCCAGCCGGCCGTCGGCGATCGCCAACGCGGCCGCCACGTCATTGAACACCGGTCCATGGCCCGGCAGCACCCGGTCCACCGGCAACCCACGGATCAGGTCCAGCACGGCCTGCTGCTCGTCGAAGCCCGATTGGCCGGACAGCTCCGGAAAGATCACGCCGAACCCGTTGCGCCACAGCGCGTCGGCCGAGATCAGCAGCCGCGCCTCGGCGCAATGGAAGATCAGCGAATGAGGGTGGTGGCCCGGTGCCGCCAGCGCCTGCCAGCGCAGCCCGCCCATCGTCAGCCGCTCGCCCGGCGCGACCTGGCCGGCCACGGCGAACCGCGGGCAGCGCTGCCCGGTCGCGCGGAACGTCAGCGCGTCTTCGTCCCACGCGTGCGCCGCCGGATACTCGGCCTGCGGCACGAGGATCGGGCAGCCGAACGCCTCGGCGATCGCGGCGTTGCCGCCGCAGTGATCCGAATGCAGGTGCGTGTTGATCAGGCGTGCGAGCCGCCGCCCATCGAGGACCGCGCGCACGCGCTCAACGGTGTCGGACGCGTGCTTGACGTAGCCGCTGTCGATCAGCGTCGCGGTATCGTCGTCGTCGAACAGCACGACCTGGTTGCACGACAGCCAGTCGCGCTGAATGAAGCGCATCGACGCCGGCAGGCGTTCGACCGGGGCGGCCCCCTGCGATGCGGTGCTCGCCGCCGCGTTCATCGCTGCTCCATCACGTCGGCTTGGCCGCCGCGTCCGAGGGTGCCGGCATAGAAGCGGGCGATGTCTTCGAACGCCCGATCGAGCGTCGCGTCGCCGCTGTAGACGGCCTTGATCGGCCCGTGACCGGTGACGAGCATCAGCCGCGCCGATAACGGCATCCGCACGAACCGCGCGCGCGAGATCTCGTGCCAGCGATAATGCTTGGGAAAGAGGCCGTCCTGCCTGATGCCCTGCCGATCGATCGTCGTCTTGCCGATGACGATGAACCAGCCGCTGGACATGACGACGACGAACGCCAGCCCCATCAGCGCCAGCACCGCCGGCGCCACGTCGTCTCGCCGCCATAGCACCCATCCGCCGTACAGCAGCAGGCCGACGATCAGCTTGATCGTCAGCAGCCGCGTGAACAGCCGGTAAGCCGGTCCGCTGACCGGTTGTTCGAACTGGCGCTCGGGCCGCAATGCCGTCATCCAGGCTGAGGGCGTGGATCCTGAACGGGGCTCAGGCCGCCACCGCCGCGCCATAACGCATCCGGGTCGCCAGCGCGTTGCCGGCCCGGGACCCGCTCTGGCGGCCCAGGAACGCCGAGATCCATTGTCCGGCCATGACCAGCTTGGGCAGGTCGATGCCGGTCTCGATGCCCAGGCCGTGCAGCATGTAGACGATGTCCTCGGTGGCGACGTTGCCGGTCGCGCCCTTGGCGTACGGGCAGCCACCCAGCCCGGCAACCGAGGCGTCGAAACGATGCATGCCGATCTGCAGGCACGCCAGGACGTTGGCCAGCGCCTGGCCATAAGTGTCGTGGAAGTGGCCGGAGATCTGGTCGAGCGGATACTCGCGCGCGGCGGCCTCCATCACGCGCGTGACCTGCGACGGCGTCCCCACGCCGATCGTGTCGGCGATGCCGATCTCGTCGCAGCCCAGGTCGCGCAGCCGCTGCACGACATCGACGACCGCGCCGACCGGCACGTCTCCCTGATAAGGACAGCCGAACGCCGTCGACACCGCGGCGCGCAGCCATAGTCCGTTGGCCTTGGCCGCCTCGGCGACCGGACGGAAGCGTTCGATGCTCTCGGCGATCGAACAATCGATATTGCGCTGCGAGAACGCCTCGCTGGCCGCACCGAAGATCACCACCTCGGTCGCGCCGGCCTCGAGCGCGGCGTCGAAACCCTTGAGGTTCGGCGTCAGCACGGCGATGCGCTTGCCTTGCCGTCGCACGCCCTGCGGCCCCCCCAGCGGCGGCATCACGCGGGCCATGACCTCGCGCGCGTCGGCCATCTGCGGAATCTTGCGCGGCGAGACGAAGGACGTCACCTCGAGGCTGCTGACGCCCGCGTCGAGCAGCCGTTCGCACAGGCCCACCTTGACGTCGACCGGTACCAGCGATTTCTCGTTCTGCAGCCCGTCGCGCGGGCCGACTTCGGTCATGTATACAAACTTGGGCAACGCCATTTCGGCCTCCTTCCGGATCGCGCGGGACGATCGTGCGCCCGGCGCGATCGATCGCCATCGCGCCGGGCACGGAGCCCGCCGGCGCAACGGCCGCAGTGTAGCAGCCGCCCGGACCGGCTCCGTGCACACCAGTGTCGGGGGCCGCTCCGGTCGCGTCAACCTGATCCGAAGTCGTGCCCGGGCGCGCCCATTCGTGGTACCTCACCCCCGATCAACGAGACATTCGTTCGGTTCAGGCGGCGATGATCAGGCGTAGAGCGCGTGTCGCGTTGATCGGGGTTCGAGGCCCTAGACGTCCTGCCCGGCGTATCCCGCGTACGAATGCTTGAGCGTCGCGTGGTTCAGCAGCATCTCGGCCTTCAGCGTGCTGCCGGCGGCGTCATACACGCGCGACAGCACCCAGTACGACTCGGTCCGCTTGCTCTCGGACAGCGCGACGATCTCGCGGCGGATCAGGTAGTCCTCGCCGACGAGCAGCGGCCCGTCGACCATCCGGATCTGCAAGTCGGCGAACAGCCCGACCGCCGGCCCCTTGACCGGAAACTTCGCCTGCCGGCTCGTGTATTCGACCAGCACGCTGACCATTTCCAGCGGAATGATCGCGCGTCCCCAAGGCGATGCCGCCGGGTCCGAATACCACGGCGAGTTCTCGGTGATGCAGGCGAGCTTCTGGTTCAGCGAGAACGGATACAGCGCGCCCATGTTCTGGTCCGGATCCATCCGGACCTTCTCGTCGGCCGCGCCTTTCATGCCGACGTGCAAGTCGGCCAGGATCAGCAGCTTGCCGGGCGGCCGCAGCTTGGCCATCCGCTGGTCGAGCAGCGTCGGGCCATCGTCCGGGCCGATGCTGGCGCTGCCTTCGAGCACCGGCAGCCCGTCGGCGCGCTCGGCCCAGATCCGGGTCGACGTCGCGCCCGGAGCGGGCACCTGCACGAACGCGCGCACTTCATCGCCCTCGACCATCATGTTCAGGTAGTGCGCCGACAGGCAGCCGCGCTCGTACCACGCCTTGCCCCACAGGTGCTCCAGCAGCGGCACAAACTGGCTGAAATGCGTCGGCCCTTCGATCGGGCCGGCCTTGAAGCCGAGTTTCTCGGCCATCGCATCGTCGTGGATCGACACGTGGCCGCCGTACTCCTGCTCGGCCAGCATCTGCCGGGGCTTGCGCAGCGGGCCACTCAATACCAGCGGCGTATCGAAACTCATCGTCACGGTCTCCTCTTTGTCATCGGCGCTTTCTCTTTGTCATCGGCGGGCCGGAGCGCGGCCGCGGGAATCCGCGCGCCGCCGGCCCGCCACCGGCAATGCCGGGCCCGGTGGACCCGGTGGACCCGGCCGGTATCAGCCGTAGCGCAGCGAACCGTCTTCCAGATCGGCTGCCGGCATCTCGTTGCGCTCGGTATAGAAGTCCTGGTTGAAGATCCACGGCTGCCGGTCGCTCTGGCGGGGCATGATCGCGATGTTGCGCGTGATGTACCCGGGATTGAAGTTGTCCGGGGTAATGAACGGCAGCGCCGGCATGCCTTCGTCCTGTTGGCGCGGCTGCGGCACGACCATCTTCGCGCCGCGCTCGTCCATGTGCTTGAACAGCCGGCAGACGAACTCGGCGATCATGTCGGCCCGCAGCGTCCAGCTCGAACGGAAGTAGCCGAACACCCAGGCCATGTTCGGCACGCCCGAGAACATCAGCCCGCGCCACGCCCAGCAGTCGGCGAAGTTCAGCGGCTTGCCGTCGATCGTGAACCGGATGTCGCCGAGCGGCGCCAGGTCGAAACCGGTGGCCGTCACGATGATGTCGGCCTCGAGTTCCTCGCCCGACTTCAGCAGGATCCCTTTCTCGGTGAACGTATCAATCTGGTCGGTGACCACCGAGGCCTTGCCCTCGCGGATCGCCTTGAACATGTCGCCGTCGGGGATCAGCGCCAGGCGCTGCTGCCAGGGCCGGTAGCGCGGGTTGAAGTGCTTGTCGACGTCGTAGTCGTCGCCCAACTGCGCGCGGGCGCCGTCGATCAGGTCCTTGCGCAGCCCTTCCGGATCGTTGAACGACCGCTCGGTCAACCGCTGCCCGTCGAGCAGGATGCGCCGCCGCACGATTTCATGCACCCACTCTTCGGGCAGGTCGAGTTCGCGCAGCGAATCGGCCAGGTCGTTGCGGTTGGGGCGGGCGAAGAAGAACGTCGGCGAGCGCTGCAGCATCGTCACGTGCGCGGCGTCCTTGCCGAGGGCCGGGACGATCGTCGCGGCGGTCGCACCCGAGCCGATGACGATCACGCGCTTGCCCCGATAGTCGAGCCCCTCGGGCCAGGCCTGCGGATGCACGATCTTGCCCGTGAACCGCTTCATGCCGGTCCATTCGGGCGTGTACGGCTTTTCGTGCCGGTAATAGCCCTGGCACATCCACAGGAAATCGCAGGTGAATGTCAGCACCTGGCCGGTATCGCGCCGCCGCACGGTCAGCGTCCAGCGCTTGTCCTGGCTGGACCAGACCGCGTCGCGCACCTCGTGCTGGTAGCGGATGTGCCGGCGGATGTCGTGGTCGTCGAGGACTTCGTTCAGGTACTTGAGGATCTGCTCGGCCGAGGCGATCGGCGCGCCGGTCCACGGCTTCCATTTATAACCGAACGTATACAGGTCGCTGTCCGAACGGATGCCCGGATATTTGTGCGTGCGCCAGGTACCGCCAAAGTCCGTCTGCGTTTCGAGCAGCGTGAACGTGCGGCCGGGGCACTCCCGCTGCAGGTAGTAAGCCGCGTCGATGCCCGAAATGCCGGCGCCGACGATCAGCACGTCGAAGTGCCCTGCCGCCTGCGCCGCGGGCGAGGCAGAATGGGCCACGGTCGTGGTCATCCGCTGGTCTCCTAGAAGGTCGATACGTCGTTGTCGATGCCGCAGTGCGGCATTCCTGAGACGATCGTAGCATGCCCCCTCGGACGAACGCCGCCGGCGGATCCGGCGGGTTCATCGGATGATCCTGCTTCCGCGCTCAACCGATCTCGGCTTGGCGCTCGTTCTTGCGCATCGTCGCCAGCAGCACCAGTCCCGCCACCAGGTACAGCGCGATCACGAAGTACATGCTGTTCATGTTGTTGCCGGTCTCGCGGATGATCCATCCGCTGATCGACGGCGTGATCGACGGGCCGAAGTTGCCCAGCGTGCTGACCAGCGCGATGCCGCACGCGGCGGCGGGCTTGGACAGGTATTCGCTGACGAACGCGAAGAAGATCGGCGTGGCCGACGCGATGCCGATCGTGGCCACCGACAGCGCCACCAGCGACCCGCTCAGATTGCCGGTCAGCAGCGTCGTCACCCACAGGCTGGCGGCGGCCATCATCGTGCACAGCGCGAAGTGCCAGCGCCGCTCGCGGAACTTGTCCGAGCTGCGTCCCAGCAGGAGCATGCCGGCGACCCCCACCGCGCTCGGGATCGCCGCGTAGATGCCGACCATCAGCACGTCCTTGACGCCCCAGCTCTGGATCAGCGTCGGCATCCAGAACACCATCACGTACGTGGCGCCCAGCAGCAGGAAGTACACGAGCGCCAGCGCATAGACCTTGGGATCGCGGAACAGCCGGCCCAGCACGCCCTTGCCGTGCCCGACGACCGCCTCGCGGCCCTCGTCCAGGTCGCGTCGCAGCAGTTCCTTCTCGGCCGGCGACAGCCATTGGGCGTCGGCCGGCTTGTCCTTGAGCACCAGGAAGACGATGATGCCCAGCACCGCGGCCGGCGCGCCCTGCAGCAGGAACAACCATTGCCAGCCGTGCCAGCCATTGAGGCCGTTGAAGTACTTGAGGATCGCACCCGACATCGGTCCTGCCAGCACGCCGATGATCGTCGTCGCCGACATGAACGTCGCGATCACCCGGCCGCGGCGCGCCGACGGATACCAGTACGTGAAGTACAGGATCACGCCCGGAAAGAAGCCGGCCTCGAACGCGCCGAGCAGGAAGCGCAGGATGTAGAACTGCATCGGCGTCGTGACGAACATCATGCCGGTGGCCACCGCGCCCCATAGCACCATGATCCGCAGCAGCGTCTTGCGGGCACCGATCTTCTCTAGCAACAGGTTGCTGGGTACCTCGAACAACACGTAGCCGAGGAAGAAGATGCCGGCGCCCATCCCGTACACCGCCGCATCGAAAGTCAGCGTCTCCTTCATCTGCAGCTGCGCGTAGCCGATGTTGACGCGATCGAGATAAGCGATCATGTACGCGATCAGCAGCAGCGGCACGATGCGCCAGTTGATCTTCGAGTAAAGCGCGCGTTGCGCGTCGGTCTCCGGGCGCGCGACCAGTACGTCATCCGCCACCGAGGCAGTCGTCGGGTTCATAGAGGGTCTCCGTTTCGTTCATCGTTCGCGCGCACGCGCATACCGACCCGGCATGGGTCGGTACGACACGGCCACGCGGCTCATCATCCAGGGATCGTCATCGTCACGGGCGCCGTCACCGGCGCCCGTTCCGGCATCAGCGGGCCCGCTTGGCGGGCGGCTTCGCATGGGCCGCCGCACGCGGACGCGCCGCCCGCTCGGCCACCGCCCGCGCACGGGGCGTCGCGACATCAGGTGCATCAGCCTGCGCTTGCACCGCCTCGGCGGTAGCTTCGTCGCCGGCCGCGGCAGCGACAGGTACCGTCTGCTCGGCCGAGGCGGGCTCGCCGTCGGCGGCCAGCGCCACCTTCGCGGCCTTGGGGGCGGACTTGGACGACGACTTGGCCGCGCTTTCCTCTGCACGCTCCTTATCGCGCGCGTCGGCCAGCGCCTCCAGTTCGGCTACCGCATCCCTCAGGTAACCGATCAGCTCGCGCGACTCTTCCTGCGACACCACGCGCCGGCACGCGGTCAAGCCGAACTCCAGCTTGCCGTCGTAGCTCTGCACGGTGATGTTCAGCGCGGTGCTGTGATAGGGGATCGACACCGGGTAGTAGTTCAGCATCCTGGCGCCGGCCATGTACAGCGTCATCGGGATGCCGGGCACGTTCGAGATCGTCACGTTGGCGCCGGCCGGCATCCGCGACGCGAGGTCGGAGCGTCCGTACAGCGACGCCAGCCCCGTCATCAGCCACGGGGCGCCGGTCACCGGCATGTCGGCACCCATGATCGGCTTGAACTCGGCGACGACCGCCTTGGCCGCCTCGGACGACGCGTGGATGGCCCTGAAGCGCTCGACCGGATCGGCGATCTCCGTGGCCAGGTCGACGCGGATCGCCGACGACTGGTTGTTCATCGAATCATCGCCGGGCGTACGGAAGCTGACCGGCACCATCGCGATCAGCGGCGCCTTCGGCAGCAAGTCACGTTCGAGCAGGAAGCGGCGCAGCGCGCTGCTGCACATCGCCATCACCACGCTGTTGACCGTGCCGCCGACCCGCTTGCCCAGCGCCTTGAGCTCGGCCAGCGACAGCGTCATCGTCGTGAATGAGCGCTGGTTCGTGATCGCCGTGTTGAAGATCGATTTCGGCGCCATGCCCAGCTCGAGGCGCCGCTGGCCCGGCTCGTACTTGCGGCTGCTCATGATGCGACCGGCCGTGCTCACGGCCTTGATCATCTGCGGCAGCATGCCCCCGAGCCGCGCGTACTGCTGCAGCCCATTGGTGACCGCCGCCTGGAGCAACTCGGCCACGCCCAGTTGGGAGACGTCGCGCTGGTTGGCGCGGCGTCGCGGCGGCGGGACCTCGCGTACCTCGGGCGTCAGGTCGTAGAACACCTTGGCCATCTCGACACCGGCCTTGCCGTCGATGCCGCTGTGATGCGCCTTCGTGTAGTAACCGATCTGCCCGTTCTGGAGCCCGTCGATGACGTAGACCTCCCACAGCGGCCGGCTGCGGTCGAGCAGGCTCGAATGCAGCCGCGCGACCAGTTGCTCGAGCTGCGCCATCGTGCCCGGCCGGCGCAGCGTCAGATAGCGCACGTGGTAGTCGAGGTCGATGTCGTCGTCTTCGATCCAGACCGGCTGGGCCAACTCGAACGGCATCGCGGCCAGCTTGCGCACGAACATGCTGCACAGATGCATGCGCTTGCGGATCAGATCCTTGACGTCTTCGTAGTAATCGCCCTTGTAGCCCTCGGGCAGTTCGAACAGCATCAAGCTGCCGACGTGCATCGGCGTCTCGGGTGTCTCGAAGTGCAGGAAGGCAGCATCCATGCTGCTGAGGTGTTGCATCGTATCGTCTCCGTTCGTTGTCGGTGAGGCCGCAAGCCGCTCAACGCGGCGTCAACAGCTTCTGGATCTCCGCGAAATTCCGCTGCATGCGCTCCTGCATGGTCTTCCAGACATCCGTCCGCGTGCGGACCTCGATCTCACCCAGTTCACGCAGGTCGGTGAGCGCCTGGGCCATCCCCTGCTGGATCCGTGCGGTCTGCTCGGCCAGTCCCTTGCCGCCGCCGGCCTTGATCGCTTCCTGCCATTGCGAGATCGAGTCGGCCATGATCTCGTCGCGCCGCGCCACCAGCGACCGGATTCCATCGTAGGCCTGGCGTGTCGCTTGCGCCATCGCCTCGAGGTCCTTGTGCTGCGTATCGAGCAGCGCCTGCAGATCGACCGTCGGCATGCGGAACTGTTCCAGCATCTTCGCCAGGTCGCCGAAATCCGCCTGCTTGGGCTCGCCCTCGCCTTGTCGCTTCGTGCTCATCGTGCTCATCCCGTGCGTCGATGCGTCGCCGATCGGCGATGCCTGACCCCTCGCGCATACGGCCGGGCAGCGTAACCGCGGCCGGGCGGACAAGGAATGTTCGGCTCGCCCAACAATTGGTTCGTTCCGGACACCCGCCGGGGCGGTCTACTTAGCGTTCGCGAAATTCGGAAGGGTTGCGCCCCGTCCAGCGCAAGAATGCGTGACGGAAATTGGCCGCGTCGCTATAGCCGAGCTTGGCGGCGATCTGTTCGTGCTTCATCGTCGTCGTGCGCAGGTAAGTCAGCGCCAACTGCTTGCGCACGTCGGCAACGATGGCGCGATACGAGGTGTTCTCCGCCTCCAGCCGGCGGCGCAGCGTGCGCGCGTTCATCGACAGCCGCCGGGCCATCTCCTCGATCCCGGGAAAGCCCTCATCGCAGCCGAGCAGCACGCGATGCACGTCGGCGGCCGCGCTGGTCGTGCCGTGCACCTCGGCGAGCAGACGTTCGCACGTCTCGCGCACGGCCGCGTGCGTGGCGGCGTCCGAGTACGCCATCGGCAGCGACATCAGCGCGCGGCGATACCGGAACTCGTTGCGCGGCTGCCCGGCGCAAATCCGGCAGCCGAAGAAATTCTCGTAACGCCGCGCCACGCCCGGGCCATCATAAGCGACGCGTATTTCATCGACCCGCGCGTGATCGCCGTACAGGTTCGACAGCACGGTCAGGTGGCTGGCCAGGTGGAATTCGACGGCCGCCCGATACAGCGGATCGTTCGGATCTTCCCAGAAGATCGGCTCATAGACCCACACGGCCGTCTCGCCTTCCTGCTCGAGCGACAAATCGCTGAGCGGACCGACGAGCCGCCCGAATCGGATCGCGCGATCGGCCGCGTCGTCATGCGTGGGGCTGCTCAGCACCGTATAACCGATGGCGCCATACGCGGCGAAATGCATGCGCCGGCCCGCCTGGAGAATCAGGTCGGATCCGCCGGCGTGCCGTACCGCGTTGCGCCATACAGCCAGGATCTGCCGGTACGACAGCCGCTCCTGCGGATCGTCGAGACGGCCGATCGCGAGGCCGCTGCCGTCCAGCAGACGATCGGGAATGATGCCCGCGTCGCGAAACACCTCGACCAATGCGGCAACGGTTCGTACCGGATAGACCGGCTGATCCAGGTTCGGCTTCTTGCGGTGCATCATCAAGAGTGCCCTACCCGGTCGGGCCCGCTCATCCGGCGGTCCCGCCCAGCGTCTCCTTTCTGGGTACGCACAGGCGAGCGGCCTGTGGGTACGGCGACTGTAGCACTATGTCCGGAAGGCAGCCAAGACTCAGGCCGCGCGCGCCGGATCAGGGTATACGAGCGGCCCGAGCAGTTGGCGATCGAACGCCCTCCACTGTCCCTCGGGCAGCGACAGGCGATCCGCGACCGCATACAGCACGGCCGGATGCGCGCCCAGGCCCGTGTGGCTGGCGAACACTTCGATGTTCTCGGTCTGCGGCCCGACCTGCTCGACGCTGCACTGCCAAGCGACGACGCCATCGGTACGGCTGTAGATCGACGTCGTCGGCACCGGCGGGGTCTGATGAATCATCCTGAGCCGCTGCGGATCGTCGGCCTTGCGGCCGCTGACCCTCTCGTAGACGCGCCAGGCATTGGTCGCGTGCGGCGAACCGGCCACCGGGCTGCCCAGCGAAATCACGTCGCGAACCCATTCGGGATACTGCATGGCCAGCCGGCGCGCATAGATGCCGCCCAGGCTCCAGCCGACGAGGCTGACCTTGCGACCGCTCTCTTCGTACAAGCTGCGCAGCTTGTCGACCATGCCTTGCTCGATGCTCGGGCGCGGCCCCAGGTTGCGGCCCAGGCCCCAACCGTGCACCTTGTACCCGCGTGTACGCAGGAACAGGCGCAGCAAGTGGGTCGAACGGTCGCCGGCGAGCAGGCCCGGCAGCACGAGCACGCGCTGTCCGTTGCCGCGCGGCGCCATCTGCAGCATCGGCCAGGCGGCGAGGCCCGCCATGTGCTCCCAGGCAGCTCGCAATTCGCCCAGGACCAGCAAGCGGGACGGGGGCCTGATCGTGTGGATTTCCGTGGCGTGCATCGATGTTCCCTTTCTAGCAGAAGTTATGCATGAAGCACCGCCGACGCCGCCGGCGGTTGTCAGCGCAGGTATTTACTGCGCAAATAGTCCAGATACGTATGCGCGTCGCTGGATACATAGGGGCTGAACAAAGTCAGCGTGTAGAACGCGGCCAAGCCGGGATCGGCCGATTTCTGCGGCTCGCGGCCGGGCACCAGCCGCTCGAACGACAGCCAGCACGATGTCGTGAACACGAGTTGCAACGCGAGGATCCGCGCCTGCTCGTCGCTCGCCTTCATCACGCCGGCGGCCACCAGGCCTTCGCACAAGGCCTGCGCGGCCAGCAGGTTGGTGGCCGTCAGGTCCTGCGACCGGCGGCCCAGCACCGGATACTCGGCGCTCAGGTACGGCATGTCGCGATAGATGAACTGGTACTCGCTGATCGCCTCGAACCGCAGGTGCAGCGACAGCCACAGGTCATCGATCGCGCCGATGTCCGCATAAGCGGCGTCCAGTTCCTCGAGCCGCTGCGCGAAGCGCGAGAACAGGCGCTCGACGATCGCCTGCTTGGTCTTGAAGTGGTAGTGCAGGTTGCCCGAGCTGATCCCCATCTCGGTGGCGATCTTCTGCGTGGACACGGCGGCCAGGCCATGGGTATTGAACATGGCCAGGCTGGTCTGCAGGATGCGGTCTCTCGTCGTGAGTATCGACACGGCTAAGCGACCGGCTCACTCGGATGACGACGGCCGCTTGCGCGCGGGAATCCTCGTACGAGCGGACGACGAGGATTTCTCGCTGGCCGTCCTGCCGGGCGCCTGCCTGCGCAGGCGCAACACCTCGGCGCGCAGTTGCGCGATCTCGTCGCGCATTCCCTGCAGCTCATCGGCGTCCGGATAGCCAAGCCGCTGCAGCGCGGCGGCGACCCGTTGGTCCAGCACGTCCTCGAACTTGCGCAGACCGAAGCTCTCCAGCCCGCCCAGGCCCAGCGTCGGCATCAGGCGCGCGCTGGGGGAGGAGGAGGGGCGCTGGATGCCGAGCAAGCGCTCGATCATGTCGGTATGGTGGCGGACGACGTCGTGGCGGACGTTGTCCAGCGCCGTCAGGCCGGCGCGCAGCAGCGCATCGGGGCGCTCGGCCCGCCCGCACTCGCCGCCTTGCGGGACGTCGGATTCGTCGGCCGGCGAGGCATCCTCGCCGGTCTTGTCGTCCCCGGGCGTCCGCGAAGCAGCCGGAACCGGCCGGGACGTCGACGAGCGCTTGCGGGATGGCATGGCCGACGTTCCCGGATGCCTGGTCGGTTACTCGGCGGCGCGAGCGACGCGGCGAGCCGGCTTGGCTTCGACTTCCGCATCAGCCTTGGCGGCCGAAGCGTCTTTCTGCTCCGAACGCGCTTCGAGCGACTTGGCGCCTTCGGCAACCTTGATCGCGATCTGCTCGGACAGCTTGGCTTGCGGCAGTTGCAGCGAGGCGAACATGTCCAGCATCGCGACCGTGCCGGTCTGCTCGACTTTCGTGACGCGCGAGGTCAGGCTCTCGATGCCGCGCGACTGCGCGTTGGCCAGCGTGTCGATCAGCGACACGACGCGGTCGGTGTCGGTCTTCAGGCGCGACGACAGGAATTCGCTGACCTTGCGCGACTGGCCTTCGAGCGGCGCGGCGCGGTCGATCATGCGCTGGGCGCCATTGCGATAGGCATTGACCAGCGAGCGGCCGGCTTCTTGGTACTGGTCCACGACACGCAGGGCGATGGAGGAGAGTTCTTGCGTCGACATTCGGGAGGTCCTTTTCGTATAAGGGGTGAACGAGTTGATGGGTGAATCATCGCCGCTACCCCCTAGACCGGAAAAGCCAGAATCGTCGGAAACCTAGAGCAACCACTCTAAATCTTCATCAACCCGCCTCGAATTCCAACAGCAGATCACCCTCGCCCACCTGCTCGCCGACCGCATAGCGCAGCGCGACGACCTTGCCGGCGCCGGGCGCGCAGATCGAGTGCTCCATCTTCATCGCCTCCATCACGACCAATGGCTGCCCGGTCACGACGCGCGCCCCCGGCTCGACCAGCAGCGCGATGACCTTGCCCGGCATCGGCGCCGTCAGGCGCCCGCCTTCGCTGGCCGCATCGCCGGCGTGCGCGAGCACGCTCTCATAGTGCAGCGCGTGATGCTCGCCGCCCGAGAACAGATGCAGCGTCTCGCCCGCCGCGATCACCGTCGCCGCGAACGCGCGGCCGCCGGCCAGGCCCGTCAGCCGCGTGCCGTCACGCATCAGCGCCGTGACGTCGAGCGCATCGCCGCCGCGGCTCTCCTCGATACGGTCCCCTTCGCCGCGGCCCGCTTCGACGGCGACCGGCGTCACGCGATAAGCGCCGTCGGGCAGATAAGCGACGTCGACCTCGCCCTTCGCCTGTCCCCCCTTACCGGCGCCGAACGCCAGGCGCCGCACCAGTGGGCCGCCGATGCGGAAACCGCCGGTCGTCGACCAGGGATCGCGATCGCGCAAGTCGACGGCCGCGGACTCCGCGGTCAGCACGGCCGCCGCGGCCAGCGCCATCACGGCCAGCGTGGGCGCGCCACCCGTCGGCGGCAGCAGCACCGCTTTCTCGCGCTCGATCAGCGCGGTGTCCAGGTCGGCCGTCGCGAAGGCCGGGCTGCGCATCAGCCGGCCCAGGAACGCCACGTTGGTCGCGGGTCCCACCGCCTCGCATTGCGCCAGCGCCAGCGACATCCGGTTCAGCGCCTGCGCGCGATCGGCACCCCAGACGATCAGCTTGGCGATCATCGGATCGTAGAACGGCGAGATCGTGTCGCCTTCGCGCACGCCGCTGTCGATGCGCACCGCCGCCGGCTGTCCCGCGACCTCGCCCCCCTCGTGCGTGAACGCGACCGCACCGGGCATCGCCAGGTGCAGCAGTCGCCCGGTGGACGGCAGGAAGCCCTTGTCCGGGTTCTCGGCATAGATGCGCGCTTCGATCGCATGCCCGTCGATGCGCAGGTCCGGCTGCCGCAACGGCAGCGGCTGGCCATCGGCCACGCGAAGCTGCCACTCGACCAGGTCCTGGCCGGTGATCATCTCGGTCACCGGATGCTCGACCTGCAGCCGCGTGTTCATCTCCATGAAGAAGAACTCGCCCGACGGATCGGCGATGAACTCGATCGTGCCGGCGCCGACGTAGCCGACCGCGCGCGCCGCCGCGACCGCGGCCTCGCCCATCGCCTGGCGGCGCTCGGCGGTCATGCCCGGCGCGGGCGCTTCCTCGACGACCTTCTGGTGCCGGCGCTGCACCGAGCAATCGCGCTCGAACAGGTGGACCAGGTTGCCGTGCGAATCGCCGAACACCTGGATCTCGATGTGCCGCGGCCGCGTCACGTAGCGCTCGATCAGCACTGCGTCGTCGCCGAAGCTGTTGCGCGCCTCGCGCTGGCACGACGCCAGCGCCGCGTCGAACTGGTCGGCCCGTTCGACGACGCGCATCCCCTTGCCGCCGCCGCCCGCGCTGGCCTTGATCAGCACCGGATACCCGATCCGGTCGGCCTCGCGGCGCAGCAGCGCCGGGTCCTGGTCCTCGTCGTGATAACCGGGCACCAGCGGCACGCCGGCCAGCTGCATCAGGCGCTTGGATTCGGCCTTCAGTCCCATCGCGCGGATCGCCGACGGCGGCGGGCCGATGAACACGAGCCCCGCGTCGGCGACCGCCTGCGCGAACGCCTCGTTCTCGGACAGGAAGCCATAACCCGGATGGATCGCCTGCGCGCCGGTGCGGCGCGCGATCTCCAGGATCAGGTCGGCCCGCAGGTACGACTCGCGCACCGGCGCCGGCCCCAGCCGCCAGGCCTCGTCGCAGGCGGCCACGTGCCGCGACCGCGCATCGGCATCCGAATAGACGGCCACGGTGCGGATGCCCAGCCGTCGCGCGGTGGCCGCGACGCGGCAGGCGATCTCGCCGCGGTTGGCGATCAGGATCTTGCTGAACATGCTATTGCACCCATGCCGGCTTGCGCTTGCCGAAGAACGCCGCGATGCCTTCCTGCGCCTCGTCGGTCGCGCGCGAGGCCGCGATCCGCGCCGCCGTCTCGTCGGTCAGCGCATCGTCGATCGCCCGGCCCGTCATGTCGCGCACCAGGCGCTTGCATTCGCCCAGCGCGGTCGGTCCGCCCTGCAGCAGATGGCCGATGATCGCGTCGAGCTTGTCGTCGAGTTCGTCCGGCTGCGCCAGTTCGGTCACCATCCCGATGCGCCACGCCTCTGCGGCGTTGAAGACCTCGGCGGTCAGGAAATAGCGGCGCGCATGCGATTCGCCCATCTTGCGGATCACATAAGGGCTGATCATCGCCGGGATCAGGCCGAGCTTGGCCTCGGACAGGCAGAACTTGGCCTCGGTGCTGGCCACCGCGATGTCGCAAGCCGTCACCAGCCCCATGCCGCCGGCGAAGGCCGGGCCGTGCACGCGCGCGACCGTCGGCTTGGGACTTTCGTACAGCAGACGCAGCACGCCGGCGAGCACGCCCGAATCCTTGCGCGATTCCTCGGGTGACATCTCGCGCCCCTTTTTCATCCAGTTCAGGTCCGCACCGGCGCAAAAGGCCTTGCCGCGCCCGGCCAGGCGGATCACGCGCGCCGCCGGATCGGCGATCGCTCCACGAATCGCCTGCGTCAGCTCGGCCAGCAGTTCGTCATTCATCGCGTTGCGCAGATCGGGCCGGTTCAGCCAGATCGTCGCCACGCCACCAGCCAGTTCGGCCTCGATCGTTCGATAAGTCATGGTCTCCTCACGGGAAGGGATGCGTCGGATGCGCAATGCAAGGCGCGAGAGCCGAAACGCGGCATGCGCGCGTCAGATGCGGAACACGCCGAACCGCGTATCGGGAATCGGCTGGTTCAGCGCGGCCGACAGGCTCAACGCCAGCACCATCCGCGTGTCGGCCGGATCGATGACGCCATCGTCCCAGAGCCGCGCCGTCGCGTAATAAGGACTGCCCTGCTCGTCGTACTGCGCGAGGATCGGCGCCTTGAACGCCGCCTCCTCGTCGGCGCTCCACGCCTGCCCGCGCGCTTCCATGCCGTCCCGCCGCACGGTGGCCAGCACCGAGGCCGCCTGCTCGCCGCCCATCACGCTGATCCGCGCGTTCGGCCACATCCACAGGAAGCGCGGCGAGTACGCGCGGCCGCACATGCCGTAGTTGCCTGCGCCGAACGAGCCGCCGATGATCACCGTGAACTTCGGCACCTGCGCGCAGGCCACCGCCGTGACCAGCTTGGCGCCGTGCCGCGCGATGCCCTCGTTCTCGTACTTGCGCCCGACCATGATGCCGCTGATGTTCTGCAGGAACACCAGCGGGATCCTGCGCTGGCAGCACAGCTCGATGAAGTGCGCGCCCTTGTTGGCCGATTCGGAGAACAGGATGCCATTGTTGGCGATGATGCCGACCGGCATCCCCCACAGACGCGCGAACGCGCAGACCAGCGTCGTGCCATAGCGCGCCTTGAACTCGTCGAACGCCGAGCCGTCGACGATCCGCGCGATCACTTCGCGCACGTCATAGGGCTTGCGCGTGTCGGTCGGGATGATGCCGTAAAGCTCGTCGGCCGCGTAGCGCGGTTCGACCGGATCGACGACGTCGAGCTGCGGGGCCTTGACGCGGTTCAGGTTCGCGACGATGCGCCGCGCGATCGCCAGCGCGTGCGCGTCGTTCTGTGCGAGATGGTCGGCGACGCCCGACAGCCGCGTATGCACGTCGCCGCCGCCCAGGTCCTCGGCGCTGACGACCTCGCCGGTGGCCGCCTTGACCAATGGCGGACCGCCCAGGAAGATCGTCCCCTGCTCCTTGACGATCACCGCTTCGTCGCTCATCGCCGGCACATAGGCGCCGCCCGCCGTGCACGAGCCCATCACGACCGCGATCTGCGGGATGCCGTCGGCCGACAACGTCGCCTGGTTGTAGAAGATGCGGCCGAAGTGCTCGCGGTCCGGAAACACCTCGTCCTGGTTCGGCAGGTTGGCCCCGCCCGAATCGACCAGGTACACGCACGGCAGCCGGTTCTCGCGCGCGACTTCCTGCGCGCGCAGGTGCTTCTTGACCGTGATCGGATAGTAGGTGCCGCCCTTGACCGTCGCATCGTTGCAGACGATCACGCATTCGACGCTCGACACGCGGCCGATGCCGGTGATGATCCCGGCGCACGGCGCATCGTCGCCGTACATCCCGTAGGCCGCCAGCGGCGACAGTTCGAGGAACGGCGTGCCCGGATCGAGCAGTTGCAGCACGCGGTCGCGCGGCAGCAGCTTGCCACGCGAGACGTGCCGGTCACGCGATGCCTGGCCTCCGCCCTGCGCCGCCGCTTCGATCCGCGACTTCAATTGCGCGACCAGTTCGCGCATCGCGGCCGCGTTGGCGGTGAACTGGGGGTCGCGCGGGTTCAGGCGGCTTTCGAAAGACATCGATGACTCTCCGGTCGGGCATCGGGCGCCGGCCCTGGCATCGGAATGCGGGCGGGCACCGGCCCTGCTGTGTCGGGACGCCGGCGGGCGTCGGGATGACCGCGATTGTCCGCGAGGCGCCGGATCGGCACCAGCCGGGGCGATCCCGATGCATTCTTGCAGAAACGCGTCGCGGCCTGCCGGCACCCATCCCCTCCGCACGCCCGGGCGATAATGTCGACCCTGATGAAAACGAGGAGGAGCCCCCAATGAGAAGAGCAGCAATCGTCAAGCCGCTGCGCACGCCGGTCGGTACGTTCGGCGGCAGCCTGAAGCCCGTTTCCGTCGAGCGCCTGGGCGGCGCGGTCGTCGAAGCGGTCGTCAAGGCCAGCGGCATCGATCCGGCGCGCATCGACGACGTCGTGTTCGCCCAGTCCTACGCGAACAGCGAGGTCCCGTGCGTGGGCCGCTGGCTGGCGCTCGAGGCGGGCCTGCCGGTGTCGGTGCCCGGCATGCAACTGGACCGCCGCTGCGGCGGTGGACTGCAGGCGATCGCCACCGCCGCGATGATGGTGCAATCGGGCGCGGCCGACGTCGTGCTGGCCGGCGGCGTCGAGAGCATGAGCAACATCGAGTACTACAGCACCGACATGCGCTGGGGCAGCCGCTCCGGCACGGTCAAGCTGCACGACCGGCTGGATCGCGGCCGCGAACGCTCGCAGCCCGAAAAACGCTTCGGCAAGATCTCCGGCATGATCGAGACCGCCGAGAATCTGGCGCGCGAATACAAGATCACGCGCGAGCAGGCCGACGAATACGCGGTCACCAGCCACCAGCGCGCCGCCGCGGCCTGGGACGCGGGCCGCTTCGACGCTGAAATCGTGCCCGTCGTCGTCCCGCAGCGCAAGGGCGACCCGGTCACCGTCACGCGCGACGAGGGCATCCGGCCCGGCACGTCGATGGCAACGCTGGGCAAGCTCAAGCCGCTGATGCCCAACGGCATCGTGACGGCCGGCAATTCCAGCCAGCAGAACGACGCGGCCGCCGCGTGCCTGATCGTCGCCGAGGACAAGCTCGCCGAGCTGAACCTCGAGCCGATGGCGTACATGGTCGGCTGGGCCGCCGCCGGCTGCGAGCCCGGCACGATGGGCATCGGTCCGGTGCCGGCCGTGCAGCGCCTGATGGGCCGCATCGGCCTGAAGCTGGACCAGATGGATCTGGTCGAGCTGAACGAGGCGTTCGCCTGCCAGGTGCTGGCCGTGCTGCAAGGCTGGGGCTGGAACGACCCGGCCCGGCTGAACGTCAACGGCTCGGGCATCTCGATCGGGCACCCGATCGGCGCCACCGGCGTGCGCATCCTGACGACGATGCTGCACGAACTGGAACGCCGCAAGGGCCGCTACGCGCTCGAAACGATGTGCGTCGGCGGCGGTCAGGGCGTGGCGGCCGTCTTCGAGCGGGCCTGAGCCCGGGCGGGCCGCCCGCGCGGCGAGCGGCCTTGCCCGGATGTTCGCGTCGGCGGTTCCTCCCGTGCCGGGTACGCCGGACCGACCGGATCGGCGCGCGCGGCGCATCGGGTAAAGTCGAGGGCCTTCGCCCATCGAACGACAGGAGCCCCCATGGAACTCAAAGGCAAGATCGCCGTCATCACCGGCGCGGCCAGCGGCATCGGCCGCGCCACCGCGCTGCGCTTCGCGCAGGAAGGCGCCGCCGGCGTCGTCGTCGCCGACCTGAACGCCGAGGGCCTGAAACCGGTCGCCGAAGCCGTCAACGGCCTGGCCGTGCCCTGCGATGTCAGCAAGCCCGGCGACATCCAGAACCTGATCGCGAAAGCGCGCGAACGCTATGGCCGCATCGACGTCTACTTCTCGAACGCCGGCGTCGTCATGCGCGGCGGTCTCGAAGCCCCCGACGACGTCTGGCGCAAGAACTTCGACATCCACGTGATGGCGCACGTCTGGGCCGCGCGCGAAGTCGTCGAGCCGATGATCGCGCAGGGCGGCGGCTACTTCCTGACCACCGCGTCGGCGGCCGGCCTGCTCAACATCGTCGAGTCGGCCACGTACGGCGTCACCAAGCACGCGACCGTCGCGTTCTCCGAGTGGCTGTCGATCGCTTATGGCAAGCGCGGCCTGCACGTCTCGTGCCTGTGCCCGCAGGCGGTGATGACCGGCATGTACAAGGGCGTCGGAGGATCGGCGGGCGTCGACGGCGCGCTGTCGGCCGAACAGGTTGCCGGGGAGATCGTCGACGTGATGCGCGAAGAAACCTTCCTGGTGTTGCCGCACAAGAGCGTGCTCGGCTACATGCAGGGCAAGACCGCCAACTACGATCGCTGGCTCGGCGGCATGCGCAAGATATATATGAAGCACATCGAAAGCCAGCAGGGCTGAGCTGTCCCCTGCCGCCCCGTCACCCGACGGGGCCTCGGGGCCGGATCACGCGAACAGCGCGACCGACTGGCGCCCCCACAGCACGAGGCGCCGGTCCTCGTCCCAGACCTCCATGTCCTGCATCGAATAGCCTTCTGCCGACTGGCGGCTGAACGAACGTTGCAGGAACCACTCGCCTTTCGGCGGCACGCCATGCAGCAGGTCGAAGGTCCAGGTCACCGAGCTGACCGGCGCCGGCTTGTCGAAGCACGCCATCGCGGCCGGCGGCAGCAGGTCCGCAAGCGCCACCATCGCTACCATCGGATTGACGCCCTGCGCATCCTGATGGCGCGTCCAGAACAGGAACTCCGGCTCGCGCGCGCCGGATACGGGGAACGCGCCGCCCGCCTTGCGAAGCTCGAAATGGCTGGCGAAAGCCGGCGCCACGCGCCGTGCGTTCTCCGGCATCGGCGGACACGCATCGGGCTCAGGGACCGTGGGCCGCGTCGAGAAATCGTGCGTGACGGCGCTGTCGCGCGTCCGCGCGAACACGAACGCCGCGCGCACGGCCAGCGCACCGGCCGATACGCCGTCGACCGACATCGACACGACCGACTTACCCTGCCGCAGCACCCGCGGATCGAACATCAGCGCGCTGGAGGCCGGGCCGATGAACGAGACCTGCGCCGACTTGAGCGGCGGCAGATCGGCCGGCGCATCGCGCAGCGCCGCCTGCAACGCGAGCGCGGTCATCAAGCCACCGTAGACGGTGCGCCCCTGCAACCAGTCGGCCGGGACGTCGAAGGGACGCGCCGGGTCGAACCCGGCGATCAATTGGGCGAATGAAATAGGCTGCGTCATCGATAAGCGGTCGGGATCGAAACCAGTAATGGTATGCGAATCCCGCCGCGGCCGCGCTCAGGCGGCCTGGCCAGCCGCCAGCATCGCGTCGCGATCGGCGACGGTGATCCGGCGCAGCAGCCGTCGATGTCCTTCGAAACCGCCGGTGGCGGCATGCAGCACGCTGCGGTTGTCCCACATCGTCAGCATGCCTTCCTGCCAGCGATGGCGATAGACGAAGGGCTCGGAGGTCTGATGCGCGAACAGTTCCTCCAGCAGCGCCTTGCTTTCGTCCCTGGGCAGACCGGCGATACCGATCGTGTACGACTGGTTGACGAACAGCATCTTGCGGCCGGTCTCGTTGTGCGTCCCGACCAACGGATGCTCGAACGTGGCCATCGCATCGTCCGACGATACGATCTGCATCGAACGGCCATCGTCCTTGTCGCCGTACTGACCCTGGCGCGAATACCCCCTGCGCGCGGAGTGGATCGCGTTCAGGCCCTCGAGGCGGGCTTTCATCGACGGCGACAGCGCGTCATACGCGGCGCACTGGTCGGCGTACAGCGTATCGCCGCCCACCGGCGGAATGACGACGCCGTACAGCACGGTGCCCGCCGGCGGAATCGGCAGGAAGCTCCAGTCCGAATGCCAGGCCTCGGCGAAAATCGGTCCCTTTTCATCGGCTTCGCGCCGGATCTCGATCACATGCTTGTGACCGGGGATCGGCACGATGAACGGATCCTCGCCACGCGGCCCCATATACAGCGAGAACCGCTCGATATCCTCGATCGTCAGGTCCTGATCCGGAAAAGCAACGACCTTGTTGTCGAGCCAGATCTGCCGGACGCGTCCGATCACCTCCTCCGACAACGGCTGGCTCAGGTCCACACCCCGGACCAGGGCGCCGCACGACGCAGCGGTTTTCTCGACTCGAATCTCCATGTTTCTCATACTCCTTGTTCGGTGACGATCACCCATCCCGCTTGTCGTGGCGAGGGGCTTCCGATATGATCATATCGTTCACCTAGTGAACATATAGCCCACCCAATGAACGAATGAAGAATAATCGATCGATCCAGCGCTGTCTATCGGTGCTGCGCGCGTTTCGGACCCATGGGCGTCCCACGCTGGCCGAGCTGTCGCGCGCGGTCGCGCTGCCGCACCCCACGGTGCTACGGCTGCTGACGACCCTCGAAGAAGAAGGCTATGCGACCCGCGACGGCAATCGCTGGCGGCTGACCCCGCAGGTGTTCGAAATCGGCTTCGCGGCGCTCGAAAGCCTGGGCGTCAACGAAGTCGTGCAGGAACAACTGGAGCGGCTGGCCGACGCGTGGTCCGGCACGGCCAATCTCGGCGAGGCGCATCCGGACGGCGTGATCATCATCGGCCGCGCGATGGCCGCGGCCGAGCGGCGGCGGCTTGTCGTCATGAACCTGCGCATCGGCAGCGTGCTGCCCGTCAGCAGCGCGCTCGGTCAAGCGCTGTCGATCGACGACGAGCGCTGGTCCGAGCTGCCCTACCCGGACAGCAACCAGATCTCGATCGCCGTGCCGATCGCCGGCCTCTCGTCGGCACGACGCCTGTCGCTGGGGATCTCGACGTCGCCGGCCGAAGCGCCCGCCACGCGGCTGGCTTCGGACATCGTGCCGGCGCTGCGCCAGTCCGCGCAGACGATCGCGCGGGTGCTGGCGGCGGCCCCGGTCTGATCACCGGCCGGCGGCGCGCCCCGGCGAACGCGCGCCGCCGCGATCTTCACCCGAGTGCGACATTCGGCACGGCCGGGGCATCTTGCCGCTTGCCGGCCGCGGGACCGATCTCCACAGTGGAAGACCGACTCGATCACGTCCGCAATTTCGTGATTCCTGCCTTCCTTGCCGGTCTGGCCTGCCTGTGCCTCGCGATGGGCCACGCGACGATGCAGTGGCTGCTCGCCCGCGAACGAAGCATCGTCAGCGTGCCCGATGCGCTGCTGCCGCGCCCCAGCGCGTTGCGATGGATGTGGCTGCCCTGGCTGGCGGTCGCCGTCGCGCTGATGGCGATCGCGATCATCGGACCCTGGCGGCCGGCTCCGGTCTCGGCATGGCACCGGGCCGCGCTCGGCGCTTATGCCGCGCTGCCCCTGGTCTGGTATGGCATACGCCTGTGCCGGCGCCTGACCGTCTTCGAACAGCGCACGGTCTACGTCCTGCATGCGGCCACGCCCTGCGAGATCGCCACGCCCCCCTCGCTCGCGGCGTTCTACCTGCTCACGGTCTGCGCGTTCGCTTAGGGCCTGTCAACGCCAAGATCGACCCCGCGCCGAGGGGCGTCTGTCCATCCTGAAGCAGGGGCCGTGCCGAACCAGGCACGGACGGTCCTCGTTCAACATCCGCCAGAATCATCAGCGCCGACGGCTGCTGATGGGACGCGACCGGATGGCGCTAACGCTCCCGGGTCTGAGCCGCCATGTACTCGCCGAGCTGGTCGATGTCGTGGACGAGCACCGTCCGCCCTTCCAGCGTCAGCAGACCACGATCGGCCAGTTCGCGGAAATAGCGCGACAGTGTCTCCGGCGTCAGGTTCAACTGCGCCGCCACCATGTTCTTGCTGATCGACAACTCGATCCTTGCCGATGTCTGAACGCCAGGAGGTAGCAGCCGCATCAAGTAGGTGATCACGCGCGCCGCCGGCGGCTGCAGCGAGAACGATTCGATGTCGTCGACGACGCTACGCATCCGCAGCGACAGGCTCGCCAGCATCCGCATCGCGAAGCGGCCGTCGCCTTCGATCAGCCCTCGAACCGCGTCACGCGGAACGAAGATCAGCAAGCAATCTTCGAGCGCCCGCACCGACAGGTAGTACGGCCGCTCGAGAAACATCGTGATGTCACCGAAGCTTCCGCCGGCCTCCACGATCTGCAAGGGCTTTTCCACGCCGCGGCGAACTGCCAGCGACAACGCGACCCGCCCCTGAGCCACGATGTGGAAGCCCGTACAAGGATCGCCCGGCTTGAACAGCAATCGCTTTCGCTCGACGTGCGCGAAGCGCGCCGATCGGGCGAGCACCAGCAGATCCTCGGGACGGGATTGCCGGAACAGCGGCATCGCATGCAACAACTGAATGCAGCGCTGCGGATCCACGGGCTCTCCTCGCCACTGCGCCGACTCACACGTCGCCGAGCGCCGTCAGGCGGACTGCGCGCTGAACGCGACGTTGCCGCTCCCACGGTTCTCATGCCACCACAGCACGATCCCGCACAGGAGCACGACGACCTGCGTACCGATCAGCAAGGCGAAACCGGCGAAGAAGCCGCTGGCCGCACCTGCCGCGCCACCCGCCGACGTTGCGCTGATCACGCTGCCCATCAGCGCCGGCATGAAGCCGGCCACCAGGCTACCGGTGCCATTGACGACGCCGAAGGCGCTCGCCGTATGCTCAGGCCGGGACAAGTACTGCACGGTGCTGGGAATCGCCGGACTTTGCAGGCCCCAGAAGAAGTTGGCGGCGATCAGGCAACCTGCGGCGACATACGGATTGCTGACCGTGATCGTCATCAGCACGGACAACGCGACCCCGACGCTGGCCACCACGAAGATGACCGGCACCCGCCGGCGCTCGATCCGATCGATCAGCACGCCTCCGGCCAGAACCGCCAGCACCAGCGCGTACTGCGGCAGCGATGCGAGCCAGCCCATCTCCTTGATCGAGAACCCGCGCACTTCCTTCAGGTAGGCGGGCAACCAGTTGCTGCTGCCCCACAGGTAGGCCAGCGCGGCCGATGTGAGCACGGTCACCAGCACCAGGTGACGGGTATGCAGCGCGCCGCGGACGATGCCGCCGATGCGCGTCATCGCTTCGCCGACCGACCCGGGCCTGCTCGCGGCCGATGTCAGGCTGACCGGCATGCGAACGAACGCCAGGACGAGCGGAATACCGACGATGATGTTCAATGCGCCAAGCACATGGAACGAGGCTTCCCACTGATAGGCGCTCAGCATGTAACCGATGAACGGGTAACCGATCGCCAACCCCAGGCCGGTACCCATGTTGACGAAAGAATTGGGCTTGCCGTTTTCCTGGCTTTCGAAATGCGCCTTGATGTAGGAGGCGGCCAGTGAGAACAACGGCCCCTCGGACACGCCCAGCAGGATGCGTGACGCCAGCAGCAGCCCGTAGCTATGGAACAGCGGCGATACCGCCGTGACCACACCCCACAACACGAGCCCGCCGATCAGGCTCTTTCGCACACCGAAGAGCGCGGCGCAGAACGGCGTGAAGAAGAATGCGGACAGGCCGTAGCCGATCATGAACGCCGTGGCCAACAGGCCTTGCCGGCCGCGATCCGTCGGCGCCAGGTCGATATGGCGGAGAAAATCGGGATCGGTGATCAGGACCGAGATGTTGATCCGGTCCACATAGGAAATGGCGACGATCACGAACAGCGTGAGCACGCCGTACCATCGCAAATAGCTCTTCATGTTGTCTCCTCGTTGTCGCAGCATCCGCGCCCCATCGCGTTCTTCGCCCCGGCCGCCGCGCCGGAGCCGCATGGGGCGCGCCGTCGCGCGCCCCATGCGGCTCGTTTTGCCTAGACGCTTACTTGGTCAGCCAGATGGCGTCCTCGACGCTGGAGAACACGCCGTCCGGCGAGACGGGCAGCGCGCCCTTGGCCGAGTCCTCGATGACGCGACGCTTGATCTCCTCGAGTTCCTGGACGCTCTTGTGACGCGACACCATCACGACCTGGCCGATCGGACCACCCAGGCGCACGTGCACCTCGGCTTGAGTGCCATAAGCAGCGTTGACGGCCGCCGCGCGTTCCTTGACGAATTTGAACGCCTCGGCCTGTTTACCAGGCAGCGGGGTGCCAATGCGCGTGAATACGACTCCCATGGATATCTCCTCTATGTGTGTGCAGTAATGGGACGCCGGAAGAATTCTCTCGCCGGCGTCGGCCGTATCGGATCGATGCGGCCTTCGAGAAGATTAGGAAATGCAGACCGTTCTTTGAACAGGAAGTCTTGATTCCAATCAAGACGTATCGCTAAGTTATCGACTTCGCGATCAGAAGAAATGGCGGATGCCGAACTCGATCCCGGTCGCCTTTCCGCCCGGCGTCGTTCCCGGCGCGCCCAACCCCTGCACTCCGATGGCCCGACTCGCGCCATCCTTGTTCTTCAGGTACGCATAAGTGCCGTAGACCTGCGTGCGCTTGGACAGGTTGTAGCCATAGCCGACGCTGAGCTTGTTCCAGTCCGCATCGCTGCCGTGGGTGTCGTAGTGGCCGAACGAAGCCCGGAGTTCGCCCGGCCCGACTGGCGCCGTGGCGCCCAGTTGCAGTGCCGTCACGCGCAATCCGCCGCGTTTCTCGCTCGTCCACAGCAGCATCGGCTTGACCGAGCCGAAGTCGTAGCTCACCGCCGCGTTGCCGGCCGTCAGGTCGTTGTCACCGACGTCTCCTTGCAGCTTGCCGGCAGAGAGCGCCCCATGCAGCGCACCGTTGCGATATCCGAATCGCAGTCCGCGATAGTTGCCCTGATGCTTGTTGGGCGCGTTGGTCGGCTGCTCGCCGCGCGCGATCTGCGCCTGGCCATAGAACCCACCGAGATCGGGCGGCAGGAAATAGCTGACCGCGTTGCCGATCTGGATCGGCGCGCCGCCGTTCGCGTTGGCCGCGCCCGGAATGCCGAGCATCGTGAATCCCATCGTGCCGCCGACACCGTTGGTCAGGAACGGATCGAAGATCAGCGTGTTGAGAAAGGTCGCCGAATCGTCGCGGCCCAGGCGCAGCTCGCCGAAGCCGCCCAGCAGGCTCACCGTGGAGCGGCGATTGAAGCTCAGTCCGCCCGACGCCTTGCCGGAACCGGTATCCGCATCGACGCCGGCCTCCATCCAGAAGCCGGCCTTCAGCCCCCCGCCGAGTTCCTCGGTGCCGCGAAAGCCGAAACGGCTGATGTTGGCGCCGCCGGTGGATACGCCGATCACCGATCGCTCGGTGCCGGCCAGGCGTGCGACGCCGATGTCATAGGTGCCGAACAGCTCGACGCGAGGCTGCGCCGAGGCCGTGCCCGCCAAGCCTGCCAGGCCGAGCGCGAGCAGAGTCTTCTTCATGTCCATTTCCCTTTTTGATCGTCGTTCTTGATCGTTTTTCTTGTTTGGGTACTGCTTGCGTTACTGCGGGTGCTGCGGGTCATCTCTCGCGCCCGTGCTTATCAGGCTCGGCCCTGGCGGTTCTCCTTATCGTCGAAGGATCAGAGATCCAGTACCAGCGTGTCGCTCTTGCAGCCCGAGACGCAGACCATCATCGATCGATTGTTCGCCCGCTCCTTAGCGCTGAGCACCGAATCCCGGTGATCGGGCTCGCCGGCAATCACCCGCGTCTCGCAGGATCCGCAGACGCCTTCGCAGCAACTGTGCTCGACCTCGACACCAGCGGCGATCAGGGTGTCGAGCAGCGATTTGCCCGGCGTCACCTCGACGAAACGGCCGCTGCGCCGCAGTTCGACCGTGTAGTGGCCGAGCGCATTCCCGGCCGCTTCGATCGTCATCGGCGCGAACCGCTCGATGTGCGCGTTGGTGTGGCCCAGTTCGACGCAGATCCGTTCGAAGGCTTCCAGCATCGGAGCCGGTCCGCACGCGTAGTAATGCGAGTCGCCGTCCGGCTCGCGCCGCGACAGTAGGGCGCGCAGGTCCGGCGGCCCGCCCTGCTCGCTGTCGAAATGCAGGTGCAGCGGCATGCCGAGCGCCTGCAGTTCGTCGAGAAACGCCGCGGCCTTGCCGTCTCGCGCGAAATACAGCATCTCGAACGAGCGGCCGATCGCCGCGAGGCGGCGCGCCATGCACAGCAGCGGCGTGACGCCGATGCCGCCGGCGACCAGTACGGTGTGCCGCGCGCCTTCGTGCAGAGCGAACAGGTTGCGCGGCCCGGACACGGTGATCGGCGCGCCGACGCGCAACCCGTCGTGCACATACCGCGAGCCGCCTCGGCTCGCTCGGTCGTGCAGCACGCCGACCACATACCGATGGCGCTCGTCGGCGCTGTTGCACAGCGAATAGCTGCGCACCAGGCCATTGGGCAGATGCAGATCGATGTGCGAGCCGGGCGCGAAGGCGGGAAGATCCCCGCCCGATGCCGAGCGAAGCTCCACGCTGACCGTGTCCAGCGCCTCGAAGCGCAACGTATGCACGAACATCTGCAAGCCGTCGCTCATGACGCCAAGCCCGCCTCGACCTGCTCCTCGGCGAGCCCGCGCAGCAGACGGCGCAGGCGAACCAGCCCGATGTCATGCTGATAGAGATTCTCGCGCGCGTTGGCGTCGATCTCCATCTGCTCCATCATCACGCGGTCCTGCTCGAGCACCGCCCAATGGCGTGCTTCGAGGCGATTGCGATACAGGAACCGCCATGTATCGCGCATCCAGCCTTGCACCTTGCGGCAGCGCCAGAAGAAGACCGCGCACAGTTGCGGGCTGATCGGCGTGACGCAGGCGATGATCGCGAAGTTGCCGCCCGGGCCACCGCTCTTCGGATAGGGGATCTCCAGGCGCAGCCAGTGCACGCCGGTGCTGCCGAACTCGGACCAGTCGAAGTTCACGCCCCGCTGGCCGACCTTCTCGAACACGAAGCCGGTATCCGTGTCGCGTATCCGGAACGTCGCCTGGCTGTCGCCCTCGGACATCGAGTGGGACTGCTTGTGCAGGAAGGTCCCGTGCATCGGGTCCATCACGTTGTCGAGCGTATAGCGGTAGTCGGCACGCCACTCCGCGTAGCACAGGAAGTGCGAGAACTCGGCCGAGCCCAGCTCCTGCGGCATCGAGAAGCCCGGCACCTCGTCGACATTGGTGTCGCTGTTGAACAGGAACACCGCGCCATGGGCCTCGCGCGTACGGAACGACAACGCTGCACGCGCGCCTTCGAGCTTGCAGCCGGGGCTTCCCGGCACCTTGGTGACCGTGCCGTCGCAACGCACTTCGGCACCGTGATAAGGACAGGCCAGCCGATCGCCCAGGATCACCCCCTGCGACATCGGCGCCCCGCGATGCGGGCAATGGTCTTCGAGCGCGTGGACCTGGCCGGACGCGTCACGCCATAGCGCGATCTTGCGGCCGAAACGGCGCAACGATATCGGCTGGTCTCGCACGAAACTCGACGGGCAGACCGGATACCAGAGATTCTTCAAGCCACTGGTCAGCAAAGTCGAGACCGGATCGGCGGTTATCGCATGCATTTTCATGAGAACACTCCTGGTGTCGTCTTTTCGTCTCAGCTACCGAGCCTCGCCATCAGCGCCTGGAAGCTCTGCTCGGTCCACGGCTCGCTGTTCTCGCCCGCGGGGCCGGTGCGGTTCAAATAAGCAACCAGCGCCGGCAGCGTGTCCACCCCGTCGCCGAACGCGCGCTCGATGGCGTCACCCAGCAGATCTTCGAACACGGTCTGGACACGATCACGGGCTTGATGCGGCTGCAGGTATCGTTCTGCATTCATTGTCGATGTCTCCCTGATAAGGTTTCTGTGTGTGGGCGGCCGACCGTCAGTCGCCCTGGATGCCCAGCTCTTTGACGAGCGTGGTGAAGCGGGCGAGATCGTCCGCATTGGTCTTTTCCAATCGAGCCGGATCGCCGCCGGCGGGCAGGGCGCCGAGCGTGGCCATCTTCGAAGCGATGTCCGGCATCTTCAGGATCTCGTTCATGTGCGCGTTGAGCGTGCCGACGATCTCCTTCGGCAGACCCACGGGACCAAACAGGCCCTGCCATGCGGAAATCTCGACACCCTTGATGCCAAGCTCGGTGAGCGTCGGCACGCCGGGTGCCAGCGGACTGCGCGCGGGACTGGCCACGGCCAGCAAGCGAGCCTTGCCGTCGCGTCCCAGGTAAGGAGCGAGCGGCCCATACGTCATGAACGTCGTCGGCACATGGCCGCCGATCAGGTCATTGACGGCGGGCGCCACACCTTTGTACGGCACGTGCGACAGATTGACGCCCGCATTCCTGTTGAACAGCTCGCCCAACAGATGCATCGGCGATCCGGCACCGGGCGAGGCATAAGTGATCCGCTGTCGCCGCCCCGCATCGATCAGGCCATTGACGTCCTGGATACCGGACGCCTGGCTGGCGGCGACGAACAACGGCTGTTCTCCCGTCTTGACGATCGGCGTGAACCCCTTCAGCACGTCATAACCCGTACCCGTCTTCAAAACGAGTTGGGCGATCGACAACGTGCTGGGCGCCAACAGCAACGTATAGCCGTCGGCCGGCGCGCGCGACACATGCGCGCTGCCGATGATTCCGCTGGCGCCGGGGCGATTGTCGATCAGCACCGGCTGTCCCAGTCGATGCGAGAGCTTCTCGGCATACAGGCGCGCCATCACATCGGTATCGCCGCCAACCGGGTAGGCAACGACGATCGTGATCGGCTTGGAAGGATAGGACTGCGCCAGCGCGTTACCGGCGAAGGCGGCCATCGCCATGCTCGTGGCGGCGATCAGTGTTTTGCGACGATTCATTTCTTTTCCGTGAAAGAGTCCAAGCCAGGCAGGGCCCGGCGCCGGAGCGACACCGGTCACGCTGTCATCGAGAATCAGCTGCGCTTATCGGTAATGAATTTGCCGTCGCTGGTCGCTGCGCCCTTCTGCCGTCGCGTGTTGCCGTCCAAGCCGCCATCGATCGCCCATTCGGCGAAGACGGTCGGCCCTGGTTCGAACTCGCGCGGCTGCCAGCCGGCAGTGAGCTGGTCTTCGTCGGCGTAGTACTCGACCAGCGCGCCGGCGGGATTGCGGAAATACCAGAAGTAGGCGGACGAGATCGGATGGCGGCCCGGGCCGAGCTGGGTGTCCCACCCGCAGCGCGCGACGTGCATCCCGCCGCCGAACACTTCGTGGATGTCGCGCACGGTGAAGGCGACGTGATTCAGCCCGGCGTCGCGCGTCGGACGCTGCAGCAGGAACATGTCGTGATGGCCGCCATCGGGCGCGCAACGCAGGAACGTCCCGCGGTTCGGATAACGGTCCGAGGCCGCGAATCCGAAGTGATCGATGTAGAAGCGTTCGCACGCCAGTACGTCCTTGACGAAGAACACCACGTGGCCGACCTCGATCGGCGTCGCCCGTTCGTAGGCGGGGCTGGCCTCGTCGATCCGGTCCTTGCGGTTCCAGGTGTTGTAGCTCGCACCGCGAATCTGCACGTCGCGCTTGCGCGTGACCTGCAAGCGCACCGCCAGCCCATTCGGATCGGTGCAGCCGATACGGCGGTTGCCGTGATGGCCCTGCTCCACGAACCCCGGCAGCCCGCCGATGCGACCCGCGTACGACGCGAGGTCGGCATCGCTTTCGACGCCCCATACCACCTCGCGCAGCGTGGGGCCATCCTCGATGGCGGCCGGCAGGTCCGGACGACTCGTCGCGGCGACGATCACGCGGCAGCCATTGAGAGTCTCGAAGACCAGCCGGCCGGCCTGCTCTTCGACCAGATGCAGACCCCAGTCGAGGAAGAAGCGGCGGCAGGCCGGCAGGTCGTCCGCGCCATAAGTGATCTCGTCGATGCCCAGTACGCTCATTGCAAGTGCTCCTCGCTCGGCTCGTCAGTCGGCCCACGCCAACGGATGGGGATTGAGTCCCCAATAGAGACTCTTCTGCTCCATGTACTGCTGGATGCCCAGGCGGCCCTTCTCACGGCCCAGGCCGCTGTCCCGCCATCCGCCGAACGGGGTGGCGATCGAGAACTGCTTGTAGGTGTTGATCCAGACGGTGCCGGCCTGCACGGCCCGGCCCAGCGCCCACGCCTTGCGG
Organism: Pseudomonadota bacterium; assembly: GCA_029779435.1. Taxonomy (GTDB): domain Bacteria; phylum Pseudomonadota; class Gammaproteobacteria; order Burkholderiales; family Burkholderiaceae_E; genus JAKPAM01. The sequence continues at coordinate 85,333 of JAKPAM010000171.1, read as the reverse complement.
TAATCACCCGTCCAGATGCCGGCGGCCAGCGCATACACGCTGTCGTTGGCCTGGGCGACCAGGTCGTCCCAGTCGTCGAACGGCATGGCCACGAGCACCGGCCCGAAGATCTCCTCGCGGCTGATCGTCGCCCGGTTGTCGAGGCCTTCGATGATCGTCGGCAGGTAGTAGTTGCCGCGCTCGTACAGCGCGCCCTCGGGCCGGCGGCCGCCGATGCGCAGCGTCCCGCCTTCGGCCAGGCCGACGGCCACGTGGCGCTCGATGGACTCGCGATGGCGCGGCGTGATCAGCGGCCCCATCTGCGTGCGCTCATCGCACGGATCGCCGACGCGCAGCGCCGCCGCCTTCGCCGCCAGCCGGTCCATGAACTCGGCATAGCGCGAACGCGCGACGAACAGCCGCGAGCCCGCGATGCAGGATTCGCCCGACGAACTGAAGATGCCGTAGAGCACGCCGTTGATCGCGTGATCCAGGTCGGCATCGTCCAGCACCATCGTGGCCGACTTGCCGCCCAGTTCCATCGACACCGGCATCATCTTGTCGGCGGCGATGCGCGCGATGTGCTTGCCGGTCGCGGTGCCGCCGGTGAACGAGACGCGGCGCACCAGCGGATGGCGCGTGATCGCGTCGCCGATCACCGACCCCCGGCCGGCCAGCACGCTGACCATGCCGGGCGGCACGCCTGCTTGCTCGCACAGCGCGGCGAGTTCGAGCGCCATCAGCGGCGTGGCCTCGGCAGGCTTGATGACCACCGCGCAGCCGGCCGCCAGCGCCGGCGCGAGCTTCTGCGCCTCGCTGGCGATCGGCGAGTTCCACGGCGTGATCGCGGCGACCACGCCCATCGGCTCGTGAACGCTCATCGTGAAGTAGTCGCCGCGCGAAGGCGTCAGCGCCTCTTCCATCGTCTCGCAGGCGCTGGCGAAGAACTGGAACGTGCCGGCCGCGCTGGCCACCAGCGCGCGCGTCTCGCTGATCGGCTTGCCGTTGTCCTCGCGCTGGCGCTGCGCCAGGGGTTCTGCACGCTCGCGGATCAACTGCGCGATCCGGTACAGCACCGCCGCGCGCTCGTGCGGCTTGCGGCGCGCCCAGGTACTGGTTCGAAACGCATGGTCGGCGGCCCGGATCGCCTCGTCGACGTCGTCGACGCTGGCGGTGCGCAGTCGCGCGACGACTTCGCCGGTGGCCGGGTACAGCGACTCGGCATCGTCGCCACGGCCGAGCCGGCGCTCGCCGGCGATGAACAGCGGCAACGGGCCGCGACTGTCGGTATGGAGTGAATGCATGGCGGCGCCCTCGCGAATCAATGCCCGGCCTTGGTCGGCGGCCCGGCGAAGGCGGTCTTGAAGCCACCGATCGCGACCATGTCGATCTCGACCAGGCAGGGGCCTTCGATGCGGGCGGCCTCGCCAAGCGCCTCGCCGGCGCGCGACAGGTCGTCGACGCGCAGGTGCGGCAACCGCAGCGACGCGCTGAGTTGAGCGTAATCGGGCGTGTGCAGGTCGACGTAGCAGCGGCGGCCGCCGTACTGCGCGTCCTGGATGTTCTGGATGACGCCGTACTTGCGATCGTTCATCAGCACGAAGACGACCGGTGCCTTTTCCTGCACGGCCGTCGCGAGTTCGCCGAGGTTCAGGATGAAACCGCCATCGCCCGACAATGCGAAAGTCTTGCGGCGAGGGTGGTCGGCGACCGTGCCGATGGCCGCGCCGATCCCCATCGCCAGCCCCTGGCCGATGCCACCGCCGAGCGCGTGCACGCCGGCGAGCGGGTCGAACACGCGCAGCTCCCGATTACCCCAGGTGCTGTTGGACACCGTGACGTCACGCACCCAGTTGAAATCGCGGCCCGCCGCCTGCTGCAACGCGCCGACGAGTTGGCCATAAGGCCCGAGGCCGTCGATCAGCGCACGGCGCGCGAGCTCGTGCGCGGCACGCAGGTCGCCGGCGAACGCCGGGTCGACATCCATCCGGCCCTGCAGCGCGTCGGCCAGCGCTTCGAGAGTCAACGAGGCGTCGCCGCAAACGAATGCCTCGCTTTCGTAGCAGCGCCCGTCGGCGGCCGGATCGACGTCGATCCGCATCAACGGCCGGGGCAGCTTCAACTGGTACTTCAGCGTCTCGTTGCCGCGCAGGCGCGAACCGACGACCAACAGCGCGTCGCAGGTCTGGTAGAAAGCTTCGACCGGCGCATGCAGGTTGTAGGCACCGAGGGAGCGCGAATCGTCCTCGGGCACGATGCCGCGTCCCTGCGTGCTGGTGACGACACCGAACCCCATCCGCATCAGGCGTGCGGCCGCGGCACCGGCATGGCGCGCGCCGCCGCCGAGCCACAACAGCGGACGCCGGGCGCTCGCCAGGCGCCAGGCCAGATCCTCGATCGCGTGGCGCGCCGGCACGGCCGCCTGCACGGGCAGCGGCTGCCAGTCGGTCGGCTCGTCGATCAGCGCGGCCTGGATGTCGATCGGAATCTCGACGCTGACCGGGCCGCGCGGCGCGGTCAGCGCCGTCCGCACCGCGAGCTTGATCGTCGCCAGCGCGGTCTGCGCGCTGCGCACGCGGAAGGCCGCCTTCGAGATCGCGCCCAGCATCGTCAGCTGATCGGGCGCTTCGTGGATATAGGCCAACTGCTGGTCCAGGTACGGCGTCTCGATCTGGCCGGTGATGTGCAGCAGCGGCGTGCCGGCCGTCAATGCTTCGACCATCGCGCCGGCCGCGTTGCCGGCGGCCGTGCCGGTGCTGGTCAGGCAGACGCCCAGCCCCCCGGTGGTGCGCGCGAAAGCGTCGGCCATGTTGGCGGCCCCCGCCTCGCCGCGCGCCATCACGAAACGGATGCGGCCGCGCTGGTGCAGCGCATCGAGGATCGGCATGTTGTGGATCGAGATCACGCCGAACGCGGCGCGCAGGTCGCAGTGCTCGAGAAAACGCGCGATCGCTGCGCCGACGGTGATCTGCTGCGGGTCAGGCATGACGGGAAAGGCCTCCGGAAACATCGATGTGGCTGCCGGTCGTGTACGACGACTGCGGCGTGGCGAGAAAGAAGATGGCGCGCGCGGCTTCGTCCGGCGACCCGAGGCGCCCCAGCGGAATCGACTTGTTCCGCGCGAGGTCGCCGCTCCATTGCGCCCATGTCTGCGCACGGTCTTCGCGGTTCTCGAAACGGCGCCGCCACTGGCCGGACTCGATCAGTCCGACCAGGATTCCGTTGACGCGGATGCCCTTCGGCGCGAACTCGGTGGCCATCGAGCGCACCAGGTTCTTGATGCCGGCGCGCGCGGCCGACGTGGCGACCATGTGCGGTTCGGGCTGCGAAGCCAGCAGCGAGTTCACGCAGACGATCGCCGGGTGCGCGGCACGCTCCAGTTGCGGCAGGAATGCACGCGTGGGATGCAGCACCGAGAAGAACTTCAGGTGCAGCTCTTCGGTCCAGGCGGCATCGTCGGTGCCCGCGAACGTCGACACGCGCCCCTGGCCGGCGTTGTTGACGAGGATCGAAGCCGGCCCCAGCGCCGCTTCGCTGTCGCGAGCGAAGCGCGCGGTCTGTTCGGCGCTAAGCACATCGCAAGCCTGAGCGAACAGGCGCTGGCGCGCGTCGGGATGACGGTCGGCCAGCCCCCGCACGGCCTGATCGAGCCGCACGGCATCGCGGCCGCACAGCGCGACACGAGCGCCGCGTGCGAGCAGCAGATCGACGGTCGCCAGGCCGATGCCGGACGAGCCGCCGGTAACCACGGCGGTCGCGTCGAGACGCCGGAGATCATTCATGGCGACCTCGCTGGAGATGGTCCGGCAGGCTCAGCACGTCGGCGACCGGCCGGTAGTCGAGCAATCCGGACAACTCGTCCGCGGCAGCCGCCACGCGCGACACCAGCTCGGCGGCCCGCTCCGGATCGATGCGGGTGCCGGTGATCGTCGCGCCAAGGGCGGCGACGATGCGGCCGCTGCGATCGCGCACGGCGGCGGCGATCGTGCAGATCGACGATTCGTAGAAGCCTTCGGCGAACACGTAGCCGCGCTGGCGATCGGCCTCGACCAGATCGAACAGTTCGAGCACCGTGCGCGGCGTATTCGGCGAATGGACGGCCAGCCGCTCCTCCGGATACAGCTCGCGCAGTTCGGGCAGCGACAGGTCGCCGAGCAGCACGCGGCCGAACGCCGTCGCATGCGCGGGCAAGCGGGTACCGACGCGGACCGAGCTGACCAGCGGCGTCGGCGGCGTGACCTTGGCCACGTAGACGATCGAACGGCCGTCGCGCACGACGATGTTGGACGGCACGCGGATTTCGTCGCACAGGCGCGCGATCAGCGGCTGGCCGAGCTCGGTCAGATCGAGCGACGACAGGAATTCGAAGCCCAGCCGCAGGACCGACAGGCCCAGGCGATAGTCGTTGCCGCCTTCCACGCGACGCAGGAAACCCAACGCTTCCAGCGTGTTGAGGATCCGGAATACGGTCGCGCGCGGCATCTTCAGGCGACGCGCCAGCTCGGGCGCTCCGAGCGTGTCGTTGCCGCGCCCGAATTCCTGCAGCAACCGCAGGCCGCGCTCGAGCGCCGGCACCATGTACTTGTCGGTGCCGGCTTCGACGGGAGAGGAATCGATCATCGGCTGCTCCCCGTTCATTGCATGACGAAGCCGCCGTTGACGGCGAGCACCTGGCCGGTCACGAAGCGCGCGCCGTCCGACAACGCATAGACGACGGCGCCGGAGACGTCTTCAGGGCGCTGTTCCCGCTGCAGCGCGCGCTGCTCGACGTACAGGCGATGGCGCGACTCGGGCACGTACTGCGTGGCCTCGACCAGCACCAGCCCCGGAGCGACGGCGTTGACGGTGACTTGCTCGGGCCCCAGTTCGCGCGCCATCGCGTGGGTCATCGCGATCACCGCGCCTTTGCTGGCCACGTAAGCCATCAAGTTCGGCGCGCCCCACAGCGCGGTATCGGATGCGAGGTGCACGACGGCCCCACGGCCGCTATCGCGCAGCGCGGCGCGGCAGGCACGTGTCATCAGCCAGACGCCGCGCACGTTGACGCTCATCACCTGGTCCCACTTGGCCAACTCGATGTCGTCCATGCCGCGGCCGCCCGAGTCGGTCACGGCGGCGTTGTTGACGAGACCATCGAGCCCCCCGAGCACGTCGACGGCCTGCCGCGCGCATTGCTCGATCGACGCCGGATCGCCGGCATCGAACGCGATACCGGCCGCTTCGAAGCCCTGCGAACGCAGTCGCGCGACCGATTGCGCCAGCAGCTCGTGCCGCAGGTCCGCCAGCGCCACCTTCGCTCCCTGTGCGCATATCGCCTGGGCGAAGGCGAAACCCAAACCACGCGCGGCGCCCGTCACCAGCACCCGACGCCCGGCGAGCGCGCCGGCAACGGGATGAGCGGCCACGCGGGGAGAAGTCGATTCGTTCATGGGATGCGTCTCGGATCAATTCGTTTCATTGGTGAAACGATGTTTCTCTTAAGAATCAACGCAAGTGTAGAGACAAGCAACCCTTTTCGGAGAAAGGGAAAACCCGAATTTCCACAATGATTTGCAAAAAATGCGGACCCGGGACGGCAATGGATCGACGACGGGCCATCAACCAGTCGTCAGATATCGCCGAGGTTAGCGATTAGCGTCCGGTCCACCTCGGCATGCCAAAGCCCCCTGATCGATCCTTTCGGATCGATCGACCGGGTACATGGACTTATCGGGCCGAAGGACGCAAGGCGGATGCCGCCCCTGCCTTAGCGCCTGTTCGTACCGAGATCGGGCCCGCATGAAGACGTGGTACGTCGACGCTGACGCGCTCAGGGGCCCTGATCGTCGGGTGGACAGGACACTAGTTCGTCTGAATGCCGAGTCGCTCGATGATCGGCGCCCACATCGCCGTCTCGGCGGCGATCAGTTCGCCGAAGGCCCGCCCCTTGATCACCCAGGGCGTAATGCCCTGCATGCCGAGCTGGTTTTGCGCGGCCGGCGCCTGGAGGATCGCCTCGACGTCGTCAGCCAATCGGACAACCACGGCCGAGGGCGTGCCCTTGGGCGCCAGCACGCCATACCAGGACGAGAGCGCCACGCCCTGCACGCCCGCCTCCGCCAACGTGGGGACGTCGGGCAGCAGCTCGGAACGAACCGCATCGGTGACCGCCAGCGCGCGCAACTTGTCCGAGCGCAGGTACGGCAGCACTACCGGCAGGTTGCTGAGGATGATCGGGACCGACCCGGCCAGCACGTCGTTGAGTCCGAGCGTCGACCCCTTGTACGCGACATGCAGCAGGTCTGCGCCGGTCCGCTCCTTGAGCAACTCTCCGGCCAGGTGCAGACTCGATCCGACGCCGGGCGACGCGTAGCTGAGCGTGCCGGGCCTGCCTCGCGACAGCGCGACCAGTGCCTGCAGCGTCGTGGCCGGTACACCGGGATGCACGGCGATCACGTTGGCCGTCCGCCCCATCGACGCGACCGGCTCGAAATCGCCGGAAACGCTGTAGGGTAGCCTGGGCATCAGCGTCGGATTGATCGTCAGATTGCCCTGAGGCACGACCAGCAACGTGTGCCCATCCGGCTTGGCGCGCTTGACCAGCCCGATGCCGATGTTGCCGCTGGCGCCCGGCCGGTTGTCGACGATGGCCGGCTGCTTGTACAGCGAAGCCAGGCCAGCCGCGAGCAGGCGCGCCAGGCTGTCGACCGGACCACCGGCCGCGAACGGGGCGACGATGGTGAACGGGCCGGCCCCGAGCCGATCGGCGGCACGCGCGGCGGGCATCCGGCCGGCGAAGGCCGCGGCCAGCGCGACGCTGGATCGCAGAAAGACGGAGCGGTGCATCGGCAATCGCTTTCGACGGCGCGCTTCCGCGAAACGGGATGGCACCGACAGGGAAGAATCGAGATCAGATGGCGACCGGCGCCACCCGGTTGAGCACGGCGCGCACGACGCTGTAAACCGTCAGCGACGATGTCTTCGGATTGGCCACTAGCGGCTTGCCGCGCATCGTCAATTCCATCTCGCCGAACGCGCCGCGCGCCGCGACGTGATGGACGTTCTCGTCGACACCCGGATCGGCGAACAGCCGGACGCGCGTGCGATCGAGCCCCATGCCGGCGAGCGCCAGCGTCGCCGCCACGTTGGCATTCTTCGGGTAGCGCTGCGCTGCTTCGCGCGCGCTGCCGTCGAAGAAGCAGCGTGCGGCCTCCAGGCCAGCCAGATCGCAGGCCGACTCCGCGGGCGTGCCGAACCAGGCGCGCGGCGGCTTGCGCCCCGTGTACACGACCTCGTCCAGGCCGCCGACACGCGCCGCGGCCAGCGCATCCATACCGCCGATCGCGCCGGACAGCAACTGCACCTGGACCTTGCCGGCATCGGCCGCGGCCTGGATGCGCTCGATCATGCCCGGCACGCTAAGCGCGCCGATCGACGCCAACACCAGCGGAATACCGCGAGCCAGCGCCGGCAGGGCGTGCGCCTCGATGGCGCCATGGCCGGCACACTCGACCATCAGATCCGGCATCGCATCGGACGGCAGCACCGTCAGCACCCGGGCCGACGGCGCATGGCGCGCCACCATGTCGAGCGCACCGCCGGAGATCGCGGTCACCAATACCCAGCGCACGCGCACGTCCGGACGCCCGGCGAGCAGTTCCAGCACGCTGGCGCCGATCGCGCCGCAGCCGATCAAGGCAATGTTCATCGAATAAGCCTCTTCGCGAGAGATCGCACGGCGCCTCATGGCCGACCGGCACTTACTTAGCGCGGTACATCCGGATGCTGCGCGCGCAGATGATCGGATAACAGACGGGCCGCCTCGCCGAGCCGCTGCGCCCACTGCGACGTGCGCTCGGACGCGATCTCGGTGAACGGAATGGCCAGCCCCAGGCCCGCCACGATCCGGCCCCGCTCATCGCGCACCGGCACGGCGACGCTGGAGACGCCGGCCTCGTAGAAGCCCTCGCCCACCGCATAGCCGCGTTCGCGGTCCTGTCGCAGCAATTGCAGAAGCGCGTCGAGGTCACAGGGCGTCGCCGCGGAAAACCGCTGCAGCGCTTCGCCTCCGAATATCGCCAGCAGCTCGTCCAAGCCCATGTCCTGGAGCAGTGCACGGCCCAGCACCGTCGCATGAGCGGGCAGCCGCGACCCCGCGCGCACCGCGCCCTGGAACGCGCCGGGTGGCGCGATCCGGCAGACGTACACGACCTCGGTGCCATCGAGCAACGCCAGGTTGGTGGCGAAGCCCAACGCATCGCACAGCGATTGCAAGACCGGTTCGGCCAGCACGGCCAACGGCTGGGTCGATAGGTAGTCGTAGCCGAGGCGCAGCACCGCCAGCCCGAGCCGGTAGTCGGCGCCGACGCGTTGCAGGTAACCCATGCTTTCGAGCGTGGTCAACATGCGGAACACCGTCGAACGCGGCAGCGCCAGCGCGCGCGCCAGGTCGGGGGCGTTCCATACCGGTTGCGCGGGACCGAAGCACGCCAGCAGGCGCAGGCCGCGCTCGAGCGCCGGCACGTTGTAGCGGTCGTTGTCGTGAGAAGAAGACTCGGCAGGGGCGCTCATCACGGTTCGCAAGGCTGATCAGCTCAACAAGTGCGCCAAACCATCGGCGACGGCATCGGGCTGCTCGACGGGGCTGGCGTGGCCGGCTGCCGCAAGCGTAACGCATCGCCCTTGCAGGCGGCTCGCCCAGGCGGCACACGCATCGGGCGGCGTGACGATGTCATGCTCGCCAACCCACACGTCGACCGGCATCGCCAACGCACCGACCGATCGGCCCAGGTCGCCTGCGCACAGGAACTCGACGGCCTGCGCATAGCCTTGCGGGGTCAGGCGCGCGGTGCTCCAGCGCACCTGCCGCCGGACGGATTCGGGTGCCGCCGGCGATACCAGGCGCCGATCGATGTCGGCCGCCAGCCCGGCGATGCCCTTTTCCGCCAGCGCGGCAAGCCGCGACCGGCGCACCCGGTCGCGCTGCTCGGCCCTGTCCGGCGCCCCGTAGCCGCCGGCGGGACTGATCAGCGCCAGTCGCTGCACCACGCCCGGCGCGCGGCGCGCGAAACCCGCCGCCATCAGCGCGCCCAGCGAATGCCCGACCAGCAGGCAATGGCGCACACCGAGCGCGTGCAACGACTGTTCGAGCACGAGCGAGTAGTCGTCGTCGACGGGCACCGGTCGCCTCAGGGGTGTGGAGCCCCCATAACCCGGCGCATCCCATGCCAGCACCCTGACCCGTGCGTGCAAGGCCCGCGCGACGCCCAGCCACGAAGCCGCCCCCGAACTGATGCCATGCAGCAGCACGACGGCGAGCGATGATCGGGGATCGCCGGCCTCGCGCCACGCGACCCGCGCGCCGGAGGACAGCGACACCAGGCGTTCGGGAAATTCCGACGCCAGCAATGCTTCGATCGGAGGCGGGGTGTCGCGATCCATCTTCGGCAACCGCTTCAGCGCTTGATCTTGGCAAGCGGGTGATCGGGCGGATAGGTCGGCGTGATCGGCTTCTTCGCGCCGAGCATCACGCACAGCAGCGCGTCTTCGTCGCCGATGTTGATCTCTCCGCGATACACGCCGGGCGGCACCGACACGATGTCGCGATCGGTCAGGACCGTCTCGAAGCGCTCGCCGTCCTTTTCCAGGAAGAGCTTGAGCTTGCCGCGCATGACGAAGAAAACCTCTTCCACGTCGACGTGCAGATGCGGCGGACCTTCGTGGCCGGCGGGGATCACCATCGTCGAGAAGGTGAAGTTCTCGGACGGAACCGTGTTGCTGTCGGAGGCCACGCCGGTACCGCCGGTGCCGATGTAGCGCATCTGGCCGCGACGGTACCTCGGATCGAAGTCGGCCTGGAACTTCAGCGCGTCGAAGTCGTACTTGCGCGTGGCGAAGCGCGCAACGCGCGTCTCCATCCACTGCTGGAAGCTGGCGCCTTGCGGGCGATCCCAGCTATGGGCGGTTTGGGGGGCGGGACCGTTCATCGAATCTCCTGTAGTCGCCGGACCGGCGAGAGCTTTTTGTCAAAACACGGTGATTCAACACGGTGATTTGTGTTTCACCTATAAAACATTGTTCTACTGGTGAACAAATTGTAGAAGGGTTCGTCGACGGTGGCAATGGGCATCGCCATCGATCCTCCCGCTGACGAGTTCGCCCGTGGAGAACCTTCCCCTGCCGGGGGCTTCGAACTTATCCTGGCGTCTCGTAGGCCAGTTCGAGCCGATAAGCGAGCGCGAGGAACAGCGACTGCGCCATGCACAGCGTGCTGGTCAGCGACCGGAATCCGAACGTGGCGCTGTCCTTCACGAGCAGCGCCGCGTCGGCCTGGCGCGCCAGCGGGCTGAGGCTGCTGTCGGTGATCGCCAGAACCCTGGCACCGCGCTCGCGCGAGGCCGTCAGCACGTCCAGCGTCTCCTGCGCATAAGGTTCGAACGACACGGCGACCAGTGCATCGCCGGCCTTCAGCGCACGCAACTGGCCCTGCTGCATGTGGCCGAGACCGTGCAGCCAGTGCACGGGCTTGCCCGTGTGCTGCAGCGAATAGGCCAGGTACGCGCCGACCGGAAACGCCCGCCGCGACGCGACCAGCCACAATGCGGGCGCCTTGACGAGCAGCGCCACCGCACGCTCGAATGCTTCGTCAAAATCCGGCGCCTGCAACGAACGCTGCAGCGCCTGCAGGCTGTCGATACTGCCGGCCACGACCTCGCGCGCGATCCGCGCCGGCCCCGGGGCATTGACGACGCGTGCACCGCGCGACCGCCTGGCCCCCGTCGATGCCAGCGCGTCCTGCCCGCCGCTGCCGGCGGTCGCGTCGACCAGCGCGCGGATCCGCCCCTGGTAGTCGCCATCGGGCGCCAGTTGCCGCGCCGCTCCTTCACGGAACAGCGCCTGCATCGCCGAATAGCCCGAGAACCCGAAGTGCTTGGCAAAGCGCACGACCGCCGACGGCTGCACCTCGCACGCGTCGGCCGTCTGCTGGATGCCATCGAGCGCGAGCCGGTCCCGGTGCCGGTCGACGTGCCGCGCGATCGCCTTCAACTGTCGGCTCAAGCGATCGTAGTCGGCGCGCAGCGCGGCCAGGAAGGCCTCGACGTCCGCAAAGCCGGGAGCGGCCCCGGCCGCTGGTCCGGCCACGGCGGCAACCACCGCCGCGCCTTTCGGCCCGACGGCGGGCCGGCGCGGCGTTTCAGGATTTTTCTTTCTATTCACAGAAATTTTGGAAAATATTTTCTAAATACGATACCATCCGGCCGATCGCAAACGGCCCGATGCCTGTCGGGCACGGCCGTTCATGGAGACGCCCGATGACCCCTCCCCTGCATTTTCCCCCGGCCGACCGTCCGTTCGACCTCGCCTGCCTGGGTCGGCTCGCCGTCGACCTGTACGCGCAGCAGATCGGTTGCGGGCTCGAAGACGCCCACACGTTCGCCAAGTACCTCGGCGGTTCGTCGGGCAACGTCGCGTTCGGCACCGCACGGCTCGGGCTGCGTTCGGCAATGATCTCGCGCGTCGGCGACGAGCAGAACGGCCGCTTCCTGCTCGAAACGCTGCGCCGCGAAGGCTGCGACGTCAGCCAGGTGCAGATCGACGGCCAGCGCCTGACCGGAATGGTGCTGCTCGGCATCAAGGACCAGGACACGTTTCCGCTGCTGTTCGTGCGCGAGAACTGCGCGGACATGGCGATCGACGCCGAGGAGATCGACGAAGCGTTCATCGCGCGGTGCCGCAGCCTGGCGATCACCGGTACCCACCTGAGCACGCCGGGTACGCTGGCCGCCAGCCGTCGCGCGCTCGAACTGGCGGGCCGCCACGGCCTGGTGCGCGTGCTGGACATCGATTACCGCCCGGTGCTGTGGGGCCTGACCGGCAAGGGCGACGGCGAGACGCGCTACATCGGCGACGCCGCCGTGTCACGGCATCTGCAGGCGCAACTGGGTCTGTTCGAACTGATCATCGGCACCGAGGAGGAATGGCTGATCGCGGGCGGCGTCGATGGTGATCTGATGGCCAGTCTGCGGCGCGCGCGCGAGCACACGCAGGCGGTGTTCGTCGTCAAGCGTGGTCCGCTCGGCTGCACGCTGATCGACGGCCCGATTCCCGCCGCGATCGACGCTGCGCCCACCGTGCTCGGCGAACGCGTCGAGGTGCTCAACGTCCTGGGCGCGGGCGACGCCTTCGCGTCGGGCCTGCTGGCCGGCCTGCTGCGCGGCAAATCGCTGACCGAGTCGGCAGCGATCGCCAACGCCTGCGGAGCGATCGTCGTCTCGCGCCATGGCTGCGCGCCGGCGATGCCGACGCAGGCCGAACTCGCGCACTGGTTCTCGGGCCATCGCCACCCGCAGCCGGACAAGGACCCGGAACTGTCGCACCTGCATCGCGTCTCGGCGGCCCGGCCCGCGTGGCCCGAGCTATGCGTGCTCGCTTATGACCACCGCGCGCAGTTCGAGGAACTGGCCGCGCGCACCGGCGCCGATCCGAGCCGCCTGCCCGTGCTGAAGCGCCTGCTCAACGACGTCGTCGCCACCGTCGAGGGGGATCCCGGCTGCCGCGGCAAGCTGGGCGTGCTGATCGACGGCCGCATCGGCCAGGCCGCGCTGCACGACGCTACCGGCCGCGGATGGTGGATCGGCCGCCCGATCGAGCAGCCGGGCTCCCGCCCGCTGCGCTTCGACGGCACCGACTCGCTGGCCTCCGAACTCGCGCACTGGCCGCGCGAGCATACGGTCAAGTGCCTGGTCTTCTACCACCCGGACGACGCGCCGGCCCTGCGCGACGAGCAGGAACTCTGGCTGCGCCAGGTGTGGGCCGCGACGCGCGCCAGCGGCCACGAGCTGCTGCTCGAAGTGATCCCGCCCAAGGACATGCTGGCACCGGACGACCAGGGCGAAGCCGTCGTGCGCGCGATCGAACGCTTCTACGACCTGGGCCTGCGCCCCGAATGGTGGAAGGTCGGCGCGATGTCGGCCGCCCGGTGGCAACGGCTCGACCGCCTCGTACGGGAACGCGATCCCTGGTGCCGCGGCGCGGTGATCCTGGGCCTGTCGCAACCGGTCGAGCAACTGGTCGCCGCATTCGCGCAGGCGCGGGTGCCGCTGGTCAAGGGTTTCATGATCGGCCGCAGCGTCTGGGCCGAACCGAGCGAAGCCTGGCTGCGCGGCGACATCGACGATGCCACGTTCCAGGCCCGCGCGGCCGCCGCGTTTCGCACGCTGATCGACGGCTGGCGGGCAAGCCGCGCCGAAGCGTCCTTCGACCCTGCCCGGGAGACACACGCATGAGCCTGCTCGTCAAAGCCCGCAAGACGGGCCGAATCATCACCGACATCACGCCGGAATCGGCCGGCTGGCGCCACGTCGGATTCCGGGCGCTGCGACTGGCCGATGGCGACGAGGAGCGCTTCGACGGCAGCGCGGTCGAACAGTGCGTGACGGTGCTGACCGGCCAGGTGGACGCCTGGGTCGGCGCGCAGCGCTTCAGCGCGCTGGGCAGCCGCCAATCGGTGTTCGACGACTGTTCGCCGACGGCACTGTACGTGCCGCCCGGGCAACCGGTGCGCCTGATCGCCCGCGGCAACGCGGAAGTCGCGATCAGCAGCGCGCCGGCCCGCGGCCTGCACCCGACACGCGTCATCGATCCGGCGCGGATGCCCCGCAGCGTCCGCGGCGAAGGCAGCAATACCCGCTATGTCTGCGACATCCTGCCCCAGACCGAGCCCGCCGAGAGCCTGCTGGTGGTCGAGGTCATTACCCCGGCGGGCCACTCGTCCAGCTATCCCCCGCACAAGCACGATACGGCCGGCGATGGCGAGACGGTTCTTGAAGAGACCTATTACCACCAGCTCCGGCCGACCCAGGGATTCGCGTTCCAGCGCGTCTATACCGACGACCGCAGCCTGGACGAAACGATGGCCATCGAGCACCAGGACACGGTGATGGTGCCGCGGGGTTATCACCCTTGCGTCGCTCCGCACGGCTACGACCTGTACTACCTGAACACGATGGCGGGTCCGCAACGCCACTGGGCGTTCCGCAATGATCCCGCCCACGAATGGATGCTCAAGGCGCGCTGAACGCGTGGCCTCGCCCGTCCGGCCCTTTCGCCGCGCGGCACAGAAGACTTTTTTCCTGGAGACATCGAGATGACCAAACGAAGCACCCTTCGTACGTTGACGGCGGCGATGCTCGCCTTCTCATTGCCCGCGAGCCAGGCCATCGCCGACGGCCCGTACCCGCAGCAGATCGTCAAATGGGTCGTTCCTTACGCGCCCGGCGGCACGACCGACGTCATGGCGCGCAATCTGGCCGGTCGCATGACGCAGACGATCGGACAGCAGGTCGTCGTCGAGAACAAGCCCGGCGCGGCCACGATCATCGGCGCGACGATGATCGCCCGCTCGGCCCCGGACGGCTACACGGTCGGCACCGCGGACTCCGGCACGCTGGCCTTCAATCCGGCGATGTACGCGAGCCTCAGCTACGACCCGTACAAGGACTTCAGCCTGATCGGCGGCCTCGGACGCATGCCGCTGGTGCTGGCCGTGCATCCCGACTTCCCCGCCAGGAACCTGCAGGAGTTCCTGGCGATGGCGCGCAAGTCGCCCGGCAGCATCTCGTCCGGGTCGTCCGGCCCCGGGTCGCCGCTGCACGTCGCGCTCGAGCTGTTCAAGCAGAAGACCGGCACCGACATCATGCACATCGCTTATCGCGGCTCGGCCCCGGGGCTGCAGGATCTGATGGCCGGCCAGGTCAACTCGATGTTCATCGACCTGCCTCCCAGCCTGTCGATGATCCGCGCCGGCAAGGTCCGCGTGCTGGCGATCGCGACGCCGAAACGCCTGCCGCTGCTGCCCGACGTGCCGACGATGGCCGAGGCGGGCGTGCCCGGCTTCGAGGCCTATGCGTGGCAAGGCTTCGTCGGTCCCGCCGGGATGCCCGCGGCCATCGTCGAACGCCTGAACAAGGAATTGAATGCCGCGCTGGTCCACCCCGACACCCGCGGCAAGCTCGAAGAGATCGGCATCCAGCCGATCCCGATGACGCCGAAGGATTTCGCCGATTTCGTCGCCAGCGAACAAAAGCTGTGGGCCGGCGTCATCAAGGCCGCCAACATCCGCCTCGACTGATTTCCGATTTCCGGAGAACCATCACGATGCCCTTCCTCCTTCAACGGCGCCGCGCCCTGGCCGGCGTCGCCGCGCTGAGCGCCGGCAGCCTGCTGTCCGTCGATGCCCATGCGCAAACCGCTTACCCCAACCGCCCGATCGAACTGATCGTCCCGTTCGCCGCCGGCGGCGGCACCGACGTGCTGGCCCGCGCGCTGGCCGAAGCCGCGCGCAAGCACCTGCCGCAGAACCTGCTGGTCATCAACCGCGCGGGCGCCAGCGGCGGCGTGGGCTGGGGAGAACTCGTCAATGCCAAGCCCGACGGCTACAAGCTCGCCATCATCACCGTCGAACTGACGATGATCCCGCACATGGGCATCATCAAGTTCACCGCCGACGACATGACGCCGATCGCGCGGCTGAACGCCGATCCCGCGACGATCGCCGTGCGCGCGGACTCGCCGTACAAGACGATCGAAGACCTGCTGGACGCCGCGCGCAAGCAGCCGGGCAGCATCCGCGTCGGCAACGCCGGCCCCGGCTCGCTCGGCCATCTGGCGGCCGCCGCGCTCGAGGACAAGGTCGGCGCCCGCTTCACGCACGCTCCTTATCGCGGCGCCGGCCCCGCCGTGCTGGACCTGGCCGGCGGCCACATCGAAGCCGTCGCGGTCACCCCGGTGGAAGTCGCCACCTACGTGCAGGCCGGCAAGATCCTGCCGCTGGCCGTCATGAGCGACAAGCGTATCGCTGCCGGATGGGAACAGGTGCCGACGCTGCGTGAACGCAAGATCGACCTGCTGATCGGCGGCTGGCGCGGCCTGGCCGCGCCCAAGGGCACGCCGCCCGACGTGATCGCGACGCTGGCCAAGGCGATGGCCGAAACGCTGCGCGAACCGGCGCTGCGCGAGACGATGGCCAAGCAGAACATGGGCGAGGGCTACCTCGACCAGGACGCGTTCAAGGCCCTGATCGCGCACGACAACGCGACGTTCAAGGCGCTGATCGAAAAACTCGATATCAAGCTGGGCTGATCCGGCCCGCAGGCAAAACAGGATATCTTCGGGGTTGGGCCGAATTCCGGCCCTGGCAGAAGCGCCATCGGCAAAAATCGGGTCAGATCGTCAGGCATCGCCGCGTCGACCCACCCATGGGCACCCGAAATTCGCCCGAACCGGCCGATACGCCCCTCGAACGGGCCTGCACGACTCCCTGGCGTCCCATCGTCTCCGTGACAGAACCCGGAGCATGCCGAACCGGGTTTGCGCGCCCGAGACGACATCCACGGAGATCGAAAAGATGGCCAGCCCCCCCAGGTTCCGGACCTCCCCTGTTTTGCTCACCCTGCTGGCGGGTCTCGCCGCCGGCCCCGCCCTGGCCCAAGCGCAGACATGCGACGAGTTCAAGGAGAAGCTCGCCGCAAAGATCCGCGGCAACGGCGTGACGGCGTTCGACCTTTTCGTACTGCCCAAGGAAGAATCGACGCCCTGGAAGATCATCGGCACCTGCAATGGCGGGCGAAGCAAGATCGCCTATGCGCGTGGCACGGCCCACGAGCAGGCGGAGACGCTTCGCGCGGCCGGCATCACGCCGAAGGAGAAAAACGAGGCGGCCGCGGCGCCGGCTGCTCGGGCTCCGGCCCCGGACGTGCGACCGCCGGCGGACAAGCCTGCCCCCGGCGCGGCATCGACACCGGCAAGCGCGGTCCCGACGGCACGGGTCGCGACACCAGCGCCCGCGCCAGCCGCTACGCCGCCCCTTCCTCGAACCGCCTCCGCGCCCACGGGACCCACTTCCGCGCCCCCGGCCGCGACGGGCTCCCCCCCTGCCGCGTCGGCCCCGAAGGCTCCGACCGTCGCGGCTCCCGTGGCTGCCCCCTCGTCAGCAAGCACCGCGCCCCCCGCGCCGGCTGCCGCGCCACCCGTTGCTGCCGCGCAGCCCTCACCGGCGCAGGCCGCGACGCCGGCTGCGGCCAAGCTCGCCACGGCCGCCCCGCCCTCGTCCGCCACGCCGACTCCCGATACCAAGCCGGGCGCCACGCCCCCTCCCAACATCTGGGCACAGGGAGAACAGCGTCAATGCCATATGGTCAAGCCGAAAGGCTGGTCGACCGACCGAACACTTTACGGAAGTTCCGCCAAGCCGCCGGCTCCCGGCGCGGCGATCGACCACTATGAGGCCGACATCCTGCCGCCATCGGACGATGCGCTGGCCAAGAAGGGCCTCGTCTTCTCGTTCCAGATCCGCCCGCACTACGTCTACGAGATGCGCCCCGCGGTGATGGCGGCCTACCCCAGCGCCGACGCGTTCAATGCGATGGTCAAGAAGGCACCCGCGTCGCTGTCGGGCCAGGAACTCGATTTCCGCCACTCGCTGGATGCGGCCGAACCGACCAACGCCGAGGAATGGAAGCGCACCCGTGCCGTCGCGCCGAGTCCCGGCGTGATCGACGGCGTCGGCGTCGTGCGCCTGCAGTTCATCCAGAACGACAACTGGAAGCCGATCGAACCGTTCAGCTTCCGGGCGCGCGAGCAAGGTGGCAAGGACGCCGCGACCATCGCCACGCAGCGGATCAGCGCATGGAGCGACGGCGTGGCCCTGCGCGCCCAGGCGGTCGTCAATCCGCTGCACCGCAGCCCGGATGGCGGAGGACCGCTGGCCGACCGCCTGGTCTACGAGTACGGGTGCTGGGCATCGAACGAAATGTCACCGGCGGAGTTCACGGCGCTGTGCGGCGCGTACATCGAGCGATCGACGGTCGGGCCGGATTTCCCGGCCGCGCATTGCGTGGCGGCGGCGGACGGAATCGCGTTCGCGCCGCGTTGAGCGTGCGATTCTCCGGCCGCCTTCGCGGGCCGGTTCACGCGCATCGGCGGTGGGGCCCCGCCGATGCGCGCGCTGACAGATAAGCGATCGCCACCGACCTGAAACCACCGCGCCGAAAATCTGACACGGCGGCACAGGGCACCGGCACCGAATCGCGATACTCGGAACGGTTACGGAATTACCCGGGTCGACAGCGGCCAACCCGCGTTGCAGACTGGCACGGGCACAGCAACCGCGATGCCTCGCAAGGCGGTGCCTGCCCCTCCGTCGACACGGCCGGCAAGCCCGGCGGGGCGTCGACTCGAGAATCCATCCCCTCGTCCGATCCATTTGCAGGAGCATGCGCGCAGCGGCCGAGCAACGACGCGCGGGCGACTGCAATAGCGGATCGGTGAGGTCATCAATAAATCACGCCCCCTGAACGGGTAATCGGAGACATCAGCATGAAAGTGAATTTCGGGCAGTTCCTGACTCGCCGCGCATTCCTCAGCCCGACGCTCGAAGCCATCGTCGAGCCCATGGCGGGCGGCCGTCGGATGACCTTCCCGCAGCTCAACGCGCGCAGCAACCAGGTTGCCAACGCCCTGACCGCCGACGGCGTCAAGCCCGGCGACCGTATCGCGCTTTTGCTGATGAACGGCGCCGAATTCGTCGAATCCTTCTTCGCGGTAGGCAAGATCGGCGCGGTCAATGTGCCGCTGAACTGGCGGCTGGTGGCCGACGAGCTCGAATTCATCCTCAAGGACTCGGGCGCAACGGTACTCATCTACGACGAGAGCTTCGCCAAGGTGGTGGCCGAACTGCAAAGCCGCGGCGACAAGACCGACTTGCGGCGCTGGATCCAGCTCGGCGGCACTCCGCCGGCCTTCGCGGCCAGCTATGACGCCTGGCGTGAAGCGGCGCCCGCCACCGAACCGGAGCTCGGCGGCGGCGACGACGATCTGCTGTTCATCATGTACACCTCGGGCACCACCGGCCTGCCCAAAGGCGTGATGCACACCCACTCGACGGTGACCTGGGGTTGCTTGACAGTCATCGCGTCCTGCGAGATGCGCTCGCGCGACCGCTTCCTGTTGTCGTTGCCGATGTTCCATGTCGGCGCGTTGAACCCGGCGATGAACTGCGTGTACACCGGCACCACGCAGGTGATCCTGAAATCCTTTGATCCCAAGCTGTCGTGGGAGCTGATCCGCGACGAAAAGATCACGACGACGCTGATGGTGCCGGCGATGCTGCAGTTCATGCTCGCGGTGTACGACCCGTCGCAGCATGATTGCAGCACGCTGCGCTGGTGCATGAGCGGCGCGGCGCCTGTGCCGGTGAACCTGATCAAGACCTACCTCGACATGGGCATCGAGATATCGCAGGTCTACGGCATGACCGAAAGCGGCGGCCCGGGTTGCCTGATCATCGGCGAGGATGCGATCACGCGGGCCGGCTCTACCGGCCGCGGTTTCTTCCACACCGACGTGCGTATCGTCGATCCGTTCGGCAAGGACTGCCCCCCCAACGAACCCGGCGAGGTGCTGATACGCGGCAACCATGTGATGGTCGGCTACTGGAATCGTCCGGAGGCCACCGCGCAAACGCTCGTCGACGGCTGGCTGCACACCGGCGACGTCGCCACGATGGACGAGGACGGCTTCGTCACCATCCGTGATCGGATGAAGGACATGCTGATCTCCGGCGGCGAGAACGTCTATCCGGCCGAGGTCGAGAACATGCTGCTGGGCCACCCGGCCCTGTCCGATGCCGCGGTCATCGGCCTGCCCTCGGCCAAATGGGGCGAAGTGGCGCTCGCGATCGTGGTGCTCAAGAAGGGTCAATCGCTGACACCCGAGGAACTGCTGGCCTGGTGCAAGGGCAAGCTGGCCACGTTCAAGCTGCCCAAGGTCGCCGCCATCCTCGATGAGATCCCGCGCAACCCCAGCGGCAAGGTGCTCAAGCGAGTGCTGCGCGAGCAGTTCGAAGGCAAGCTGAAAGCGCCGGAATGACCGCGCGCCTCAGCGACAAACCTCGCCCATTAGGGCGAGGTCAGACAAGGCAGGCAGCCTGACGGAATGGCGGGTTCGGGCACGGCGACGTCGGACGACGAGCCTGCCCCCGACATCTGGGCGCAAGAAGAACAACGCCAGTGCCATCTGGTCCGGCCCAAGGGTTGGCTGACCGACCACACGTTCTACTGCAATTCGTCCAAGCCCTCGGCCCCGGGCTCGCCGATCGGCCGGTACGGTGCCGACATCATGCTATCCGGCCAGGAACTCGACTTCCGAAATTCGCCAGCCTGATCCCCCTCCAGACGTCGGCGTACCAGCCGAACCGGTACTACTGCCATTCGACGAGCACCAGGTGGCGGAGGCGACGCGTCAAGCGGATGCCGAGACCTCGGGCTATCCGGTACGGATGCTGAGACCTCAGGTTATCCGGTACGGATGCCGCTCGACACCGAGGTGGTGCCGGATTGGCATACGCTGGCGCGCCTCGGCAAGATACTGCTTACGTAGGTACCGCCCGATCTGTGCGACGAGTCAGGATCGCTTGCGGATAGAAAATCGAAACATGAGTCGCTTTTTTTCGAAGACCGTCAATTTCGTCCTGTATGCGGGGCTGGCAATTATGGTTGGCCTCTGCGGATCCATGATTGCTCTGTCGGTCAAGTACGGCACGATTCAAGAAAATTACCAGCTGATCGCTGCGATGGGTGCAGGGATCATTCTTGACTGTGTCGCCATTGGCTTCTGGTCAATCATCAATTCGCTCAATAAAAAAATTGAACATCATATTCGTAATTTTAATGAGAAAATCAAATCCATAAATGAAAGCATTCACGATCTGCATGTAGATTTTCACTCCCATCGATCGGAAAGCAAGCAAGCGATGGAATCAATACAGGCAAACGTCGCTTCGCTCGCGAGATCGACGAAAAAAGAAGCGGCGACTGCCGATGAGGACGTAACGACATACGTGTGTCCGCGATGCTCGAGCGAATTGGGCCAGCACGACAAAAGATGCGCGTCGTGCGGGGCGCAGTTTTGGGGTGATTGGCGTCCGGTCAAGAAGTAGAACGGATGCGGCCGCGGTTGATGTCTGCGTGGATCACACGGCCGGCCCCGGAACGCGCATCACGCGCGTGTCCTCAAGCAAGCGGGTCGATCAGGATCTTGATCTCGCTGGGGTTCTTCGCCAGGGAATCGAAGGCGATCTCGGTGTTCGCCAGCGGCTGGCGACTGGTGATCAGTCGCGCGGCCTTGTTCGGGTGGGCTTCGATCAGGGCAAGGGCCGCGGCGAACTCTTCGGGCCGATAGGCGAAACTGAATTCGAGCGTCAGCTCGCGCAGCACCCCATCGAGCGGCGTCAGCTTCTGCTCGTGCGGGCAGACGCCGGCGACGATGATATGGGTGTGCGGCGGCGCGGACTTGATGATCTGGTCGATGACCCCCGACGCGCCCGTGCATTCGAAGATGTTGGCGCCGGGCGGCAGGCCGCGAAAATCACGCGCCAGCAGCGGCGACGTCGGGTGCGGCGTCAGACCGAGATCGTCCCAGTGCGTGAACGGCGAGTCAGCCGCCGGGTCGAGCACGATATCGGCGCCGAGCGCGGCGGCGGCGGTTCGCCGCTCCGGCGAAAAATCCGCCGCGAGCACGGGCCCCCGTCCAGCCAAGGTCAGCGCCAGGATGACCGCGAGACCGACCGGGCCGCAGCCGATGACGACGTTCGGCCCCGGGTTGCGGCTGGCGAGGTTCGCCGCATGCAGGCCGACCGACAGCGGTTCGGTCAGCGCCGCCAGATCGGCCGGCACGCCCGGCGGCACGCGAAAGCTGCGCACCGCGTCTATGCAGCTCAGTTCCGCGAGGCCCCCGCCGTGATCGGGCGACAGGCCGATGCACTGCAGGCCTTTATGGGAATGCGTAAACGGCAGGCCGGTGATCAGGTCTCCCTCGCGCAAGCCGGTGTCGGTGCCGGGCGCGATGCCGACGATCTCCGCCGAGAATTCATGGCCGGGAACGATCGCCGGCAACCGGTCCTGCGGCTGGGTCTCGGCGAGGGCGGCCATCTGCTTGCGGGTGCTCAGATCGCTGCCGCAAATGCCGGTGTAGACCGGCCGCACCAGAAGTTGCCCGGCAGCGGGCGACGGATCGGGCAACGTCCGGATCGAAATGGACTTTCCCTGGAGAACGGCAGCGCGCATGGTCGATATCCTGAAGAGTCAGCCATCCCGCGGCCGCGTGAACCGCGCGACGCCCGGCCGGCCGAGAGGGTTGGGAGTCAAATCAACGGGCGAACCTGCCCCAGAAAATCGAGCAGCGCCGCATTGACTTCGGCGGGCCGCTCCTGCTGGATCCAGTGTCCCGCGCCGGGCAGCACGACATGCGTGCGCAGATCGATCACGTGCTTGCGCATGTTCTCCAGCGCATTGGGCGCCAGCATCGACAGGACGATTTCCTTGTCGCCGTACAGCAGGCCCGCGGGCTGGCGGATGATGGCGTCGCCATAACCTTGCCTCTCGACGAAATCCGTATCCAGATTGCGATACCAGCATATCGGCGCGAAGAAGCCGCCGGCCTCGTAGGCGGCCGCATAGTCGTCCAGCTCGTCGTCGGACATGAACGACAGCGGACCTTCGGGCGACGGCGACAGGCCCGGCAGCATCGGACCATCGATCGGGCGCGGACCGAGCCAATCGTCCTTCGGCGCATCGCCCGACAGCGAATGGAAGATGCGTTTCAGCGACGCCCGCACGTCACGTTCCAGCTCGGCCTCGGCGACGCCGACCTTCTGGAAATAGCGCATGTAGAAGAACCGGTCGGGAAAACCGAGATCGAACGCTTGCAGCGCGGGAATGGGGGACGGCGGCGAGAACGGCACGCTGAGCGCGAAGACCGCGGCGACGCGGCCCGGAAAACGCAGTGCCGTCCGCCATGCGACCGGCGCGCCCCAGTCGTGGCCGATCGACACCCAGCGCTGATGGCCCAGCGCGGTGGCGATGTTGGCCATGTCGTCGGCCAGAACGTTCAGGCCATAAGCCCGCACGTCATCGGGCTTCGACGATCGGCCATAACCGCGCATGTCGGGCGCCGCGACGGTAAAGCCGGCGGCGGCAAGCGGCTGGATCTGATGCCGCCACGACAGGCCCAGTTCCGGCCAGCCGTGCATCAGGATGACCAGAGGACCTGCACCGACCACCCGCGTGGAAAGCCGATAAGGCCCGGACGGCAAAAGAACGGTTTCGTCGCGCACGGTTTCGTCTCTCCGCTCGTTGTTCGTTCGTTCATTCGGTCCGGCGATCCGCGCGCGGAGCGATGGCGCGGGAATCGATGTCCCGCGACCGAACCCGATCATCCGATCGATCGATACAGATTCGGCTGGCCGGTGTGGGCCGTCAGACCGCCGTCGATCGGAATGATCGCCCCGGTGACGTAGGAGGCTGCGTCGGATGCCAGAAAGGCGATGACCGACGCGATCTCTTCCGGCTTCGCGAAGCGCCCCATCGGCACCACGTCCTCCCATTTCGCGCGCAGGTCGGGAATGCTGGAGATGCCGGACAGAATCGGCGTATCGACCGGGCCGGGACAAACCGCATTGACCCGGATACCGTAGCGGGCATTATCGATGGCGGCGGTCCGGGTCAGGTTGATCACGCCGGCCTTGGCGGCGTTGTAGGCCGCGAAACCGAAATCCGCCGCCATGCCGGAAGCCGATGCCGTATTGACGATCGAGCCGCCGCCCCGCGCCTTCATGGCCGGGATCGCTGCCTTCAGACCGTAGAAGACGGCGTCCAGGTTGATCGCGACGACCCGGCGCCAATCCTCGACCGACAGCGCCTCGATCCGCGAAAAGCTGCCGATCCCGGCGTTGTTGAACAACATGTCCAGCCCGCCGTACGCGCTCACGGCCCTGTCGATCAGCGCCGCGACCGCGCCGGGATCCGAGACGTCGGTCGCATGGAACAGCGCGCGACCATTGCCGAGCGCGGCGGCGAGTTCCTCGCCCTTGCCGGCATCGAGGTCGCCGATCACCACCGCTGCCCCCTGGCCGTGCAGCTTGCGCGCGAGCGCCGCACCGATGCCCGAGGCGCCGCCCGTCACCACCGCCGTCCTGCCGGCGAAAATCTGCGTCTCCATCCGCCTCTTCCCAGTCTGATTACGCTATGTCATCTCTTTGTTTGCTTGCCAGCACTTATCGAGCGCTACGCCCCGTGCCGCTGCCAGCCGACATCGAAACCGCCCGGATCACGCCCCACCGCTCGCCAGCGCCCGCCCGATCAGGATCCGCTGGATATCGCTGGTTCCCTCGTAGATCTGGCACACGCGCACGTCGCGGTAGATCCGTTCGACCGGGAAATCCGCCAGGTATCCGTAGCCGCCGTGGATCTGGATCGCGTCCGAGCACACTCGCTCGGCGATCTCCGATGCCATCAGCTTGGCCATCGCGGCTTCCTTCAGGCACGGCAGCCCGGCATCCTTGAGGCTCGCCGCGTGCAGGATCAATTGCCGCGCCGCCTCGATCCGCGTCGCCATGTCGGCGAGCCGGAACTGCACGGCCTGGTGATTGAAGATCGGCTGGCCGAAGGCTTCGCGCTCGTTCGCATAGCGCAGCGCGGCCTCGAACGCGGCACGGGCCATGCCGACGGACTGCGACGCGATGCCGATGCGGCCGCCTTCCAGACCCGACAGCGCGATCTTGTAGCCCTGGCCTTCTTCACCCAGCAGGTTCGACGCCGGCACGCGGCAGTTCTCGAACACGATCTGCGCAGTGTCCGACGCGTGCTGGCCGAGCTTGTCCTCGAGCCGCGCGACCTGATAACCGGGCGTCGACGTCGGCACCAGGAAGGCCGAAATGCCGCGCTTGCCGGCGGCCTTGTCGGTGACGGCCATGACGATCGCGACGTCGCCGTGCTTGCCCGACGTGATGAACTGCTTGACGCCGTTGATCACGTAGTGATCGCCGTCGCGCGTCGCGGTGGTCTTCAGCGCCGACGCATCCGAACCGACCTGCGGCTCGGTCAGGCAGAACGCGCCGAGCATGTCGCCCCGCGCCAGCGGCACCAGCCACTGCTGCTTCTGCGCGTCGTTCGCGAACATCATCAGGATCGAACAGACCGGACAGTTGTTGACCGAGATGATCGTCGACGTGGCGCCATCGCCCGCGGCGATCTCTTCGAGGATGATCGCCAGCGAGCGATAGTCCAGCCCCGCGCCGCCATGCGCATCGGGCACGGCGATGCCGAAGCAGCCCAGCGCCGCCAGCCCCTTCAACGCCTCGGCCGGAAACGTGCCGTCGCGATCCCATTCGGCCGCGAACGGCCGTATCTTCTCGTCGACGAACGCACGCACCGCATCGCGCACCATCCGCTGGTCATCGTTCAGTACCATCCTGCGTCCCCCCGTCTGTCATCCCTTGCCACGGCGGCGTCTCGCCACGCCAATCGTGGGACCCGCCATCCGGATACGCGCACCGGCATCAGCGATCACCGCGCACGCACCCTCTCGACGTGCCGATGACGAACGCCGAGCGCATCGTTCACAAGTTCTCAGGCCATCTCGACGGCCAGCGCGGTGGCCTCGCCGCCGCCGATGCACAGCGCCGCGACGCCGCGACGCGCGCCCTGCTTGCGCAGCGCACCGAGCAGCGTGACGATGATCCGCGCTCCTGACGCGCCGATCGGATGGCCGAGCGCGCACGCGCCGCCATGCACGTTGACGCGGTCATGCCCGATGTCGAACTCGCGCATCGCGGCCATCGTGACGGCGGCGAAGGCTTCATTGATCTCGAACAGGTCGACGTCCTTCGTCGTCCACCCGACCTTGTCGTAGAGCTTGCGGATCGCACCCGTCGGCGCGGTCGCGAACCACTCGGGCTCCTGCGCATGCGTGGTATGGCCCAGGATCGTCGCCAACGGCTTGACGCCGAGCCGGTCGGCCGTCGAACGGCGCATCAGCACCAGCGCGGCGGCGCCGTCGGAGATCGACGATGCGTTGGCGGCCGTGATCGTGCCATCCTTCTTGAACGCTGGCCGCAGTCCGGGGATCTTGTCGATCTGCGAGCGGAACGGCTGCTCGTCGCGCTCGACGACGGTGTCGCCCTTCTTGCCGGGGATCGTGACCGGCGCGGTCTCCCACTGGAACGTACCGTCCTCGTTGGCCTGGATCGCGCGCCGGGTCGATGCGATCGCGAAATCGTCCTGCGCCTCGCGCGTGAACGCGTACTTGTCGACGCAGGCCTCGGCGAACACGCCCATCGCCTTGCCGCGCTCATAAGCGTCCTCGAGCCCGTCGATCGCCATGTGGTCGTAGATCATCGCGTGGCCATAGCGATAGCCGCCGCGCCCCTGCTGCATCAGGTAAGGCGCGTTGGTCATGCTCTCGAAGCCGCCGGCCACGACGACGTCCTGGCTGCCGGCCACCAGCAGGTCATGACCGAACATCGCCGACTTCATGCCCGAGCCGCACATCTTGGACAGCGTCGTGGCGCCGGCCGAGATCGGCAGCCCGGCGCCCAGCGTCGCCTGGCGCGCGGGCGCCTGGCCCTGGCCGGCCATCAGGCAGCAGCCCATGATCACTTCCTGCACGGCCTCGGGCGAGATACCGGCGCGCTCGACGGCCGCCTTGATCGCGACGGCGCCGAGCTGATACCCGGCCAGCGGCGAGAACGCGCCCATCATGCTGCCGATGGGCGTGCGAGCCGCCGAAACGATGACGACGGGATCCTTCATGTCGATTCTCCTTGTTCGGATTCGTGGTGATTCAAATTCGGGACAAAGCGCAAGCCGCGGCGATCAGCGGGTGTCGGTGAACAGCTCGCGCCCGATCAGCATCCGGCGGATCTCCGACGTGCCGGCCCCGATCTCGTACAGCTTGGCGTCGCGCCACAGGCGGCCGGTCGGCGAATCGTTGATGTAGCCGTTGCCGCCCAGGCACTGGATCGCCTCGCCGGCCATCCAGGTGGCCTTCTCGGCCGCGTACAGGATCGCGCCGGCCGCATCCTTGCGCAGCGCGCGGGCGTCGGCCTTGCCGGCACGCGTGCGATCGCACTGGCGGCCGACCTCGTAGACATAAGCGCGGCACGCCATCATCGTCGTGTACATGTCGGCCAGCTTGCCCTGCATCAACTGAAACTCGCCGATCGGCTGGCCGAACTGCTTGCGGTCGTGGACATAAGGGACGACGACATCCATGCACGCGGCCATCACGCCGAGCGGTCCGCCGGACAGCACCGCGCGTTCATAATCGAGCCCGCTCATCAGCACGTTGACGCCGCGGCCGACGCCGGTGGCCGGGTCGTCGCCCAGGCCGCCCAGCACGTTCTCGGCCGGCACCTCGCAGTCCTCGAACACCAGTTCGCCGGTGGAGCTGCCGCGCATGCCGAGCTTGTCCAGCTTCTGCGCGACCGAAAACCCCTTGAACCCCTTCTCGACGAGGAAAGCGGTGATGCCGCGCGGGCCGGCCTCCAGGTCGTTTTTCGCGTAGATGACCATGACGTCCGCGTCGGGACCGTTGGTGATCCAGAACTTGGTGCCGTTCAACACCCAGCGGTCGCCCCGGAAATCGGCGCGCAGCTTCATCGACACGACGTCCGACCCGGCATTGGGCTCGGACATCGCGAGCGCGCCGACGTATTCGCCCGAAACCAGCTTGGGCAGGTACTTGCGCTTCTGCTCGGCCGAGCCATTGCGGTGGATCTGGTTGACGCACAGGTTCGAATGCGCGCCGTACGACAGGCCGATCGACGCCGACCCGCGCGAGATCTCCTCCATCGCCACGACATGCGCCAGATAACCCAGGTCGGTGCCGCCGTACTCTTCGGACACCGTCATGCCCAGCACGCCGAGGTCGCCGAACTTGCGCCACAAGTCCATCGGGAATTGATCGCTGCGGTCGACTTCCTGCGCGCGGGGCGTGATCTCGGCTGCCACGAATTGCTGCAGCGAATCGCGCAACATCGCGATGTCCTCGCCCAGATCGAACTGCAAACCGGGAATCGTCACCATGGGTCGTGTCTCCTGGAGAAGCGGTCGCATGAAACAGTCGCGCGCCGGAACGGCCCGCGCGAGGGGGCCCCGACCATTATGCCCGACCGCCCGGCGTCGACGGGGCGCCGGATCGGCCTGTCAGAGCGATGCCGGACGCGTCCCGGGCGCGATCCCGTCGGCCTTGAACATCGCCTTGATGCCGCGCACCGCCTGGCGGATCCGCGACTCGTTCTCGATCAGCGCGAAGCGCACGTGGTCGTCGCCGTGGTCGCCGAAACCGATGCCCGGCGACACCGAGACCTTGGCCTTCTCGAGCAGCAGCGTCGCGAACGCCAGCGACCCCATCGCGCGATAGCGCTCGGGAATCCGCGCCCAGATGTACATCGACGCCTTGGGCACCTCGACCGGCCAGCCGGCCTCGTGCAGCCCCTTGGCCAGCACGTCGCGCCGACGCTGGTAGGTGGCGGCGATGTCGCGCACGCACTGCTGGTCGCCTTCGAGCGCGGCGATCGCCGCCACCTGCAGCGGCGTGAACGTGCCGTAGTCGTGATAGCTCTTGATCCGCGCGAGCGCGGCGACCAGGTCGGCATTGCCGACCATGAAGCCGATCCGCCAGCCGGCCATGTTGTAGCTCTTGGACAGCGTGAAGAACTCGACGGCGACGTCCTTGGCCCCGGGCACCTGCATGATCGACGGCGCCTTCCAGCCGTCGAACACGATGTCGGCGTACGCCAGGTCGTGCACGACCAGGATGTCGTGCTTGCGCGCCAGCGCGATCACGCGTTCGAAGAAGTCCAGCTCGACGCACTGCGCGGTCGGGTTCGACGGAAAGCCCAGCACCATCATCTTCGGCTTCGGATAGCTGCCGCGGATGGCGGATTCCAGCTCGGCGAAGAAATCGACGCCGGGCACCAGCGGCACCGAGCGGATGTGCGCGCCGGCGATGACGGCGCCATAGATGTGGATCGGATAGCTGGGGTCGGGCACCAGCACGGTATCGCCTCGATCGACGGTCGCCAGCATCAGGTGCGCGAGCCCTTCCTTCGACCCGATCGTGACGATCGCCTCGGTATCCGGATCGATGTCGACATCGTAGCGCTGGCGATACCAATGCGAGATCGCGCGGCGCAGCCGCGGGATGCCGCGCGAGGCCGAATAGCCGTGCGTGTCGGGCCGCTGCGCGGTCGCGCACAGCTTGTCCACGATGTGCGCCGGCGTGGCGCCATCGGGATTGCCCATGCTCATGTCGATGATGTCCTCGCCACGGCGGCGGGCAGCCAGCTTGAGTTCGGCGGTGATGTTGAAAACGTAGGGGGGAAGGCGATCGATGCGCGCGAAGCGACGCTTGCCCGGAGAAGCGGACATGAAAGAGATCCTGTACGTAAGCGCCCGGAACCGTCCGAGCGACGTGGCCGCGTTGCGCGACGCCTGGGATCTTAGTCTTCGCCGGCGGGCTCGGCAAGCAGCGAGCGGCGGAAAGCGTGGCCGACTCGCCCACGCCACGATCCCGTGCCGGGGTCTCCCACGGCGGGCCGGTGCTCGGTCCGCCGTGCAGCAGAAGCGCTGATCAATTCGCCCGATTCGACGCGCCGGCCTTGGCATCCCCAGTCGACCCGGCGGCAGCAGCTTCGGCCTTGGCGCGCGTCGCGGCCGCGGCGGTGTCCAGCGCGCTGAGCACGTCGAGCACGGCGGCCTTGCTGAGCAGCAGTTCGGGCTTGGGCGCGCTCAAGCGCTGCGAAGCCCGGGCCACCGCCTTGTCGAGCCTCTCGCCCTGGTCGGGCAGGTTCGCCTGCAACTGCGGCTTGCCGGCCCGCCAGCTCGCGCTCAACTGATCGATCGCATCCCGCGCCTTGCCCGAATCGCGGCCGGTGAGCTGGTCGAGCGCACCCTGCGCCTTGCCGCGCAACTCGGCCCACTGCTCGCTGCCGGGCGTGGACGTATCGACACGGGTCAGCGCCTGGATCTGCGCGGGGCGCGCCGGGGCGCTGTCGTCGTGGCCCCAGGGTACGTAACCGATCGCGGGAACGGCCATCACGGAAACGGCAATCGCACCCAGGATCATGGGAACAGACAATCGTATCATCGTGTTATTCCGGTAAAGGGGATGCCGGTCACTCGCGGGAGCGAATCCCTCGGCCCCGCATGAATTGGGACGGATGCCAGGCCATCGACCGGGAAAGGCCGCACCGAGAAGGTCATACGACCTTCGGAGGCCGCACGACTTCGGAGGCCGCACAATCTAGCGGACAACGGCGAACGAGGAAAGTGTCGACCCGCCAATTCCCGAATCGTCGCGTTCCGTCGTTCGATCGTCGGCGAACTGACGCTCTTCCAGCTCCGCTCGCAATCCCGTACTCGACCCGTTCATCGGCACCACGACAGCCCATCCATGGCATGCTGGCGCACGCGACGGTGAATCCCCCCCGCTGAAGGGGTCCGTGGTCAGGCGATCGGGGGGCCGTGCTACGTACGACGAAGAACGGGGCCCCGACGACGATGGGCTCACAGGACGGAACCGACTGATGATCAAACCGTGGAACACGACCCTGGCCCTGTGCGCGGCGATGACGGCCGGCGCGGCGCCGGCTTTCGGCAATCCCGTCTCGCTGCCCTGGGCGCCGGTCTTCGAATCGCCCGAGTCGTCGATCCACCTGTTGCGAGAGGCGCCCGAACAGGGCCAGGCCGGCCAGAACCCGACGACGCGGATCTGGTATCTGGAGGATCGCAAGATCGCGCTGATGCTCGGCCTGCTGAACATGAAGACCTATTCGTCGCAGATCCAGCGCTGGGAGGTCGACTGCCGGGCGCGCGCCTATCGGATGTCCGGCGCCGTCTATTTCGACGGGCACATGGGCGAGGGCAAGGCGCTGCGCACCGCGGCTCCCCGCCAGGGATTCGAGATCGCCCCCGCCAATCCGCTGATGAACGCGATCTTCAACGCCACCTGCGGATCGCACGCGCTCCCGCCGATCACGGCCGCGCATCGCGAGCAATTGCCGCGATTGCCGTAGACCGCCGCGTTGCAAAGGCTCGCCATAGCCCCGCCATGGCTGTGCTTTGCGCGTTGCTGCAGGCGCCAGGAGGGCTTCACGTGGGCTCGATCTTAGTGGGAACAGTCCCCTAATCGTCGATCAAACGCTTACCGAGGCTGACGGCGTCATCGACGCGATAGCCGAGCCGCTCGTAGAACGCGACCGCCTCGCGGTTAGACCCGCGCACCTGCAAGTTCAGCTTGGGGCCGCCGAACGCGGCCAGCCGCCGTTCGAGTTCGTCCATCAGCCAGGCGCCGATGCCGCGGCGACGCCAGGCCGGCGAAACGGCCAGGTAGTTGACCCAGCCGCGATGTCCGTCATAACCCATCATCGCCGACGCGATCGGCGCCCGGTCCGGCGCGGCGCTCCCCGCCCGATCGGACGCCTCGCCATCCGCGGGAACGACGACCAGGAACCATTCGGGCTGCACCGCCTGCTTGCGGGCGATGTCCTTGTGCGGATCGTTCCACGGTCGCACCAGTCCGCACGCGTGCCACAGCGCGACGACCGCATCGCGGTCCGCGTCACGATAAGGCCGCATCACCCAACCATCGGGCACGATGATCGACATCGAGCTGTTCTCCATTGCCCTTCCCAGGCGGCCGGCGCCAGCAGGACCGGGGCGACCGACGTACACTTCACGCAAACGACGATTGTAGTTCGAGGGAGACGCCGATTCATTCCGCGGTTCACCGCATCCCGCTCCCGCGTGGGTCGAATCGGATGAATGCATCAACGCTTCCCTGATGGAGTTTCAATGAGCAAACCTAATGACATCGGCGGCACGGCATGAACGCGCCCGCCAATATCCTCGAGCAACAACTGATCTATCCGTTCGGCGAGCGACTGCCGGCGCCCGCCGAGCGGATCGAGGTTGCTCCCGACATCTTCTGGGTCCGGATGCCGCTGCCGTTCGCGCTCGACCACATCAACCTGTGGCTCGTGCGTGATGAATTCGCGGGCCGCGACGGCTGGACGCTGATCGATACCGGCGCATCGACGCGCGATACGCGAGCGTTGTGGGAACGGATCTTCGCCGGGCAGCTCGACGGGCTGCCGATCGTGCGCGTGCTGTGCACGCACACGCATCCGGACCACATCGGCCTGGCGGACTGGATCGGCCAGCGCTTCCGGGCGCCGCTGTGGATGAGCCTGGGCGAGTATTCGACCGGACGCACCTGGTCGATCCGCGACGAGCGCTCGGTCGAGATGAACCTCGCGCATTTCCAGCGGCATGGCGTGCAGGACGGCCCGCTGCTCGACGGCGTGCGCGAGCGCAGCGACCGGCCGTTCACGTCGCTGGTGCCGTCGATGCCCGGCAGCTTCCGCCGCATCATCGAGGGCGAGACGATCGAGATCGGCCGGCGCGGCGACAAGCACGGCTGGCGCCCGATCTTCGGCTACGGTCACTCGCCCGAACACGTCGCGCTGTACGACGAGGGCCGCCATCTGCTGTTCTCCGGCGACATGGTCCTGCCGCGCATTTCCACCAACGTGTCGGTCTTCGAGATGGAACCGGAAGCCAACCCGGTGGCCTGGTACATGGACTCGCTGCGCCGCTACGAGGACTGCGCACCCGATACGCTGGCGTTCCCGGCGCACGGCCGGCCGTTCCGCAACGTCCACCGGCGCGTCGCGCAGTTGATCGAGCACCACGAGGACCGGCTGGCCGTCGTGCTCGAGGCCTGCCGGCTGCGCCCGATGCACGCGGCCGAAACGGTGCCGGTGATGTTCCAGCGCACGTTCGACGCGCAGCAGTCGACGTTCGCGATCGGCGAGACGCTCGCGCACCTGCATGCGCTGTGGTACCAGGGTCTCGTGCGTCGCGAACTGGGCGCCGACGGCGTCATCCGGTTCTCGGCGACCGCCGCGCCGCGATGATCCCGGTCACCTCGACGATCGTTCTGCACGACGACGAGGTCGAGCTGAGCGCGATCCGCTCGCAAGGCGCGGGCGGACAGCATGTCAACAAGGTGTCGACGGCGATCCAGTTGCGCTTCGACATCCGGGCGTCGTCGCTGCCCGAATCGATCCGCGAGCGGCTGCTCGCGTCGAACGACCGGCGCATCACCAGCGATGGCGTGCTGGTGATCAAGGCACAGCGCCACCGCAGCCAGGAGTTGAACCGGCGCGACGCGCTGGACAAGCTGCGCGACCTGGTGACCGCGGCGTCGGTCGTGCACCCGCCGCGACGGGCCACCACCCCCACGCGGGCGTCGATGTTCCGGCGCCTCGAAAGCAAGGCCCGGCGCGCGCAGGTCAAGGGCCTGCGGCGCACGGTGAGCGGATCGGGGCGGGACGATTAGCGCCCGCCCTCCGGGGGCCTTTTCACACCGGTCAGCCGCTACTTCAGCAGCGTCCAGTTGCCGTCCTTGACGGTGATCAGCACGCGGCCGCGCTGATCGAACCCGCTGTGGTCGTCGGGCGTCATGTTGTAGACGCCCTGCGTGCCGACCAGGTCCTTGACGTTCTCGAGCGCGTCGCGCAGCGCGACGCGGAACTCGCGCGTCCCCGGCTTGGCCTTGGCGGCGGCGATCGGCACCGTGCGCTGCAACAGCAACCCCGCATCGAAGACGTTGGCGCCGAACGTGGCCGGCTTGCTGCCGTTGATCTTCTCGTAAGCGGCGATGTAGTCGGTCGCGATCTTCTTGGACGGGTTGCTGTCGGCGATCTCGGGCAGCACCAGCATCAGGCTGGCCGCCAGCACCGTGCCCTCGACCTTCTTGCCACCCAGCCGCAGGAAGTCGGGCAACGCCGCACCGTGGGTCTGGTACATCCGGCCGCGATAACCCTGGTCGTACAGCGTCACTTGCGGCAACACCGACGGGCCGCCCGGGGCCGTGATCAGCACCGCATCGGGCTTGGACGCGATGACGCGCAGCCCCTGGCCGGTCGCCGACGTATCGGTGCGATTGAACTTCTCGCTGGCCACGACCTTCAGGCCCTTGGGCTCAGCCATCGCCGAGAAGACCTTGTGCCAGTTCTCGCCGTAGGGATCGTTGGTGCCGAACAGCGCCACCGTCTTGACGCCCACCTTGACCATGTGCCCGATCAGCGCTTCGGCGATGATGTCGTCGTTCTGCGTGGTCTTGAACACCCACTTCTTCTGCTCGGTCATCGGCAGCACGACGATCGCGCCCCCGGTGGGCGACAGCATCGGTACGCCGGCCTCGGCGATGAACGGCAATACGCCCATCGCGTTCGGCGTGCCCGGCGGGCCGATCAGCACATCGATGTTCTGTTCGGCGATCAGCTTCTTGGCGGCCGTGACCGACGCCGTCGTGTCGCTGGCATCGTCCAGCGTCGTGTATTCGACGCTCAGATCGCCGATGCGGGTCGGCAGCAGCGGCACGGTATTGCGCTGCGGGATGCCGACCTGCGCCGTCGGGCCGGTTGCCGACACCAGGACACCGACCTTGACCTGAGCCTGGACGACGGCAGCCGATGAGAGGCCGGCAGCCACGATGGCCGCAAGCGCCACCCGAAGCGCCGAAAGACGCGCATGCTTCATGGACATCCACTCCTGAACTGAACGGGGATAGGGCAAATCGAAAGGCCAACCACGGGAAAACCGATCGGGGGTCGGAGCCGGCGGCCGGGTCAGGACAGCGCCCCCAACGCCCGCAACTGCGCGTCGACCTGCTCGGCCCAACCGCGATTCGCAGCCGGGCTGGCCGGGCTCGGATGCAGGATCGAGCCGATTCGCGGCACCGCTCCCGACGCGGGCATTGTATCGACGACCGCCTGCAGCCGCGCCTTGGCGAAACCGCCGATGCCGATCGCGAACTCGGGTTTCAGCAGCGCCAGCGCCGTCGCCAGGTGCTTGTCACACGCCGCGTACAGCGCCGCCCGCTCGAGCGCGGGCAGCTTGTCCGGCGTGAAGTTGCGCCCGCTCGCCTCGAGAAAGCCCAGCGGGCAGTAGTTGACGACGAAGCACTCGGCGAAGAACCGGTCGGCCGTGCCCCAGCGTTCGGCGGCCCAGCCCCACAGGCGGCGGCCGCTGACCTCGGAGCGCTTGCACGCGAAGCCCTCGATCGGCCGCTTCGGATGCATGTCCGCCGGCTGCGACACCGGCGCGACGATGCCCATCCAGTCGCGCACCGCCGCCACCTCGCCGAACGGCACGCCGATCTGCATCATGCCGAACGGCCCCGGATTCATGCCCAGGAACATGATCCGCTTGCGGCTGTTGCCGAAGCGCTCCAGGTACAGCCGATGCGGCGCCCACGCGTAGTCGAGCGGGTTGTAGACGTGCGCGACCGGCGGGGCGAACCGCAGGGTGTCGAGCTCATCCGACAGCCGGCGCGCGGCGGCGATCAGACCGGCGCTGATCGAAGCGGCCGGGTCGGCATCGGCGGGCGCCACGGCGATCGGACGGGGGGACGAAGAAGGCATGGAAATGGCGTGGAGCAAGGAAACCGCGCCAGCGGGGACGCAGGCACGACAATCATGATAGCCGCCAATGACCACGGATCCCGACAAGGACGCCGTATGCGTGGATTCGAAATGAAAAGGGGCGCAGGTCAGACTGCGCCCCCGAGCCGCGAGTGGCGGCTGCTTTGACGCGGGCACCCTCTCTCCGATACGGTCGACCTCGCGGGGGGTTAGGGCGCTATCGTCGCCCCAGGGTTGGTCCGCTCGGCCCGCCTGGACAAGAACGTGTCGCGTGAGGAAAGATTAGGACGAACGCACGCGGCGGTCAAGACGCGTTGCGACAAACATGAGGAATCCCGATGAACGCCCGAGAAAACTCCCCCCAGCCGACTACGGCGGACCCGACGATCCGTCAATTGCGCGTCGACGGCCGGCGCTTATGGAACTCGCTGATGGCGCTGGCGAAGATCGGTGCGACCCCCAAGGGCGGCGTGTGCCGTCTGGCCTTGACGGACCTGGACCGGCAGGGGCGCGACCTGGTCGTAGGCTGGGCGCGAGAGGCGGGCCTGACCGTGACGATCGACCGTATCGGCAACGGCTTCCTGCGGCGCGCGGGCCGCAACGATGCGCTGCCGCCGATCGTCACCGGCAGCCACATCGACACGCAGCCGACCGGCGGCAAGTTCGACGGCAACTACGGGGTGCTCGCCGGCCTGGAAGTGATGCGCACGCTGAACGACGCGGGCATCGAGACCGAAGCGCCGCTCGAAGTGGCGTTCTGGACCAACGAGGAAGGCTCGCGTTTCGTGCCGGTCATGATGGGATCGGGCGTGTTCGCCGGCGCGTTCTCGCTCGATCATGCCTACGCGGCGACCGACGTGGAGGGCCGCAGCGTGCGCGACGAACTCGCGCGCATCGGCTACGTCGGCGACCAGACACCCGGCGACCATCCGATCGGCGCTTATTTCGAGGCCCATATCGAACAAGGGCCGGTGCTCGAGGATGCCGGCGTGACGATCGGCGTCGTCGACGCCGTACTGGGGCTGAACTGGTACGACTGCACGGTGACCGGCATGGAAGCGCATGCCGGCCCGACACCGATGGCGCTGCGCCGCGACGCGCTGCAGGCGGCCACCGGCATCATGCAGCAGGTGATCGCGATCGCCGACCGCTACCCTCCTTATGGCCGCGGCACGGTCGGCATGGTCCAGGTGTTTCCGAACAGCCGCAATGTCATCCCCGGCCAGGTCACGTTCTCGATCGACCTGCGCAACGTCAGCGGGGAACTGCTCGAACGGATGGAGGCGGACCTGCACGCGGTGCTGGACGATGTGCGGCGCGACACGGGGCTGGCGATCGACCTGCGGAAGGTATCCAGCTTCGCGCCCTGCCCGTTCGACGTCACCTGCGTCTCCGCGGTCCGGCAGGCCGCGCAGGCGCTCGGCTATTCGCAGATGGATGCGGTCTCGGGCGCCGGGCACGACGCCGTGTACATGGCGCGACTGGCCCCGACCTCGATGATCTTCGTGCCATGCAAGGACGGCATCAGCCACAACGAGATCGAGGACGCCAAGCCCGAGCATCTGGAAGCCGGGTGCAACGTGCTGCTGCACGCGATGCTCGGCCACGCGAAAGTGGTCGGCCGCCGGGACCGGTAGAAAAAACGCTGAGACCCAGGCCGAAAACGCGGAGGCCCGGAAAGCGCGGGATCCCGCGCTTTCCGGGTCAGATCCCACCAGCGCTAAGCGTTGTTGACCTTGCGCCCCACCAGCTTGACCAGGCCGTCGATACGCTGGTGCTGGGTGGCGAACGCCTTGTCGGCCTCGGCCTGCGACTTGACCGGCGTGGCGATGTGCCGCCCTTCCTGTTCGAGCCGGCTGCGGATGTCCGGCGTCGTCAGCGCCACTTCGACCGCCTTGCGCAGTACGTCGAGACGCTCCAGCGGCGTGCCCTTGCGAACGAAATAGCCGCCAGAGATCGTATAGACGAAATCCGACAGGTGCCGGCTTTGCGTGATCAACGGGATGTCGGCCAGCGGCGCGGGCAGCACCCGCGAGAAGCTCGACAGGATCCGCAACCGCTTCTGCTCCTGCATCGCCTGGAAATTGGTCTGGAACGGCAGGATCGCGAAATCCACCTGCCCGCCGGCCACATCCTGCAACGCAGGCGCGCCGCCCTTGTACGGCACGTGCAGCAGCTTCGTGCCGGTGCGCAGCGCCAGCGCCTCGCCCATCAGGTGGTACAGCGAATCGATCCCCACGGTCGCGTAGGTCAACTGCCGGCCCGGATCCGCCTTCGCGTAGTCGACGAACTCGTCGATCGTACGCACCGGCAGATCCTGGCGCGACAGGATCACCAGCGTCGCTTCGCTGATCGGCGCGACGTACGTGAAATCAGCGGGACGATAGCGCGCGTGCGGGTTCAGCATCGGCGCCAGGAAGACTTCATTGTCCGAGCCATGGAACAGCATGTAGCCGTCGGCCGGCGATTGCAGTATGCGATTGGCGCCGAGCACGCCCGTGCCGCCACTGACGTTCTCGACGACGACCTGCTGCTTGAGCGTGGTCGTGAACGACCCGGCGAAGATGCGTGCGCTGACGTCGCTGGCCCCGCCCGCCGGGTAGGGGACGACCAGACTTATCACCTTGTTGGGGTAGGCTTCATCGGCACGAGCGATGCCCGGCACGGTCGACAAGCCGCTTAGTGATAGCGCCGTCGCACCGGCGCCGGCCCCGACGAACCGGCGGCGAGAGCATGAGAACATGAGAACTCCGCGAGAAATGAGGGAAAGGCACTACGGAACGCCGCAGCCGGAATGAGCCGATCACGATCGGCCCATCGTTGCGCCGGCGCGCGGCCTCGCCTTTCTATCATCTTTCGCGAGCGCTTCACCCGGTATTACTGCGTCTTCGGCATCGGCGAGCGCATCGAGGAACCGCCGGCCGCATCGCGCTGCGCCTTCACGTCGGCCAGCACGCGGTCGCGCGTCGCCTTGGCTTCTTCGACACAGGCGCTCTTGTCCTTGCCTTGGCGGTCGTCGCAGCGTTCCTTGGCGACGTCATACTCCGCCTCGGCCTTGGCCGTCGTCACTTTCATCTGATCGCTTTCGGAACCGGTGTTCTTGTATTCGAGTTCGGCCTTGGCGACCTTCTCACGGCCTTTGGCCTCCTCGACGCACACGTCCTTGGCATTGCCCTTCATCGCGTCGCAGGCAGCCTTGTCCGACTTGTAGGTCGCGCTGATCTGCTTCTTGGCCGCCGAATAGTCCTCGGCGCTCATGTTGGCGGCATGCGCGCCCACCGCTCCCATGAGGAGGGCCGCGGCAAGCGAGGTCAGCTTCAGCGAGGTCTTGAGCGAGGTCATCTTGTTCTCCTGACACATGAGAGCCGTTTCGCGCCGGCCAGCGTCGAGCGAGTCGACGCACTGCCGCACGGCAGGCTCGGAAGTGCCAGTGTCTCGCCATGCCCGCAGGGTCCCCACCGGACGATCGCGATTCGACCGGTAGTTCACGTCCTACGGCCGAACCGCGCGTCCTACGCGCGCGCGGGGCGAGAGATGAACGCGCCGTCAGAACCCGTGAACGAATCGGCCACGTCCGATTCGACCGCGAATTCTCAAACCAGCAGCGTCTTCAACGCGACGGCCGGATCGCCGACCATCGCCGGATCGGGATTACGGTGCTGTTCGAGCAGCTTGCGCGCCGCGATGTGATCGGGCGCCGCGTTGACCGATTCGACGCAGCGCAATTGGCCGTCGACGTAGTGGAACAGCGAGAACGAGCGTTCGTTCGCGCCCGGCCGCCGCACGACCTGATGGCCCGGCGTGGACTCGGGCGGGACCAGGCCCGCCATCTGCAATCGGATCGTGCCCTGGTCGGACCAGAACCAGGGCACGGCGTCGTGATCGCGCGGTTCGCCGCGCAGCGTCGCCACCGCCGTGCGCGCCTGGTCGTTGGCGTTCTGCACGGATTCGAGCCGGAGTACCTTGCCCGAACGCCGATCGGTGAAGCGCGTGCAATCACCGATCGCCAGCACCGCCGGATCGTTCGTGCGCATCGCCGAATCGACGAGCACGCCGTCGGCGCATTCGAGGCCGGCCGCCTCGGCCAGTGTCGTCTCGGGGACGGCGCCGATACCCATGACGACCAGATCGACGGCTACCGGCCGGCCGTCGACACTTAGCGCGGCCAAGCGATCGGGGCCCGTATCGAAGCGCGCCTCATCGATGCGCGACGCGAGCCGTATGTCCATGCCGTTGGCACGATGCACGCCGAGAACGAACTCGGACAGCATCGGCGACACGGCCCGCCCCATCAACCGGGGCGCCGACTCGATCACCGTGACCGACTTGCCCAGCGCCGCGGCGGTCGCCGCCACCTCCAGCCCGATGAAGCCGCCGCCGATCACGGTGACCGACGGGGCGTCGGCGAGTTGCGCGCGCAGGCGCGTCGCATGTTCGGCTATGCGCAACGGCATGACGTTGGCGAGGCCGGCGGGCCAGCCCGGCATCGCGCGGGCCCGCGTGCCGGTCGCCAGCACGAGACGGGTCCACGCCAACTCGGCGCCCGAGCGCAGGTGCACGCGCCGGTTCTCGCGATCGATCCGCACGGCCGGGTCGCCCAGATGCACGGTGATGCCCGCCTGCTGGTACCAGTTCTCGGCCTTGTGGACCTGCGTGGCTTCCTGCGAATTCTTCAGGAAGGTCTTGGACAGCGGCGGACGCTGGTACGGCAGCAGCGGCTCTTCACAGACCAGGTGCACCCGCGGCCCGATACCGGCTTCGACCAATCCCGCGCACAGTTGCGCGGCGGCATGCCCGCCCCCAATCACGACGATCTGTTCCATGTCTCCGTGCCTCATCGCTCACGCGTCCGATCCGCGGCCGATGATACCGCGACCGATCGGCGCCTTCGCCCCATGCGGGCCATCGACGCCGATCGCGTCGGAACCCGTGGATGCAGCGGAGGCGCGAGCGGCATCACCCCGGCGCGTCACGTCGAGCGTGGCCGCTTCGTTCCCGAATTCTCAGGACGGCGGCACCCCGAAGATCGACGCGCCGTCATCGGCACGCCCGACCAGCGCGCGAAAGCCCGCGAACATCTCGCGCCCGACGCCGACGTGATTCGCGGACAAGTCGGGCCGCGCCGGCGTGCGTGCCGCGCGCACGGCCGGATCGACCAGCCATTCGAGCGTGCCGGCGACCGCGTCGACACGGATCGGGTCGCCATCGGCGATCGACGCGATCGCACCGCCGTCGACCGCTTCGGGCGTCAGGTGGATCGCCGCCGGCACCTTGCCCGACGCGCCGGACAGGCGGCCATCGGTCACCAACGCCACGCGCTGCCCGCGATCCTGCAGCACGCCCAGCGGCGGCATCAATTTGTGCAGTTCGGGCATGCCGTTGGCGCGCGGCCCCTGGAAGCGCACGACCGCGACGAAATCGCCGGTCAGTTCGCCGGCCTTGAACGCGTGCTGCAGCGCTTCCTGGCTGTCGAACACGCGCGCAGGCGCCTCGATGACGTGCCGTTCGGGCGCAACGGCCGATACCTTGATCACCGCCGTGCCCAGCGATCCGGACAGCATCCGCAGCCCGCCGGTGGGCTGGAACGGCTCGACCGCGAGCCGCAGCACGTCGCGGTCGCCGCTGTCGTCGCGGACCGCGCCCCAGCGCAGCCGCCCGGCCTCGTCGAGCGACGGCTCGGCCACGTAGGACGACAACCCCTGCCCGATGATCGTCTGCACGTCCTCGTGCAACAGCCCGTCGGACAGCAGCTCGCGGATCAGGAACGGCATGCCGCCCGCGTGGTGGAAGTGATTGACGTCGGCCTTGCCGTTCGGATAGATCCGGCACAGCAGCGGCACGACCTCGGCCAGGTCGGCGAAGTCCTGCCACGTCAGGCGCACACCGGCGGCCGCGGCCATCGCGATCAGATGGATCGTCAGGTTGGTCGAACCGCCGGTCGCGTGCAGGCCGACGATGCCGTTGACGAACGCCCGCTCGTCGAGCACCCAGCCCAGCGGCGGGCACGTGCCCGGGTCGAGCACGCGCCGCACCGCCTCGCGGGTCAGCGCCTCGCGCAGCGGCGTGCCGGGATTGACGAAGGACGCGCCGGGCAGATGCAGACCCATGATCTCCATCAGCATCTGGTTGGAATTGGCCGTGCCGTAGAACGTGCACGTGCCGGGCGCGTGGTAGGACGATGCCTCGGCGTCGAGCAGCGCGATCCGCCCGACCTTGCCTTCGGCCGCCAGTTGCCGCACCTTGGCCTTCTCGTCGTTCGGCAACCCGGATGGCATCGGCCCGGCCGGCACGAAGACGGTCGGCAGGTGCCCGAACGACAGCGCGCCGATGATCAACCCCGGCACGATCTTGTCGCAGATGCCCAGACACGCGACCGCGTCGAACATTTGATGCGACAGCGCGACGCCGGTGGCCAGCGCGATCACGTCGCGCGAGAACAGGCTCAGCTCCATGCCGGCCTCGCCCTGCGTGACGCCATCGCACATCGCGGGTACGCCGCCGGCCACCTGCGCGGTGGCGCCTAGCTCGTGCGCGACCTCGCGGATCAGCGCCGGGTACGTCTCGTAAGGCTGGTGTGCCGACAGGATGTCGTTGTACGCGGTGACGATGCCCAGGTTCAGCGTATCGCCGCCGCGCAGGCGCGCCTTGTCGCCGGCCCCGCACGCGGCGAAGCCATGCGCGAGATTGGCGCAGCCGAGCCGGTTGCGCGAGGGTTTGGCCGATGCGGCCGCATCCAGCCCGGCCAGGTAGCGGCCGCGGGTGCCGGCGCTGCGCTGGCGGATGCGTTCGGTCACCTCGCCGACGCGGTCGTTCAATGCGCGGTTGTTCAACGGATTGATCGTCATGACGCCCCCAAGGCAAATGCTGATCACGTGGCAACGCGGCAGCGCGTCCAACGGGCGAGCGCGGCGGCCGGAAGGAATCGTCCAGCGCCTCCCGAGGCCAGCCTAGCCTCGTCCGGGCACGAGCGGAAACCGAGGCGGACGGGCGGCTGCGCGTGGCGGTCAGCCGCGCGGCGTGATCGTGACCGTGCGCGGCTGCGCGTCGGGCAAGTAGACCGACAACGCGTTGTTGTGTTCATCGGTGACCAGCCACGGATGCGTGACGAAGGTCTTCTGCACGTACTGCGCGCCGTCATCCAGCGTCTGGTACAGCTTGCGCACGCCGTGATAGTCGAGCCAATGGATACGAATCCGGGTCCCGCTGCGATTGGCGAAGCGCACCGAGGTCGGTACGTCCCCGCTGATCGACCTGACGTGGAGACGCTCGGCCTCGTGCAGCCGGCCCGAAGGCATCGCCGCACGCGGCGCGGACGATGCGACGGCCTGGCTCGCGGACGGCTTGGGATCGGCGGCGCGGGCATCGGCGGCCTTGAAGGCCACGGGCTTCGAGGCCAAGGGTTTGGGCGCCGAGGACTTCGCGGCCGCCGACCTGGAGGCGGCGGCGTTCGGTGCGGCGGGGTTGGATGCGGCCGGCTTAGGTGCAGCCGGCTTGGATGCGACCGGCTTGGGCTCAGCCGACTTAGCCGCGGTCTTGGGTGCAGCCGGCTTGGGTACGGCCGTCTTGGCAGGCGACTTGACGGCTGCCGATGAAGGCGCTGATGACGAAGACGGCGATGCCTTCGCCGATGCGGGCTCGGCCGGCGTGGCGGCGTGCGCGGCGGTCAGGCCCGCGGCACCCAGCCAGGCAGCCACCAGCCACGAAGGGAGCGAAGCGAACCGACGCGAGAGGGTGTGGCGCGAAACGCACGGTCCCATGATGATCGTCATGCCTCCAGCAGCCGCCGTGCCAGCGCACGGAACGCCGGATGCGTGTAGGGATCGTTGCCGGCGTTGGCCGCGATCGGATGCGAACCGAACCGCGCAATCGTCATCTGCGCATGCGGATCGACGTGCAGCCGCTGGCCATGGATGCCGCGCGCCTCGAAC
Source organism: Pseudomonadota bacterium (assembly GCA_029779435.1). GTDB lineage: Bacteria > Pseudomonadota > Gammaproteobacteria > Burkholderiales > Burkholderiaceae_E > JAKPAM01. Next base: position 42,118 of record JAKPAM010000171.1, on the reverse strand, counting down.
ATGCCGTGCGCGTCGTGCGACAGCCACCATTGGTTCGCATAGCTCCAGCCGGGCAGCAGCGGATAGCCGCCCGATTCGAACAGGCGCCGGTCGCCGCCGCGCCGGATCGTGTCGACGACGGCCGGATCGATGATCTGCCTGCCATCGAACGCGCCTTCCGCACGCAGGGCCTCGCCGAAACGCGTCAGGTCGCGCAGCGTCAGATTCAATCCGCCGCCGCAGGTTTCCTGTCCGGCCTCGTCGACGGCGAAGTACGCGTCCTCTTCGGCGCCCAGCGGCTGCCACAGCCGCCGCGACATCAACTCGGCCACCGACAGGCCGGTGACGCGGCGCAGGATCCAGGCCAGTACCTCGGTATTGACGGTCTTGTACGCGAAGCCCTCGCCGTGTTCGCCGCGCTTGCGCACCGTCAGCAGGAACTGGTCGACGCTGCTCGGCCCCCGGTAATCGGGCGGCTTGCGCATCGAGCCGCAGGCGCGCGCGTAGTCCCAGATCGTCGCGGACGGATCGGCGTAGACCTCGGAATAATCGAGGCCGGTCGTCATGTCCATGACCTGGCGCACCGTCGCATCGCCCCACGCCGACTCGCGCAGTTCGGGTATGTGATGGATGACGGGCCGCGCCGGATCGATCTCGCGTTCGTGCACGAGCATCGCGGCGAGCGTGCCGATGAAGGACTTGGTGACCGACATCGCCAGATGCGGCGTCACGCGGTCGAGCGCACCGAAGTAGCGTTCATAAACGACGCGCCCGCGGTGCAGCACGATGATGCCGTCGGTGTAGCACAGCGCCATCGCCTCGTCGAAGCGGCGCTCGACGCCGGTGCCGTCGACGAAGCGCAGCGCATCGACGTCGGCCTCGGCGATCGCACCGGATTCGGCCGCCGACAGCATCGATGCCGGCCCCGGACCTCGCCGCACCGCGCGGGTAGGCAGCATCTCGCGCATGTGGCTGAACGTATACCGGGTCCGAGGGAACGCGCGGCTGTCCGAGGCCATCGACACCCGCTTGTCGAGCGGTGGCGGAAATCCCGCCATCCAGCCGAGCACGCGCGGATCGGTCCGCTCCGCATCGGGCTTGTCGTGCACGACGGCCGCCCGCGCGGCCTCTCGGTAGGCGTCGCTGTCGGTTGGCGCTCGCGATTGCGCGTCTGGAGATGGGCCCGCGCCGGCCGCCGAAGAAGGTTTCATCCCGAGACGCTAGCATCGCCCCATCGTGCCTGTCGAGTGAGTCACTCCCGCCTGAAGGCGAGCGCGTCCTCGCCACGAGGCCGGGGGGCCTAGCCGGGCGCCTGGCCGGGCCCCTAAGGCGCCGGAACGGGCTTGCCTCGCTTGACCTCGCCCTGCAAGGACGAGGCCTGCGCTTTGGCCCGTAGTCACGGCCACGCGGCGATGCATCGGTTAACATCCGTTCGAAAAGGCGGCGGCGCGCCGTTCGCGCGGGCGAATGGCCCGGTGCCCCTCCGACGAGAACCCGCTCCATGAACGCAGCCCACGCCGATATCCGAGGAATGCCCGCCGTGCGGCTGCGCGCCAGCGATGGCGGCATGGCGACGATCATGCTGCATGGCGCGCACGTCGTGAGCTGGGTGCCCGCCGGCGCGCCGGAACAGCTCTACCTGTCCGAGCAGGCGGTCTATGCGCCCGGCCAGGCGATCCGCGGCGGCGTGCCGGTGATCTTCCCCCAGTTCGATCGCGCCGGCCCCGAGGCGGGCGTACCGCGGCACGGCATCGCGCGTACGCGCGCATGGCGGCTGCTGCAGAGCGGCCAGGGCGACGACACGGTGTTCGCCAAGTTCGAACTGACGCACGACGACGCGACGATGAGCGCCTGGGCACGCGCGTTCGTGCTCGAACTGAAGGTCACGCTGGGGCGGCGTCATCTGGAGCTCGCGCTGACGGCCGGCAATCCCGGCGCCGATCCTTATGCCTTCACGGCCGCGCTGCACACTTACCTGAAGGTCGCCGATATCGGCAACGCGCTCATCGAAGGCCTCGTCCATCACCGCTATCGCGATTCGGCACTCACCGCCCGGCAGGCACCGCAGGCGGCCGACGATACGGTGACGGATATCGAGCAGCGCCGGTTCGTCGATTTCGACGACGAGGTCGACCGCATCTACTTCGAGGCCGGCGGGCGGCTGCGGCTGCGCGAGCGCGGTCCTGGCAAGGACGGCCTGGCCGACGACGGCGCATGCCTGGACCTGACGATGAACGGCTTCGAGGATGCCGTGGTCTGGAACCCCGGACCACAGAAGGCGGCCCAGTTGAACGATCTGCCGCGCAACGGCTATCGCCAGATGGTCTGCATCGAGGCGGCCCGGATCGGCAGGCCGGTCACGCTCGAACCCGGCCAGAGCTGGACCGGCACGCAGACGCTGCATTCGGTCCAGATCGATGATTGACCGCGTGGCGCCCGCGCCACGCGAACGACATTCGCGAATCGACTTCGCTACAGAGGAACCCCGATGATCCCCGATCAAATGACTCACATCGCGCACGGCAGCGGCGGTCCCGCTTACGTGATGACGATCGCCACCGGCCCGGTGCCCGTTCCCCAACCCGGTGAAGTGCTGATCCGCGTCGCTTATGCCGGCGTCAACCGTCCGGACGTCGCCCAGCGCGCGGGCAGCTATCCGCCGCCGCCCGGCGCCTCGCCGCTCCTGGGGCTGGAAGTGTCGGGCCGGATCGTCGCGCTGGGTGACGATAGCGAAGCCGGCGACGCGGGGTGGGCGATCGGCGACGAGGTCTGCGCGCTGTGCAACGGCGGCGGCTATGCGCAGTACGTCGCGGTGCCCGTGGGCCAGATCCTGCCGGTGCCCGATGGCATGGACCTGCTGCAGGCCGCGGCGCTGCCCGAAAACCTGTTCACTGTCTGGACCAACGTCATCGAACGCGGACGGCTGAAGGCCGGCGAGACATTCCTCGTGCACGGCGGCTCGTCGGGCATCGGCCTGACGGCGATCCAGATGGCCAAGGCCTGGGGCGCGACCGTATACACGACGGTAGGCGGCGACGACAAGGCGCAGGCCTGCCTGGCGGCAGGCGCCGATGCGGCGATCCTCTACAAGACGCAGGATTTCGTCGCCGAGATCGCCGCGCTGACGGGCAAGCGCGGCGTCGACGTGATCCTGGACATGGTCGGCGGCGACTACATCGCCCGCAATCTGCGCTCGCTGGCCCTCGACGGCCGGCTCGTGCAGATCGCATTCCTGCAGGGGCCGAAGGCGCAGGTCGATTTCACGGCGCTGATGACCAAGCGGCTGACTTACACCGGCTCGACGCTGCGGCCGCGCTCGGCCTCCGACAAGGCCGCGATGGCCCGCGACCTGCGCGCGCAGATCTGGCCGCGGATCGCGCGGGGCGAGATCAAGCCGGTGATCCACGAGGTGTTCGATCTGGCCGATGCCGCGGCCGCCCACGCGCTGATGGAGTCGTCGACGCACATCGGCAAGATCATGCTGAAGGTGGATTGACGCGCGCGATGCTGTTCCTGCTGTCTCCGGCCAAGTCGCTGGACTTCGAGCGGCGAGGGCCCGCCGGCCTGCCCCTGACGCGGCCGGCCTACGTGAACGAAGCCGAAACGCTGATCGACCTGCTGCGCCAGCGCTCGCACGCCGAGATCGCCGCGCTGATGGACCTGTCCGACGCACTGACCACGTTGAACGTCGACCGCTACCAGGCGTGGCGGCCGCGCCATGACGCGCACAATGCGCGCCCCGCGATCCTGGCGTTCGACGGCGACGTCTACGACGGACTGCAAGCGCGCACGCTGAGCGCCGAGCAACTGGCGTGGGCGCAGGACCACGTGCTGATGCTGTCCGGCCTGTACGGCGTGCTGCGGCCGCTCGATCGCATGCAGCCTTACCGGCTGGAGATGGGCACGCGGCTGGCCAACGCGCGCGGCAAGGACCTGTACGCGTTCTGGGGTGCGGCGATCGCCGAGTACCTGAACCGCCGGCAGGCGGGCGCCAAGGATGGTGACACCGCGCGCGTCGTCGTCAATCTCGCGTCCGAGGAGTACTTCCACGCGGTCGACCGCAAGCGGCTGAAGGCGCGCGTCGTTCAATGCGTGTTCGAGCAGTGGCATAAGGGCCAGTACCGGATCATCAGCTTTCCAGCCAAGCGGGCGCGCGGCATGATGGCGCGCTTCGCGATCGAGCGGCAGGCGCGATCGCCGGACGATCTGCGCGCGTTCGACGCCGACGGTTATCGTTATGACGGCACGGTGTCCAGCGACGAGCGGCTGGTGTTCCGGCGGCGCGCCGAGGGGGATGGCGTGGACGGCGTGAGCCATGTAAGCGGCGTAAGCGGCGTAAGCGGCGATCGGAGCATACGGGCATGAATCGACCACCGACACCGGTCGAGGCGCTGGTTCGGCGCCGGTTCCTCGATGGGCTGCCGCCCGACGATCCGACGACCGCCTGGGCGCGGCACTGGCTGCGCGTGCTGCTCGAGCAGGACGGCTCGGCCACGCTGCTGTGCGAGCTCGTCGCCGGAGGCCCGATACGGCTCGACGTCACGCACCAGATCATCACGGACGACGTGCCGGACGAGGTCCGCCGGCAGTTGCCCGGCGACGCGTTCATCGAGCGGCAGGTGTGCCTGTCCTTCGATGACGAGGTCATGATGGACAACCTCACTTATGTCGCGTGCGACAGGATCGACCCCGCGCTTCGCCAGTATCTGCTGGACGGCACGGCGCCGATCGGCCACCTGTTCGACCAGCGTTGGACGCGCAAGCAGACGGTCGAGCCGATCGACGACGTCGTCGCGCGCCTATGGGGTCGATCGGGGTTACCGGACCCGGCGGCGGTGCGCGCGTACCTGCTGCAGATGCCCGAATCGACGTGCATGCTGATCACCGAGACGTTTCGCGCGGGCATGCGCTGGCGGCTGCCGACCGGATCGTCACGCGCGTGACCTCTCCGGACGGGTCGAGCGACGCTGCGGGGCGCGCTGCCCTGGGCTCGCGTGCGTCAGCGAAGGGAATCGCTTGCGGCATCGGCGCGGGCGCGCTATGGGGGCTGGTGTTCGTGGCGCCCGAATGGGTCCGCGATTTCAGTGCGCTACATCTGTCGACGGGCCGATACCTGGGTTATGGCCTGGTGGCCGCGATGCTGCTCGCGCCGCGCTGGCGCGCGGTCAGACCGCACATCGGGACGGGCCAATGGAAGGACCTGACATGGCTGTCCATCGCCGGCAACACGCTGTATTACCTGCTGCTGACTACCGCCGTGCAGACGGGCGGCATCGCGATGACGTCGTTGATCATCGGCTTCATGCCGGTGGCGGTCACGATCATCGGCAGTCGCGACGAGGGCGCGGTACCGTTGCGCAGGCTCGTTCCGTCACTGCTGCTGTGTGCGGCGGGCACGCTCTGCATCGGCGCGCAGGCACTAGATGGACAACAGGACGGCTCGACCGGCCAACGGGTGATCGGGCTGCTGTGCGCGATCGGTGCGCTGGCCTCGTGGACCTCGTATGCGATCGGCAATGCCCGCTGCCTGCGACGGCTGCCGCGGGTTTCCGCGCATGACTGGAATCTGCTGACCGGCGTCGTCACCGGCCTGCAAAGTCTGGTGCTGATTCCCGTCGCGCTCGCACTGGACGCAAGCCACCACGAAGCCGGCGCATGGCTGCGTCTGGGCGCGGTCTCTGCGGCGGTGGCGGTATTCGCGTCGCTGCTGGGCAACGCGCTGTGGAACCAGATGAGCCGGCTGCTGCCGTTGACGCTGGTCGGGCAGATGATCCTGTGCGAGACGGTGTTCGCGCTGCTGTACGGGATGCTGTGGGAACGGCGGTTGCCGACGCCACTGGAGACCACGGCGCTGGCCTGCGTGACGCTGAGCGTGCTGTCGTGCGTGGCGGCGCATCGGCGGCCGGTCGCGGTGGAGGTGACGGCTTAGCGGGTTGGCAGGGCAGCGCCCAACGAGACCGCTCGTAATCGGTCGCCGCCCCGCTCACACCCGGCGACACCTCTGAGCCATTGGAGTCCGCCTATCGAACGGGAGCAGCGATGCTGGCGAACGTCCGAGCTAGAACCGTCGGCTCCCGCGGTAGCACCAACGCGCACACGGAAGTGGCGTCGTCGTCGGAAAGCGGGATGAACACGACGCCATCGATCCCCAAGCCGGTCATTCGTTGCGGCACGATGGCGATGCCCCAGCCAGCAGCCACGAGGTTCAGCATGGATGTCTTGGGCGACACGATCCTGGCGACGGCCGGAACGAAGTCCCGTTTCAAGCAAAGATCCGTCACGACGCGCGCCAGCCCTCCTCTTTCACGATTTGCCGCCGACACGAACGGCTCCTGTCGCAAACGGGATACCGCGATGCTTTTCTGTTTGGCAAGCGGATGGTTGGCGGGTAGACCGACCCAGAGACGTTCGGCGGCAAGCTCGATGAATCTGACGCGCGCATCGCGACGCAGCACCGGAAACCGGATCAATCCGATATCGGCTTTGCCACTGGCGACTTCCGAGACCTGCTCCTCCGAGGACATTCGGTCCAGATCGATGCGTGCTCGCGGACACGCGGCCATGAAGCGATCCAGATACGGCATCAGGCTGTCGATCGGCAGCGTGCTGGAATGAAGCAGTCGCAGAACACCGGCTTCACCACGTGCCAACTGCAAGCCCTCCTCCGCCGCTGCCTCCAGCGTGGCGGGGATCGAGGCGACACGCCCCCGATAGACCGCTCCCGCGGCAGTCAGTCGCACGCCCTTGGGTCCACGGTCGAACAACGCGAAGCCCAGTTCGTCCTCCAACAAACCCATCTGCCTGCTCAACGCCGACTGCGCCACGTATAGCGACGCTGCCGCCTGCGTGAACCCGCCCAGATCCGCAACGGTCAGGAAGTACTGGATTTGTCGCAACGACGGCATGCCGAAATCAGATGGGTCGCGTCGATATTCGATATTTGCGTTATACCCCATCGCGGCTCAGCATAGCGCCGCTCTCCCTGATGAAGCACATTGGAATCAGGCAAATACAAATGTCCTTATCGACCTTCTTGTCGTGCCTTTTCGTCGTTGCCGCGGGTGTCAGCGTGGCGCTTCAACAAGTTCTCAACGCCAATCTTCGAATGCAGATCAGCTCTCCCTGGTGGGCGGGCGCCGTCAGCTACTTCGTCGGCCTTGTCGTGATGCTGGCCGTGGCGATTCCTTCGCCCAAGCCGGTCCTCACCGAAAGCATTCAAGGCGCGGGAGCCTGGTTCAGTTGGATCGGCGGCCTGTTCGGCGCGATCTTCATCGCGGTCGTCATCCTGATGATTCCCCGGCTCGGAGCGGCGACGACCCTGGCCTTGATCGTCGTGGGGCAGATGACGGGCACGGTCATCTTCGATCATTTCGGGCTGTTCGGCGTGCAGCAGCATTCGATCAGCCTGCCCCGTGTCGTCGGTGTCGCGTGCCTGATTCTGGGTGTGGTGCTCGTGCGCAGGTGAAGCGTCGGCCTGCGCGTGTATCCGGAGCCGGGAGCCCGGCCGCCACGCGCTTCAGACTTGCAGCATGCCGCCGTCATACAGGATCGATTGACCCGTCATGCCGGCGGCGCCCGGCGAGAACAGGAACGCGGCCAGCGCACCTATCTCGTCGGGGCGGATGACGCGGCCCAACGGAATGCGCGCTTCCCAAGAGGCCCTTACTGCATCCGTTGCCGCTCCGGTCAGCCTGGACTGCGTGGCGAGAAGGTCGTCCATCATGTCGGTTTCCACCAGGCCGGGGCAGATCGCATTCACCGTGACGCCCTTCGCAGCCGTCTCCAATGCCACGCATCGCGTCAAACCGACCACCGCATGCTTGGACATGTTGTAGGCGCTTTGATTCATCGAGCCCCACTTGCCGGCGGTGGAGGCGATGTTGACGATGCGTCCCGCCCCCTGGGCGAGCATGAGCGGAAGCACCGCCTGCATCAGGTTCACACAGCCCATCACGTTGATCTGAAACAAGCGCTCGAAATCCGCCGCTTCGAACTGAAGAAACGGGGCGACTTTGTATACGCCCGCGTTGTTCACGAGCCCATCGATCCTCCCCCAGGCCGCATGCAGATCCGCCACTGCCGCGAAGGCGGCGGCACGATCCGAGACGTCGAAGGCGCGCACGTCCACCGATGCACCGCTACTCGCCAATTCCTCCTGCGCCGCGCGCAACCGGTCCGCGTTGCGCCCGCTGATGCAGACCGCCGCGCCACCGGAGGTCAAACTTTTCGCGATGGCCAGGCCGATGCCGGTGGCGCCTCCGCTGATGAGTATCTTCATTCCGTTCAGTGCAGGCATTTCAAACTCTCCGTCCGATGTCGCGCCAGAAGCGATTTCTGATCTCGCGTTCGCGTACCTTACCCTTAACGTTGCGAGGCAGGTTGTCCCGGGCATCGGCTCGGGTGCTCCAGCCCTGCCGCTTCCCCGGCCCAGAGCAGCAGCGCTGAACCTACCGAGGGCTTCTTTCTACGGGCAGCAACCCTGACGAGGCCCATCCTGTTTGTCACACTGATGCAGCCGGGCGAGGGAGGGAGGCATTCGACCTTTGCTCGGGTTTGTCACGACGGTGCCGCCAGGTGTGAAGGGGGGCGGCGCCCAACGAGACCGCTCGTAATCGGTCGCCGCCCCCCTTCACACCCGTCGACACCTGGGAGCCATTGGAGTTCAACGGCGAGGTGCACGCCAACGTCTTGGACGGTGTCGAATATCGGCCAGCCCCATGGCTCCGACCATATGCTGCGGATGGCAAGTATGGCTCTTTGCAAGGCATGAATCGTGTACCACCAAGACGATGGCACGGCCATCCCATGGCTCGAACCGTGTGCTGACAATGGCTCCGGGCGTCGACCTGGTGGGAGGGGCGACGGCCGATTACGAGCGGTCTCGTTGGACGTCGCCCCTCCCACTAGGGCGGCGACCCCGTGACGCCTCCACGCAAGTTTCATATGGACGGAGCACGGCTACGGTCAAATCGTTGGAACTTGAACGACAACATGGAAAAATGCGAACAGACATTCGACTTGAGAGAGGGTCAACTGTCAAAAATATGTTTACATTGACTGCTCTCATCTGCATTCCCACGTGGATCTACATGATCACGATCAGAGGGGTGTTTGGTGTTGGGGAGGAAAATATTTTATTGACACCATCGCTCACACAGAATTTACGCATGTTGCTGTTTGGAATATTGGTGTTCGGACCTGTTCTGGAAACCACCATATTCAGCATATCAATTGATTTCCTGAATCGACTATCTGGAAAATCCAATAAACTCACGCTTGGATTGACAGCTACGGCAAGCGGCGCAGTCCACTGGTGGGGGGCCGGCTCGTGGATCGCCTTTGCACCAGCAGCATGGGGGTTTTTCTGGTTCGGCTACGTCTTTCTCGAACATCGGAGCACAGGATTTTACAGAGCACTTTCATTAGCAATTGCTCTGCACTTCATATGTAACATTCCCGCGGCCATCGTACTGGTGATGAACTGATCGCTCTAAAAACTCTTCAACGTGCTTCTCTAAGCCCCCTGATGCAGCGGCTGCGCTGACAGCGACGCCCACTCCTCATCCGAGTACAGCCGTGAGCGCGTCAGGAAGCGCTTTCCCTCAGGCCCTTCGACCGAGAACATGCCGCCGCGCCCGTCGACGACGTCGATGATCAGGTGCGTATGTTCCCAATAGGCGAACTGGTCGGCGCCGATGTAGAACGGCGTGTCACCGAGAAAGCCCAGCCGCACGTCGCGATCGCCGACGATGAAATCACCGCGTGGATAGCACATCGGCGCGCTGCCGTCGCAACAGCCGCCGGACTGGTGGAACAGCAGCGGACCATGCTTGGCGATCAGCTTGTCGAGCAACGCCAGCGTCGCCGGCGTTGCGCTGACCCGTGACGGAGCCTCGTCGCTCATCGCACGGACTCAAGCTCAGAAGAACCCGAGCTTGTCGGGGCTGTAGCTGACCAGCATGTTCTTCGTCTGCTGATAGTGATCGAGCATCATGCGGTGGTTCTCACGGCCGATGCCCGATTGCTTGTAGCCGCCGAACGCCGCGTGCGCCGGGTACAGGTGATAGCAGTTGGTCCAGACGCGGCCGGCCTTGATCTCGCGCCCGAAGCGATAAGCGCGATTGATATCGCGCGTCCAGACGCCCGACCCCAGTCCGTACAAGGTGTCGTTGGCCAGCGCCAGCGCCTCGTCGGCATCCTTGAACGTCGTCACCGACAAGACCGGCCCGAAGATCTCCTCCTGGAAGATCCGCATCTTGTTGTGGCCCTCGAACACCGTGGGCTTGACGTAGTACCCGGCGGCCAGGTCGCCATCCAGCGTCGCGCGCTCGCCGCCGGCCAGCACCTTGGCGCCTTCCTGGCGGCCGATGTCCAGATACGACAGGATCTTCTCGAGTTGCTCGTTCGACGCCTGCGCGCCGACCATCGTCTCCGGATCGAGCGGGTTGCCCTGCTTGATCGCCGCGACGCGCTGCAACGCGCGCTCCATGAAGCGATCGTAGATCGACTCCTGGATCAGGGCGCGCGACGGGCACGTGCAGACCTCCCCCTGATTCAACGCGAACATCGCGAAGCCTTCGAGCGCCTTGTCGAAGAATGCGTCATCGGCGCTGGCCACGTCCTCGAAGAAGATGTTCGGCGACTTGCCGCCGAGTTCGAGCGTGACCGGGATCAGATTCTGCGATGCGTACTGCATGATCAGGCGGCCGGTCGTCGTCTCGCCGGTGAATGCGATCTTGGCGATCCGATGGCTGGACGCCAGCGGCTTGCCGGCTTCGAGCCCGAAGCCGTTGACGACGTTGACGACGCCCGACGGCAACAGATCCTGGATCATCTCCATCAGCACCATGATCGAGGCCGGTGTCTGCTCGGCGGGCTTGAGCACGACGCAGTTGCCGGCGGCCAGCGCGGGAGCCAGCTTCCAGACCGCCATCAGGATCGGGAAGTTCCACGGGATGATCTGCCCGACGACGCCCAGCGGTTCATGGAAGTGATAAGCGACCGTCGTGTCGTCGATCTGGCTCAGCGCGCCCTCCTGCGCGCGCACGCAGCCAGCGAAGTAGCGGAAGTGGTCGATCGCCAGCGGAATGTCGGCCGCGGTGGTCTCGCGGATCGGCTTGCCGTTGTCGATCGTCTCGGCGAGCGCCAGCGTCGCGAGGTTGTCCTCCATGCGATCGGCGATCTTCAGCAGCAACGCGGCGCGCTCGGCGGCCGCAGTGCGGCCCCAGGCATCGCGGGCCGCATGCGCGGCATCCAGCGCGAGTTCGATGTCGGCGGCGCCGGAGCGGGCCACCTCGCAGAACGGCCGGCCGATGACCGGGCTGATGTTCTCGAAATACTGGCCACCGACCGGGGGCACCCACTTGCCGCCGATCAGGTTGTCGTAGCGCGACTTGAACGGGCTGCTGACGCCCAGCGAACTGATGTCTGCGAGGTTCATGCGTGTCTCCTTGTCTGGCGGCCTGGCCGCCGTTCGAATCCGATCGAACGCACCACCATGGCCGGCCAGCGAGACACGGTCAGCATCGGGCGGGTTCCGAAGTCATGATACGCGCGATGTATTCTTGTGGATATAGCGCCCCCCCCCCCCTGTCGACGTCCCCCTTGCCCACCTGGCAGACATGGCGTTTCGACGCTCTCCGGCGCCGCGGGGAGGGCAGCATCAGGGTCCGCTGATTGGAAGTCGGGCGACCGCCAATTGGAAGTCAGGACCCCGCTGATTGGAAGTCGACCATCCGCCGATTGGAAGCCAGCCTTCCGCCTGCGACCGATGCTGCACCCTCAGCCCATCCGATCGCACATGTCGCGAACAGCAGACTGATGCACACCGGACAGAGTCAGCCGAAGAGCTTCGCTATCTGCCCCGCATCACCGCCGCCGCCCGCGGCGACCGTCGGACCCGTTATGCGGATCAGGGCATCCTCGCAGCCGCGTCGCTGCTGGCAGACGCCGTAGCCGGCGACGGATGCCGATGGTGATAACCGCCGCTTACCCCGCCAACGGCAGGTACCGCACCCCCAGCACCCCGTCGATCGCACGCATCGCGTCGATCGCGCTGGCGGGCACCTCGCTGTCGACGTCGACGATCGTGTAGGCCAGATCGCCGCGCGATTTGTTCAGCATGTCATGGATGTTCAGGCCGGCCTGCGCGATCGCCGTCGACAACTGGCCCAGCATGTTCGGCACGTTGGCGTTCGTGATCGCCAGCCGCCAGCGCGTGCCGCGCGGCATCAGCGCCTGCGGAAAGTTGACGGCGTTGTTGACGTTGCCGTGTTCGAGATAATCGCGCAACTGGTCGGCGACCATCCGCGCGCAGTTGTCCTCGGCCTCGCGCGTCGATGCGCCCAGGTGCGGCAACGCGATCACGCCATCGCGATCATGCAACGCGGCCGACGGAAAATCGCAGACGTAGCGGCCGAGCTTGCGCGTTTCGAGCGCGGCAAGCACTGCCGCATCCTCGACGACGCCTTCGCGCGAGAAATTCAGCAGCACGGCTCCGTCCGGCATCACGGCCAACCGACGGGTATCGATCAACCCTCGCGTCGCGTCGACGAGCGGCACGTGCAGCGTCACGAAGTTCGAGGCGCGCAGCAGTTCATCGAGCGTGATTGCGCGCCGTACCTGCGACGACAGGCTCCAGGCGGCGTCGACGGTGATATCGGGGTCGTAGCCGATGACCTGCATGCCCAGCGCCAGCGCGGCGTCGGCGACCTGGCAGCCGATGCGGCCCAGCCCGACGATGCCCAGCGTCTGACCCGCCAGCTCGAAACCGGCAAAGCGCTTCTTGCCGTCCTCGACGATCTTGTCCAGATCCGGCACCGTGGTGTCCAACTCGGCGACGAACCGCAACGCCGCCGGCAGGCGCCGGGCCGCCATCAGCATGCCGGCGAGCACCAGTTCCTTCACCGCGTTGGCGTTCGCCCCCGGCGCGTTGAATACCGGCACGCCCCGCTTGGTCATCGCATCGACCGGGATGTTGTTGGTGCCGGCCCCGGCCCGGGCGATCGCCTTGACGCTAGGGCCGATCGGATACTGATGCAGATCGGCCGACCGCAGCAGGATCGCGTCGGGCTCGACGGCCAGGCGACCGCGCCCCTCGGCGTCGCGATGCAGCGCATAGTCGGGGGCCGGCAGCCGCTCCAGGCCGGAGGGCGAGATCTGGTTGAGCACCAGCACCTGCCAAGGTGTGATCGTCATCGATGTCTCCTGATCGGGCGCGCCTGGGGCCGCGCCTCTTGTCATGATGGGTTGCCGCATCGGGTGCGCGGCGGCGAGCGTCCATGCGCCCGGTCTACGCGGCCAGGGTTGTGCGATGCGGCCTACGTGGCCCGACCTCTGCGGCCCAGCCTACGCGGCCCGGCCCATCGCGATCTCGTCCACGGCGATCCGGCCGTTCCCGTTCCCTTACCCGCGCACGATCGTCAGCCGTTCTGCTTTTCGAATTCGCGCATGTAGTCGACCAGCCGCTGCACGCCTTCGATCGGCGTCGCATTGTAGATCGACGCCCGCATGCCCCCGACCGAGCGATGGCCCTTCAACTGCACCATGTGCCGCTCTTCGGCGCCCTTGAGGAACGCCGCATCGAGCGACGCGTCGCGCAGCGTGAACGGCACGTTCATCCGCGAGCGGTCGGGCACCGCGACCGGGTTCGCATAGAAATCGGTGGAATCGATGTAGTCGTACAGCAGCTTCGCCTTGGCGATGTTGCGCTCTTCGATCGCCGCGATGCCGCCCTGGCGCTTGAGCCACTGGAACACCAGGCCGGCCAGGTAGATCGAGAACGTCGGCGGCGTGTTCAGCATCGAATCGTTGTCGACCTGCGCCTGGTAGTCGAGCATCTGCGAGGTGCCGGCCGGCGCGTGGCCGATCAGGTCGTCGCGCACGATGACGATCGTCAGGCCCGCCGGCCCGATGTTCTTCTGCGCGCCGCCGTACAGCAGCCCGAAGCGGCTGACGTCGAGCCGGCTCGACAGGAAGGTCGACGACAGGTCGCCGACCAGCGGCACGTCGCCGGTATCGGGTATCCAGTGGAACTCGACGCCGCCGATCGTCTCGTTCATGCACACGTGCACATAAGCGGCATCGCGGTCGAGCCGCCAATCGGCCTGCGCGGGGATATAGGTGAACTTGCGATCCTCGCTGCTGGCCGCGATGTTGACCTTGGCCAGGCCCTTGGCTTCCTTGATCGCCTTCTTCGACCACTCGCCGGTATGGACGAAGTCGATCGACGCTTTGCCGCGCAGCAGGTTCAGCGGAATCATGTAGAACTGCAACGTCGCGCCGCCCTGCTGGAACAGCACCTTGTAGTTCGACGGGATGCCCATCAGCTCGCGCAGGTCGGCCTCGGCCTGGGCCTGGATGCTCATGTACTCGGAGCCGCGGTGGCTCATCTCCATGACCGACATGCCACTGCCGTGCCAGTCGAGCATTTCGTTGGCGGCCTGCTGAAGGACTTCTTCGGGCAGCGCCGCCGGGCCGGCGCTGAAATTGACGGTCTGACGCATCGCGAGCTCCTGTGCCATCGCACGTGAACGCGGATTCTAAACCGGATGCCCGGCGCGCGGGGGCGGGCGTATGGCGTGCGTCTTACCGCGATTGCCGCTCAGTTCCCTCTTCGATTTTCCCCTTCCGGCGAAGGGGCTTCGGCCGCCAACGTCAGCAGCAGCGGCTGGTGATCCGACAGCGTCGTCTCGACGTCGGTCCGCAACCCGGTCACGCGCGGCGCCAACTGCGCCGATATGAAGAAGAAGTCGCATGCGAACCCACCCTTCGCCCCGCGCCGGGCATCGTGGACACGGAAGGTCGGCGCATGCGGCTTGCCTTGGCCGACCACGGTCCACGCGTCGATGAAGCGGCCTTCGCCCAGCGGCTGCTGGAGGGCCGCGTAGGTCGGCTCCTCGACAGGGAGGTTGAAATCACCGCACAGCACGGTGCCGACCGGTACCGGCCGCGGCCCGAAAATACCGGCGCGCAGCGCCTTGGGCGGCGCGGTGCTTGTGGCGGCCCATTGAGATTCGAGTTCGCGCAGCCGCTGGATCTGCGCTTCGCGCTGGATCCGCGAGTAATACTCGAGGTGCGTGGTGCAGACGCGCAGCGGGCCGAAGTCGGTGGCGACGACGACCTCGATCAGTTGCCGCTGCATGTGGCAGGTGCTGGCATCCGCAGGCCGCGGCAGCACGTGGACGAGCCGATCGACCAGCGGGAGCCGGGTCAGCACCGCATTGCCGAATCGCCGGCAATGCTCTCCATCCCACCAATCGAGCGCGGGCGGAGCAGTCACGCGATAGCCGGGGAACAGGGCCGTCAACTGGGCGACCTGGTCGGCGCCCGCGTCGATGTCCTCGAAGCCCACGGCCACTTCCTGCAGGCAGATGACGTCCGGATCGCCGAACGCGACGATATGGTCGCGAATACGCTGCAAATCGACGCGGCCGTCGACGCCGGTGCCATATTGGATGTTCCAGCTCAGGATCTTCAGCATTGTCCGGGCTCTTGGTGAAGGCTGTCCTGGAGGGATTCTCTCCTCGATGATCCGTGGAGGCCAGCGGAGTGGCCTGACGTTTGCGCGGGTTTGTCACGATGGCGCCATCGGATGTGGAAGCGTGGCATCCGACCTTTGCGCGCGGTCATCACGACAGCGCACAATGCACGGCCCCTCCCCGCCGTTACACCAACCTCGAATGTCCATCAGCCGAATCACGCAACTGGCCGCCCGCGTCGCATGGGCGATACCGATCATCCTGAGTGCCACGTGGGGCGCGTTCGCGCTGTGGTTCCAGGTTCCCGGCGGGCCGACGGCCGCGGGCATGGCGGCGGCCGTGTGGGTCGGGCTGGCCGCGGCAGCCGTGATCGAACCGTGGCGTCGGCTACCCGGCACACGCGGATCACGGCGATGGCGGATCGCTTATGGGCTGGCTTTCGTCGCGCTGATGATCGGCTGGCAGGCGATCCGACCGTCCGACGACCGCGACTGGGCGCCTGACGTCGCGCGGCATCTGGACGGCCGGATAGAAGGATCGAAGGCCACGCTCGGCAACGTCCGCGACTTCGACTGGCGCAGCGACGACGATTTCACCGAACGCTGGCAGACCCGCACTTATGACCTGGACAAGCTGCGGACGGTCGATGCCGCGATGTCGTACTGGATGGGCCCGGCGATCGCGCATACGCTGGTGTCGTTCGGCTTCGACGACGGCCGCGGCGGCACCGAGTACGTGACGTTCTCGATCGAGATCCGCAAGGAACGCGGCGAGCAGTTCTCGGCGATCGCGGGATTCTTCAAACGGTACGAACTCAGCCTGGTCGCGGCCGACGAGCGCGACATCCTTCGCGTGCGCACGAACGTGCGCGGAGAAGACGTCTACCTGTACCGGATACGGATGCCGCGGGACGCGATGCGCTCGCTGTTCATCGCTTATGTCGAGCAGGCCGGGGACTTGCGGCGCCGGCCGCGGTTCTACGATACGTTGTTCGCCAACTGCACGACGATCGTGTACCAGATGGCGTCGCGGATCGTCGGCGGGCTGCCGCTGGATTGGCGGTTGCTGGCTTCGGGCTACCTGCCCGAATACCTGTTCGACGTCGGCGCGCTGGTCTCGGGCGTCGACCTGCCGACGCTGCGCGCACGGGGGCGGATCACCGATCGGGCCAAGGCAGCCGACCGCGCGCCGGACTTCTCGGAACGGATCCGCGACGGAATGCCGGGCGCCAAGGGCCGAAATTAGGGCTCGGCGCGAATGAGGCTGTCGGCGGCGGCCTGCATGGCCAGCGGATCGATCGACGGCGCGATGCGGGGCAGCCGCACGGTGACGGTCGTGCCATGGTGCAGCGCGTCGGGACGGTCGGCCAACGCGGTGCTCTCGATCCAGATCGATCCGCCCAGCACCTCGGTCACCAGTTGATGCACGATGTGCAGCCCCAGGCCCGTGCAGCCGTTGCCGCGAGCCGTCGTGTAGAACGGATCGAAGACCCGCGGCAGCGACGCCTGCGGGATGCCCTTGCCGTTGTCCCGCACGAAGATCACGGCTTCATCGACGCCGGCCGAGCGCGCGCTGACGGTGACCAGGCCGGTCCGCCCCGGCGTGAAGCCATGCGTGATCGCATTGGCCAGCAGATAGGACAGCACCTGCGCGAGCGGGCCCGGATAGCCGTCCATCCCGATGCCGCGCGCCAGGTCGACGCGCACGGTCACCGGCTGATCGGACGCCGCGTGCGACAGCAGCGGGTCGGCATCGGCGATGACCTCCGCGAGGTCGAACTCCCGCCGGTCGAGCGTCGTGCGATCGACGGCGACCTGCTCGAACCGCTGCACGATGCCGTTGGCGCGCCGCGCCTGCTCGGCCGCCTGCTGCAGGGCGTCGCGGCTATCGCCGATCAGGCGATCGAGCTCGGAACGACGCATGCCGTTGTTCGCTCGCCGCATCAGTTCGGCCAGGTGCTGCTGGGCACTGCCCACGGCCTGGGCGACGCCGCTCAGCGGCGCGGTCATCTCGTGCGCGACCCCCGCCACCATCAATCCCAGCGACGACAGGCGCGCCACGCGCGCGAGCTCGCCCTGCATCGCATCCAGGTTGCGGCCGGCATCGACCAACGCCCCGTTCAGGCGCTCGAGTTCGCGCGCGCGGCGAGCCGACGTCTCCAGGCTGCTGGCCAGCCGCCACACGAACACCGATCCGCCGACGATCAACAACAGCGCCACGGTGCCGACGGCGACGCGGATCCGCCAGCCGACGTCCTTGAGCGTCTCGCGCGGCACGTGCACGAGTACGCGCAGGCCCAGTTGCTGATCGGCCAGCAGCGAGCGATCGGGATCGCCGAGATGCCACGAGGGCGAAAGCCGGTCGAACGTCCATTCGCCGCTGGCGTCGCGCACCAGGCCGCTGTCCGAGGCTTCGATGGCGTGCCACAACGCCGGATGCAGGCGGCTGGCGGTCAGCTCCGGGGCGCCGCGCTGCCACGCCCAATCGGCCGCAGGATCCGGGCCGCGCAGCCAATAGCCGTCGTCGTTGAGCAAGTAGACGCCGAACGCGTTGCCGCCGGCCAGGCTCTGCAACCGGTCCATCAGCGACGTCGCGCAATAGTCGATGATGACGATGCCACGCCGCCCCTGTTCGTCGAAGACCGGCGTGGAAGCGCGCAGCATCGGCTTGGGCGGCTGCGCATCCCTATCGCGTTCGACGCCGAGGTCGATCGGCGAGAAATACACGGCCCCCTTGCCCAGATCGATGGTGTCGCGAAAGAACGCGCTGCCGTGCCGGTCTTGCAGCGCCGCGGGCGGTGCGACGCTGAACTGGCCATCGTGCTGGTCGATGCTTATCCGCTCTCGGCCGGATTCGTCGATCCACCGCACCTTGTCGTAATGGCGGTTGCCGCGCGCGAAACTCTCGAACAACCGCGTCATGGCCGACCCCGGCGACACGTCGTCGAGGCGCGCGGCGCCGGGCATCTCGGCCAGGAAGATCACGTCGTGGCGCAGCAGGTCCAGCGTGCGGACGAACACCTGCTGGACTTCCTGGCGCACGGCGTCGCGCGCACGCAGCGTCGCCTTCTGCATCGCCTTCTCGGTCTCGACGAAGAGCATCGGGACGCCGACGACGGTCAGCACCAGCCATGGAAGCATCAGGCCGAGGAGGTGGCGGCGCTGATGGCTCAGCGTTCGCAGCGCCTGCCGGACTCCTGCCATTGGTCGGCGCCGCGCCATCGTCGTCGCTTACCGTTGATTGAGCGCCTGGCCGGGCGCAACGAAAGCGAAGGGGGCGCCGAAGGCGACGACCTCACCTGAACAGGTTAGTGTCGCCCCTTCGGGAGCAAATCTAACATTTATCGCATGCACGTATAAGAGTGTCACAAAACGCTACACATTTTGCATGATAACCGGACAATCGCATTAATACAGCCGTAAATCGATCTATTTGCATATTCAATACCGGCGATGCACGGATGCAACGGCCTTGACAGCGTAGGCCGAGGTCCCGCCCCGGTCGAGCCACGCCTCCCCCATTCGCGCCACGCGATTTGTTGTAGCCTCGGGCATCGTTTTCTCACCGGGCCGTCTTCCTACGCCATGACCACCATTTCCTCCGACGCCGCCGCGAGCGGCCCGATCGCGCCCGCGCCGCACCCGGGCGAGATGGACATCCAGGAGTTCGACAGCTACGACGTCGTCATCGACGCGCGCAGCCCGCGCGAATTCTCCGACGACCACATCCCGCAGGCGCTGAACCTGCCGGTCGTCGACAGCGAGCAGTACGCGGTGGTCGGCACGATGTACAAGCGGGACCGGCACCGCGCCTACCTGCGGGGCGTCGCCGATTCGCTGCGCAACATGGCCGACGCGATCGACACGCAGCTCGGCCACCTGGGGCCGGACGCGCGAATCCTCGTCTACTGTTTTCGCGGCGGCAAGCGCAGCCGGTTGTGGGCCGACGCGCTGCGCACGATCGGATTCCGCACCGACGTGCTGCCCGGCGGCTGGAAGCGCTACCGCAAGTGGGTCCGCGACGGGCTGGCACGCCAGGCGCCGAGACTCGGCTATCGCGTGCTCGGCGGGCCGACCGGCTGCGGCAAGACGCGGCTGCTCCAGGCGCTGGCGCGCGCCGGAGAACAGGTGCTCGACCTCGAAGGTCTCGCGTCGCACCGCGGCAGCCTGATCGGTGCGGTGCCCGGCGTGGCGCAGCCCGGGCAGAAACTGTTCGATTCACTGATCCTGGCCACGCTGCGCCGCTTCGATCCGGCCCGCCCGGTGTGGGTCGAGGCCGAATCCAAGAAGATCGGTTCGCTGCAGTTGCCGCTGGAGCTGTACGAGAGCATGCACGCGGCGCCGGTGTTCTATTCGCTGTCGCTGCCGATGCCCGAACGCGTGCGCGTCTGGGTCGAGGACTTCGGCCACTTCGTCGACGACCCGACCTCGCTGATCGATCGGCTGCAGTACCTGGTCCCGCTGGTCGGCCACCAGACCTTCGACGAGTGGAAGGCGCTGGCCGGCTCGGGACAGATGCTGGCGCTGTTCGAGCGGTTGATGCGCGACCATTACGATCCCACTTATGCGCGCACGTCCAACCGGCACTATGCACGCGCCGAGCTGCGGCCGATCGCGATCGACGACGTCGATGCGGCGACGCTGGACGCGGTGGCCCGGCGGCTGGCCGCCGAAGGCTGAGAACACGCCCTAGCGACGCAACTCGTCGAACAACCCGATCCGCCGCAGGATCGCCTTCTCGATCTCCAGCACGACCATGATCGCCAGCCCGATGCCGATCATCACGGCGATCTCCAGCGCGCCGACCGGGCGGCTGTCGAACATGCGGTGCATGAACGGCAGGTAGGTGAACGCGGCCTGCGCGACGACGACCGCGGCGATCGCCCCCAGCACGGCCGGCGTGCCGCGCACGCCCCGCAGGTGGAACGAGCCTTCGTGCAGGTAGCGGACGCTGAACAGATAGAAGATCTCCATCACGCAGAACTGGTTGACGACCAGCGTGCGCGCCGCGGCCTCGCCCAGGCCGCGCGACAGGCCCCATCGATAGATACCGAACGCGCCGATCGTGAACAGCAGCGAGACCAGCGCGATCCGCCATAGCATGAACGGCGAGACCAGCGGGGCGTCGCGTCGGCGAGGCGGGCGGGACATGATGTCGCGCTCGGGAGGCTCGAACGCCAGCGACAAGCCGAGCGTGACGGTCAGCACCATGTTGATCCACAGGATCTGCGGCGCCGTCATCGGCAGTGCCAGGCCGAACAGGATCGCGGCCGATACCGCGAGCACTTCGCCGCCGTTGGTCGGGATCGTCCATGCGACGACCTTGACGATGTTGTCGTAGACGGCGCGCCCCTCGTGGACGGCCGCCGCGATCGACGCGAAGTTGTCGTCCGCCAGCACCATCTGGCTCGCTTCCTTGGCTGCCTCGGTGCCCTTGTGGCCCATCGCGACGCCGATGTCCGCCTGTTTGAGCGAAGGTGCGTCGTTGACGCCGTCGCCGGTCATCGCGACGATGTGGCCGCGCGCCTGCAACGCCTGCACGATGCGCAGCTTGTGTTCGGGGCTGGCGCGCGCGAACACGTTGGCACGCGCCGCCACGTCGTGCCACTGGTCGGCGGCCAGCGCATCCAGCTCGTCGCCGGTGACGACGACCGGATCGGCGGCGAGCCCGATCTGCCGCGCGATCGCGGCGGCCGTCGCACCGTGGTCGCCGGTGATCATCTTGACTTCGATGCCAGCGCGCCGGCAGTCGGCCACCGCCTCGATGGCTTCGGCGCGCGGCGGATCGACGAAGCCGGCGATGCCGACGAACACCAGGTCGGCGACGTCGCTCAGCATGAACACCGCGAGCGGCACGGGCAGGCGGCGCATCGCGAAGCCGAGTACCCGCTGGCCCTGCCCGGCCGCCTCGGCGATCGCCTGGCGCCAATACGCATCGTCCAGCGCGGCCTCGTCGCCGTGCGCGGCGATCTGCGCACGGCTGAGCGCCAGCAGGCGCTCGGGCGCCCCCTTGACGAGCATCACGGCCTCGCCGGACGCGGCCGCGTGCAGGCTGGCCATCAAGCGATGCTCGGCATCGAACGGCACTTCATCCAGACGCGGCCGCTGCTCGCGCAGCGTGGCCAGGTCCAGTCCCGCCTTGCCCGCCAACGCCAGCAACGCGCCCTCCATCGGATCGCCGTCGACCGCCCACCGCCCGTCCTGCTCGCGCAGGCGCGCGTCGTTGCACAGCGCGCCGATCCGCGCGAGCCGGCGTGCCTGCGCGAGCGTCGCCGCATCGTCGCCGACCGCGGCCAGCGCACCCTCGGCCGCATAGCCGTCACCACCGACGTCGACGGCGCCGGCGGCCGTGACGACGCGCCGCACGGTCATCTCGTTGCGGGTCAGCGTGCCGGTCTTGTCGGTGCAGATCACCGTCGTCGCTCCGAGCGTCTCGACCGCGGGCAACCGCCGCACGATCGCGTGCCGCCGCGCCATGCGGCGCACGCCCAGCGCCAGCGTGATCGTGATGACGGCAGGCAGGCTCTCGGGCACGACGCCGACGGCCAGCGCGACGACGATCATCAGCGCATCGAGCCACGCATAGTCGCGCACCAGCACCGCGTACGCATACAGCGCCAGCGCCGCGACGACCGCCAGCGCCGCGAAGCGGCGGCTGAACTGCGCGACCTTGCGCAGCAGCGGCGTCGTCAGCGCGTCGATGCCGCCCAGCAGCTCGCCGATGCGTCCGACCTGCGACGCCGCGCCGGTAGCCACCACCAGCGCCGTGGCCTGGCCCGACACCACGAGCGTGCCCGAATGCACCATCGACGATCGCTCGCCGAGCGGTACGTCACGCGCCGTCGCCGACGGCGATTTGTCGGCGGCGACGGATTCGCCGGTCAGCACCGACTCGTCGACGCGCAGTCCGCGCGACCGCAACAGGCGCGCATCGGCCGGCACGCGGTCGCCGGCTTCGAGCACGACGACATCGCCCGGCACGAGCTGGCCGACGGGCACCGCGATCCGGTGGCCGGCCCGAATCACGCGCGCAGTGGGCGCGAGCATCGAGCGCAGCGCCGCCAGCGCTTGCTCGGCGCGGCCTTCCTGCACGAACCCGACGATCGCGTTGATCAGCAGCACCAGCGCGATCACGGTCGCATCGATCGGATGCCCGAGCGATGCGGCCAGGACCGCCGCGCAGATCAGCAGCATGATCAACGGATCGTTGAACTGGTTCAGGAAACGACGCCAGGCCGGCGTGGTCTGGGCCGCCGCGAGTTCGTTCGCGCCATACAGCGACAGCCGCTGCTCGGCCGCCACTGCCGTCAGCCCCCGTTCGTCCGCCCCATGCACGGCCATCGCCTCATCGGCCGCCAGGCTGTGCCAATCGTCGCGCAGCAGGCGCGCATCCACCGCTCGCGGACTCGCGTCATCCATCGTCGTTCCCCCCTGAACTGCGGGGCCGACTGCCCCAGACACGCGAACCGCCCCTCGATCCACGCCCCTCACTATCGCCAATCCATCGACCCGGGGTCTTGATCGAGGCCAAAACCCTTGCCCCGGCACGCATCAGGGGGAGAATCCGGTACACGATGCGTCACGGCAATGGCGCGAGGATGCAACGATCCTGCTTCGACGAGTCGAAGCGCCGGTCGTCACGAGCTCAATGGAGCAGCGCGGTCGAACGACCGCCGCCGATACGATGGGCGAGGCGTCGCGGCTTCGCGCCGCGAGCGATCACTGGATCAGCCGGTGCTGCAACGCGTAGCGCGTGAGCGCCGAGTTCGAATCGAGCGCCAGCGTTTCGAGCACGCGCGACCGATAAGTGCTGACGGTCTTGGGGCTGAGATTCAACGACTTGGCGATCTGCCCGACCGCCTCGCCATTGGCCAACCGCAGGAACACCTGCAACTCGCGGTCGGACAGGCGCATGTGCGGCTTGTCGGTCGCCGGGTCATTGGCCGACACCCCACTGGCCAACAGGTCGCCGACCGACTCGCTGACGTAGCGGCGACCCGCGCCCACCATGCGGACCGCACGGACGACCTCGTCGGGCTCGGCGTCCTTGGACAGGTAGCCCTTGGCACCCATCTTCAGCGTCTGAATCGCATATTGCTCTTCAGGAAAGCCGGACAGGATGATGACCGACGGCGCGCCTTCACGCAGCGTGATGTTGCGCAGGGCATCGATGCCGCTGCCTTCGGGCAGCGCGATGTCCAGCAGCAGCACGTCGCACGCCCCACTGCGCGCGAGCGCCTCGGCTTCACGTGCGGTCGCGGCCTCTGCGACGACCTTCAGATCGCTGTGCGAGGCGATCAGCGACGCGAATCCACTGCGCACGATCGGATGATCGTCACAGATACCCACTCGAATTTGAAGCCCGGCGACCACGTTGTTTGCTTCCTGGTAAGACGACCATAGACACCTCATTTTGGCGGCGTATTCGTACTCGCCCCATCAGTTCGCGACGAAGCCGCTTGCCAGAACAGTCCTACAAGCCGACGTGATCGGCCGACAACGGGGTCACTGTCCGAGCGAAGCCACCGCATGCCGCGGGGCGCCGAGATCGTTGTGCACGATGACGCCCCCGAAGAACGCCTGGGCCTGGCGCTCGAACGCCGGATCGGTCGATCCGGTACCGGAGAGCCGGGAGAAACCCATGACGATGCCCATGCCGGGCCGGTCCGGATGGCGGCACGTCAACGCCTGCTGCTGGCGCAGACGATGGTCGCGCGGGGCCTGCGCCGTCAGGCGGTGCAGCACGCACGGATAGCCGCGCGCGACCGTGTACTCGAACGCCGATTCGACGACCTGCATCCGCGCGATCCGTGGATCGTGCATCGATTCATGGCGAACGAATTCGACCATCGCCTCGGGACTCAGATCCGCCGGCAGCCCGATCATCGAAACGAAGGCGCTCTCGCCCGGCCCTTCGCCCGCGGCGGCATAAGCGACGCCGGCGTTCGACGAACTGGATAATCGCCAGCCGCCTTCGGGCGCCTGCACGCTGAGCCAGCCGTTCGAGTACGACGGATGCGTCTGCCACCATAACGAGACGGCCATGCCGACGAGCAGTATCAATACGAACGACGCGGTCATCAGCAACGGCTTCATCGTCATCACCTTCGATTGACAGCAACGGTAATCCGAATCGGCCACCTTGCGCACATCGCGTAAACCCCGTCCCGTGACGCATTCCTCCTCGATCGTAAAGTTTCCGCGACTCGCATGATCCGATTGCACTAGGTGGCGACATCGGGCGGCGATCGGCGGTGCTCGCTGTCAAGGTTGGAAGCGTCGCGGCGACTGCCTGGGATCCGCGATTCGACGCGACCCTTCCCGATGACCGCCGCCGCATGACGACCCCGACGATGATCGAGACGCGCATTCCCGCGCGGCTCGACGCCCTGCCGTGGACGGCATTCCACACGCGGCTCGTGATCGCACTGGGCGTGACCTGGATCCTGGATGGCCTCGAGGTCACGCTGGCGGGATCGGTCGCCGGGGCGCTGCGCGAGAGTCCCACGCTGGCGCTCAGCGAGGCGCAGGTCGGCCTGTCGGCCAGCGCGTATCTGGCCGGCGCGGTGATCGGTGCGCTGGGCTTCGGCTGGCTCGCCGACCGCCATGGCCGCAAGCGCCTGTTCTGGATCACGCTGGCGGTCTACGCGCTGGGCACGCTGGCGACGGCTTTCTCGCAGGACTTCGTGACGTTCGCGGTGTGCCGGGCGATCACCGGCGCGGGCATCGGCGGCGAATATTCGGCGATCAGCTCGGCGATCCAGGAATGGATCCCGGCCCGCCATCGCGGCCGTACCGACTTGATCGTCAACGGCAGCTTCTGGCTCGGCGCCGGCGCCGGGGCGCTCGGCTCCCACGCGTTGATGGCCAGCGGATGGCTGCCGCAGGAACTGGCCTGGCGGCTGGCTTTCGGAATCGGCGCCGTTCTGGCGCTGGCGATCATCGCCCTGCGCGGCAGCGTGCCCGAGAGTCCGCGCTGGCTGGTCACGCACGGACGGGCGGCCGAAGCCGAGGCGGTGGTCGCGCGCATCGAGGCGACGTTGCGCGATGCGGGTGCGGCATGCCGCGCTGATGGCGAGGCCGGCCCGGCCCGGGGCGTGACCGGCGGACGAGCCTGGCGGCTGCGCGCCGACTATCGCGGCGCGACGCTGACCGACGTCGCGCGCTCACTGCTGCGCCAGCATCGGCGCCGCACCGTGGTCGCGCTGGTGCTGATGTCGTCACAGGCGTTCTGCTACAACGCGATCTTCTTCACGTTCGCGCTGGTGCTCGGCACCTTCTACGGCGTACCGGCGCGCGACGTCGGCCTGTATCTGCTGCCGTTCGCGATCGGCAACTTTCTCGGGCCGCTGCTGCTCGGGCACTGGTTCGATACGATCGGGCGGCGCACGATGATCGCCTCGACATACGCGCTGGCGGGCGTGCTGCTGACCGTGACCGCGCTGCTGTTCGCCAATGGCCAACTGGGCGTCGTCGGGCAGACGCTCGCATGGTCGGCGGTTTTCTTCTTCGCATCGGCCGCCGCCAGCTCGGCATACCTGACGGTCGGCGAATCATTCCCGCTCGAGATCCGCGCGCTGGCGATCGCACTGTTCTACGCGCTGGGCACGGCGCTGGGCGGCATCGCCGGGCCCTGGCTGTTCGGCGAACTGATCGGCACCGGCTCGCGCGAGCCCATTGCCTGGGGATACGCGGCCGGCGCGGTATCGATGCTGATCGCCGCCGGTGTGCAATGGCGCTGGGGCCTGGACAGCGAGCGGCGAACCCTCGAAGACCTCGCGGCGCCGATATCGGGGCGGCATTGAGCGCGAGGGCTCAGCTCCGCCGCGTATCCGGCCCGTCGACGTCGCGAATGAAATCGCCGTCGATCACCACGTTCCCGGACGACGACGGCGAATGCCTCGACCCGCCGCGGGGCCGAACCTCGGGCGCGGCCGCGCCGGCGTCGTGACTGGCCGCGCGCTCGAAGGCGGCCTGCATGCGTTCGATCTCGCCACGCCACTGGCGACGGATCTCGCGGGTGCGCCACCACAGCACACCGCCCACGAGGGCGCCGCCGATCAGGAGCACCGACAACACGACGGCCGAGAAGAACACGGCAGCGATCATCACGACGACACCGGCCGTGAGGCCGACGATCCGGCCCAGCGGGCCGGTGAGCCATCTCGGCGTCGATCCGAAGGGATTGACGGTATTCCCGCCAAGCTGGGGTCTGGGACGGTCGGAAGGATTCATGTTCTCATCATGCATGCAGATCATGTCCAGGGTCGCTTCAGCCAGCGCCCCCTTGCGAACCGTCAACGCGCGATCAGCGCGCCGCCGGCACCGGCGTCGACTGCCACGACACCATCTGCCAGGTATCGCCGCGCTTGGCCCACACCTGCAGATAGCGGCTGACGAAATCCCGGGTCGCCCCCTTGACGACGACTTCGATCCGCACGTCGCCATTGACCAGCACGACGTCGCCGATCACGCGAAACGTGCGCTCGAGGCTCGTCAAGGCGCGGTAGTCGTAGAAGCCGGTCGTCGCACGCTCGATGAACTGCGACTTCGTTTCGGTGGTGGCGCTCGAATGCACGTACACCAGATCGTCGCCGAGCAGCTCGCCCAGCGTCGCGGCGTCCTTGGCGAGCGTGGCTTGTGCGCGGCGCGCGTCCAGCGCCTCGATTTCGTTGATGATTGCCTGGGTCATTCGTCTGCTACTCGTTCTGCGGGTTCTGCTCGTGGTGCTTGCCGTGCTCGTTCATCGGCCACGGCGATCCACGGGCGGCGTGGCGCTGATTAGACCCCAGGTCGGGGGCGCTTGTCACGGCGCCCCCGCTTTCCCCGGTCCACGATCAGGCCCGGGGGTCCGTTGACATGCTGAATGCGAGTCGAACCCGCGTCGAGCCGATACAAGGCTCGATTTGTATGTCGACAGACCCTAATATGGGCTCGGCAGCGGCCGAGACCGCGCGACCCGATATCCCCGAGGAGACGACCCCATGCCCTCCGACGCCGCGGCCCACGCATCGGACCTTCATCTCGAATGCACGATGGGCGACCTGCTGATCCGCGCGATCGAACGCGGCGCCGACCGCACGGCGTTCGTGTCGGGCGACCGCTCGATCACCTATCGTGCGTTCGGCCAATCGGTCTCGCGCTTCGTGCAGTTGTTCGATGCGCTGGGCCTGCGCCGGGGCGACGGCGTCGCCTGCCTGGGCGGCAACAGCGTCGAGGCCTTCCTGGTCGGCGCAGCCGGCTACGTGACCGGCGTGCGCGTGACCAACTTGCATCCGATGGCCTCGCTCGACGATCATGCGTTCATCGTCGACGACTGCGGCGCGACGGTGCTGTTCTTCGATCCGGTCACGCACGGGGCGCGCGTCGATGCGCTGCGCGACCGCCTGGCCCGCGCGCGGCCGGTAGCGCTCGGGCCCTGCCCGTTCGCCGACGATGCGATCGCGACGGCCGCGCGCTTCAATGTCCAGCCGCTGCGCTCGCGCGCGCAGGTCGACGACCTGAGCTGGCTGATCTATACCGGCGGCACGACCGGGCGCCCGAAAGGCGTCATGCACACGCATCGAACGCACCTGTCGATGGTGATGGCCGAACTGGCCGAGTGGGAGTGGCCCGAGGTGCCGGTGTTCCTGGCGATCACGCCGATCAGCCACGGTGCCGGCGGCTGCATCATGCCGACGCTGATGCGGTCGGGCACGGTGGTCATGGACAACGGCTTCACACCCGCGCATTTCTTCGACGCCGTCGCCCGGCACCGCGTCAACGCGACGTTCCTCGTGCCGACGATGATCTACAAGCTGCTCGATCATGCGGCCACCCACACGGTCGACGCCAGCAGCCTGCAACTGGTCATCTATGGCGCCGCGCCGATGGCGCCGGCACGGTTGCGCGAGGCGATCGGGCGATTCGGTCCGGTCTTCATGCAGTTGTACGGACAGTCCGAGGCGCCCAACTGCATCACCGTGCTGCGCAAGCGCGACCATATCGATGCCAGCGACGAACGCCTGTCGTCGTGCGGGATGCCGATCTTCACGAGCCAGGTCGCACTGCTCGACGAGCAGAGCCGGCCGGTGCCCGACGGGGAGACCGGTGAGATCTGCGTGCGGGGGCCGCTGGTGATGCGCGGCTATTGGCAACGGCCAGAGGAGACGCGCCAGACGCTGCGCGACGGCTGGCTGCGCACCGGCGACCTGGCGCGCCGCGATCGCGACGGCTACCTGAACATCGTCGGCCGCAGCAAGGACATGATCATCACCGGCGGCTTCAACGTCTATCCGGCCGAGGTCGAGAACGTGCTGACCACGCATCCGGCCGTGTCGGCGGCGGCCGTCATCGGGCTGGACGATCCGGTCTGGGGCGAGGCCGTCACGGCCGTGGTCGTGCGCAAGCCGGGCCGGGCGGTGGACGAGGCCGAACTGATCGCGCTGGTGCGGGAGGCGAAGGGCGCGGTCAGCGCCCCCAAATCGGTGGTCTTCGTCGACGAGCTGCCGGTGTCGTCGCTGGGCAAGCCGGACAAGAAGGCGCTGCGGCAGCGTTTGAACACCAGGCGTTGAGACTGTCGCGTCGCGTGCGTCTCGCGTCCCCCGCGTGGGAAACGCGCGCCCGGGTCTGTGCACACTAAGCGGAACGCCCGGCCGGCATCGGCCAGACAGCCATCGGCACCAGCATGGCGACGATCAGCCAATAAGGCGCACTCGGTTCGAATTCATAGCACAGCGTGCCGATCAACGGGCCCACTTCAGTTTCTGACCGTGACGCTCATGAATCGGCTTTGCGGCGATGGCGGCTGTTCTGCGGGGCCTGCGAAGCATTGGGCATGCGCCATCCAGGTCGCCGCGACCGCGCCTCGAACCGTCAACTGCGTATCCGCGACCGCGCGCGTTTGCGAGACCACCGCGGCAAAGTCCGCTGCCGGTCCAAGAATTTCGCCGGCTGCCAAGTCGCCGAAGCTCCAGATCGCGCCTGATGGAGCTAGCAGTCGCAGTAACGGCATTTTCTCGGGGATCTCGAGGCCGTTCACCTTGTGCGACCATCCAAATGTGTTGACGCCCAGAACGACAATATTCTTGATCCGATCGCTCTCTTGCCTGACCGTTCCGAAGGCATCAAAAACCTCGAAGCCGTGCGCCCAGGTTTCCATTTGGCGCGCCGTGATCGACGACCGGGCCGACATGGAGGGACCCGCCCATGGCAGGCGCAATTTAGGATCGAGGCTACGCCAGCGGTTCGCCATGTCGCGCGCTTGCGCGATCCAGGCATCGAGCAAGGCTACGCCGCGTTGGGCAATCGTGCTGTTCTCCAGTGCGCGAAGCTGACCTGACCGCAAAGCCGGACCTGCCTTGGCCAGCAAGTCTTGGAACGCCGCTTCGTCGGTCAGCGAGAGATCTGCTGCGCGGTTCCAGAAATGGAGATGCACCAGCACATCTTCCACCGACCAACCCTTGAATTGCGTTCTTGTCTGAAGACGGGTTTCATCCTGCGCTGCCGCAAGCTGATGAAGCGCTTCGCATTCCGCCAAGAAATCTTCTGCTTCCAACAAGCTCATGCGGCAATCCTCCACAACCCAGCAAAATAGCTGTCATGCATGGTCGATCAATTGGGATCAACCTCTTCGCAATGCAGCGGCAAGCTAGCCAAAACCTTGAGCACAGCATTTCGCACGGCTTGGTCCAGCTTCGTGCTTGCAACTTGCACGACAACGCCCCGCGCGGGGTCGATAAGAGCCTTGACGGCGATGTTTGCATCAGGGACGGCCTGCCTCACCAGCGAATTGACTTCGACCTCTGCCGCCAGTTCGCGAAGGCGCGGCTTGAAGATCTTGCCCACCAGTGTCAGCGGCATCTGCTCCAGAACCTCGATCGATTTCGGCAATGCCGGCCGCTCCGAAATTCGCTTCTCAAGGAAAGCCCGCAAATCGTCGACATCGATGAGACGACCTTCCGCCGGCGTTACGAACAGCATGGGCACTTCGCCCGCATAGCTGTCGGGCCGTCCGACCGCAGCAGCTGTCGAAATGCCGGGGTATTCCATTGCGGCATCCTCGATCATGAGCGGATCGATATTGTGCCCACCACGAATAATCAGGTCCTTGATGCGCCCGAGAATGTGAATCTGTCCGGCGTCGTCGATCTTGCACAGGTCGCCGGTTCGCAACCATCCCTCATGGAACGTGCCATCGTTGTGGCCAACGTCAAGATACCCGGAGAAGACTTGCGGACCGCGGACCACCAGTTCGCCGATCTCTCGGGCGGACCGGTCCAGCGCCGCCTCATTCGTCAAGATCGCCACTTCGGCAAGCGCCACTGGCAATCCGACAGAGCCGTCGGCTGGCAATTTGTTGTGCGGAACCTGGGCAATCGCGCCGCTGAATTCTGTCATTCCGTACACCTGGCGCACTGCGTCACCGCCCCACGCCGCCAGCACCTGGCGAGCGGTCTCCGGCGGACAAGGTGCGGCGCCGGTACCCACGAAGCGCAGGCTGGCGGTCGAAGGACCATCGCGCGGCGAAACCGCGATTGCCGCGAGCGTCGTCGGGACGAGCGATGCTACCGTTATCCTGAAATGATCGACGATGCCCCAGAAGTTCTTGACCACCGCCGGGTCTCGCGCCCCAAGGATCGTCGGAATATAGACGGCCGCGCCGCCGGCAAGCGAGGCAAGGGTCAGTACGAATGCCCCGCCGACATGGAACAGCGGCAGGGCGACAAACACCCGGTCCTCCGGCCCGTAGTCGACAGCGAGAAGCGAGCCGATGGCTGAAGCGGCCATCGATCGATCCGTCAAGCAAGCGATCTTCGGGTGCCCCGTGGTTCCGCCCGTTGGGAAGAGCGCGGTCACCTGGTCCGGCGCTTTCTCCTTCTTGAGCGCACGCAGCGTGCCCGACCAATTCAAGTCAGGTTCGATTTCGACGCCATCAAAGCTGATCGAGCCATCGAGTGGAACTGAGACGATCCGCTGCAGACTCGGAACCTCGTCGATCAATCCCTCCGCCTTCTCGTAGAGTCCTCCCGGCTCACCCTTCGGCGGTACCACCAGTATTTTCGTCCGCGCGGCGGTCAATTGGCTCACCAGCGCGTCACGGGAAAAGAGCAAGTTCAGCGGATGCGCGACCGCGCAGCCCATCGCGCTCCAGATTGCAACGAAAGTTGCGGGGCTCGGCGGGGCCATTATAGAGACCACATCTTGTGGCCCGACACCGAGTTCTCTGAGGCGAACACATGTTCCAGCAATCGTGGCGACCAATTGCCGATACGATAGCCTGGCTGGTTGACGATCCTCGGCAGCCCGCAGAAAGACCAACGCATCGCCGTCGGGGTTAAGGTGAGCGCCTCGTTCGATGAGATCGATGACGCGGGGAGCATCACTCAATAACGCATTGGCGGTCCGGTTCCGTTCGTCAAGCTCGCGCTGCTCGAAATGCGCTTTTCTCATTGTCTCTCTCCCGTTTTGCCGGCGTATCACCTCCGCCAGCTTATCGGTGATCACTCTAGGGCCCGTATGCCCGGCTGGCATCGTCGGATTCGACGAGTTTCGTGAAGAGAGGCTGTATAGGCGAAATGCCGACGGCGTGCCGAAGTTCATCGAGGCGGGAGCGCCGACCGACGATCAGATCCAGGCTGTGCTGCAGACTCTG
This sequence comes from Pseudomonadota bacterium, assembly GCA_029779435.1. Lineage (GTDB taxonomy): Bacteria > Pseudomonadota > Gammaproteobacteria > Burkholderiales > Burkholderiaceae_E > JAKPAM01. The sequence goes on along the minus strand of JAKPAM010000171.1, from coordinate 10,028 downwards.
GTCACTCGGCTGATGAAGCTGTTCACGCGTCAGGGCGTGCTGGAGCAGGACCTGGGCGAGACCTGGCTGGCCGAGCTTGAGACGGATGGTGGGGAGGCGCGTACGCTGCGGCTGCTGCAGGCCGCGGCGCTGACCTACCGTATTGCCTTCGGGCCACGGGCCGGGCACAAGTGCTGAGGCCGCGCGACGCGCGGCCGCGCGAGACCATGGCGCGCCAGCCGCTGTGCGTCGAGATGGACGGTTTCAGCCTGCATGCGGCGGTGCGCTGCGCAGCCCACGAGCGCGAGCGGCTGGAGCGGTTGTGCCGGTACATCACGCGGCCAGCGCTGTCGGACGAGCGGGTACAGCTCGATGGCGCCGGCCGTCGAGGTGGGCACTGGCGGGGGTGAGAACGAGTGTTCCCCGGTGCGGTCGGGGCGCATCGGCTGGATAGATTACCCTACCAGGTCATTTCTTCCGTCAACAGGGCGGTGCAGCCTACCATCGTGCCCGTCGCATCGCGCACAACCAGCCTGTGTATGCGCCCTTCGCTTAGCGCGGCCATCCAGGCGTCAATCACCTTGGGCACGGAGGTGAGCATCCAGGCCGCCTCCGATTACCACACCTGGCCGAGGCTGCGGCTAGGACGCGATGTGGCTTTGTTGGGCTTGATGATGGGTGAGCGGATGGAGAGCTTGCGTGCTTCGATGGTGCGCCGCATGCTGCCGGGGTTAGGCGGTTTGTCTGCGGTGCATCCGTTGCTCATGCCTTTCGCCACTTACCGCTCCATGCTGGCACGTGGTCTTGCGCCGATAGAAGTGAATAAGACCTATCGGTCCACAGCAACTACTTCCTCACATTGAGTGTAGGCCACAGGCGCCGCCAGTGCCTGTGGCCGTATTGAACTGCGCAAATTCGTCTGCGTCCGCGCTGGACGTGCTGCAAATGACGATTTCCGCATCGCCGGAGACGACCGTACGCGGATAGCGCCGAGCTCGTGTTCTCACGCCGATCGCTCTCCAATCCATTGATGCAGCTTCGGCCACATGCGCTTGACCGCGTTCGGACCGGCGAAGAGGCTGACATGTCCGCCTGGCAGCGTAAGCTCCTCCTTGTCCGTCGATCCGACGAGTTCGATCAACGGCCGAGCGCTTTTCGGGGGCACGATGCGATCGTGCCGGGCGAGCACGTGCAGCAGCGGGACCTCGATGTCCGCGAGATTCAACCGCTTTCCACCGATCGTCAGTTCGCCCTCGTAAAGGTCATTACCCCGCAGGAATTTACGAACGAACTGTCGGAAGTATTCTCCGGCAAGCGGAAGCGTCTCCCCGGCCCAGCGTTCCATCTGCTGGAAAGCCTCGGCATACGGGTTGTTCCACATATTCTCCCAGAGCCGAACCTTGGCCGCCGCGTAGCTGGCCGGTCGAAGCACATCGAAGCCGGCGGCCACCGCATCAGGCTGAATGATTCCGACCGCATCCACCAGGCGATCCACGTCGCAATGCCTGGCGCCGGTCCATGCGCGATAGAGCGTCACTTCCCGGAAATCGACCGGCGTCGTGAAGCAAACCAGGTTCTTGAGGGGTCCTGCCGGATGCAGCGCGGCATAGAGGGCCGAAAGCAGACCGCCCGCGCAATAGCCGACCAGCGTGACTTCATCCTCACCGGAATGTTGCTGCACGCGCTGGATGGAGTCGGGAATGAAATCGAGAACATAGTTCTCGATTTTCAGGTAGCGTTCCTCTCCGGATGGAGGATTCCAATCCATGGCGTAGACGGCATGGCCCCGCTTCAGCAGAAACTCGATCAGACTTTGGCCCGGTGCCAGGTCGAAGACACAGGCCTTGTTCGATGTTGCCATGACCAGGATCAGCGGAACCGAATACACTTCCCTGGTTAGCGGCAGGTAATGGTACAGGCTCAAGGTACCGCGCTCGTACAGCAAGGTCTTCGGCGAGACCCCCATGGCCGGCCCTTGCGATCCGAGATAGCCGAACCCCTTGAGGTTACGCTGGATCGCGCGGTCGATTTCGCAAGGGTCGAATGAGGGCTTGCCGTTCACGACGCCTAGCCTGCTCCATTGGAGGGCTCGTTGCGCCACGGCCGGGCCGCCGCCGCGATGTTGCCGCGCGCACTGTCGCCACCGATCGACAGGCGCGAACGGTCGACGCCGATTGCATTCCCTTTGTCGAACAGATCAACGAAATCGACGCTGAGCGGCCTGCGGGCGAATGGCGTCATGCCACACGACGGCACCGCAGCCTGCTGGTCCAGCCTCCGGGCACGGAGTTCCTGCGGCCTGCCAACCCCGGCAGCGACGACGGCAAACGCCGAACGGGCGAGGGGGACCACTCCATGATCATCATTCGTCATGGTTTGAACCATATTGCCGCCCGAACGCCGGCCCATCGTCGGAACCGACGATCTCCCCTTCCCTGAACCAGTTCAGGATCGCCAGTCGGAACTCATCGTCTGGAGCAACGATGGCGCCCCGCCCATCCAGGCGTAGCTGTATGCCCTGGCTCTGGCGAGAACCGGATCGACGACGGACAGCCGGAGCCGGCCGGAATCGATGACGTGTTGTTCAGGCATCCGGCGGTGACCGATGTCGCCGTCATCGGCCTGTCCGACGAGAAGTGGGGCGAGACGGAGGCCGCGATCGTCGAGCTGGCAGCCGACGAGAACCTCGATCTCGACGGCTCGAGGTCGTTTTGCGGCGACACCCTGGCTCGCTACAAGCTGCCGCGGCGGCTCGAGATCGTCGAGAAATTACCGCGCAATGCCGCGGGCGAGCGGCTCAGGGTCGAACCTGGAAAGCGTTTTGGAGACAGTCAATGAACGAGAAGATAGATCTGGCGGATTTCGCGCTCTTCGACGAGGGCATTCCCTACGACACCTTGGCCCGCTACCGGCGCGAAAGCCCGGTTTGCTGGATGGACGAGCCGCCCACTAAGAATTTCGCCGGGGGAACCGGCTACTGGGCAGTTTTCCGCCATGCGGACATCCAGCAGGTGTCGCGGCATCCGGAGATATTCTCATCCTATGCCGGTGGCACGACGGTTCGCGATCTGCGACCGAAGGACCTCGAGATCGTTCGGCATATGATGCTGAACATGGATCCGCCGCAGCACAGCAAGCTGCGCAAGATCGTCAACCGCGTGTTCACGCCGCAGATCATCAACCAGCTCAAGGACTCCATAGAGGATCACGCCCGCGAGGCGGTGGACAATATCATCGAAGAAGGGTCCGTCGATTTTCTCGAGCGGGTAGCGGCCGAAATGCCGCTGCTGGTGCTGGCCGACATTTTCGGCTTTCCATCCGAAGATCGCGTGTTGCTGCACCGCTGGACGGACACGATGATCGCTTATGACGATCCGGATGCGGGCCTGCAGGAGGGCCTGGCGCTGATCGAGACGGTCAAGCAGATGTTCGGCTACGCTTCGCGCAAGACGGCCGAGAAGCGCGCCAATCCCGGCAACGACGTCTGGAGCCTGATCGCCAACGCTACCGTCGACGGCGAACAGCTCAGCCAGAACCAGCTCGATCGCTTCTTCCAATTGCTGATGATCGCGGGCAACGAGACCACACGCAGTCTGATCGCCAACGGCATGCAGTTGCTGACCATGTATCCGGAGCAAAGGAAGCTACTGCTCGATGACATGAGCCTGCTTCCAAGCGCGATCGAGGAGATGCTGCGCTATGCGCCGCCGGTCATCCAATTCCGCCGCACGGCAGTGGTCGACACCGAACTCGGCGGCCAGAAGATCGCGGCCGGCGACAAGGTGGTCATCAACTACGCCTCGGCCAACCGCGACGAGGCCGTGTTCGAGAATCCGAACGTCTTCGACATCCGCCGCTCGCCCAACCGACACATCTCGTTCGGCGACGGCACTCACTTCTGTCTCGGCGCCAATCTCGCCCGGCTCGAGGCGCGCGTCATCTTCACCGAGCTGCTGACCCGCATTCCCGACCTGCGCATCGTCGGCAAACCGGTGCGGCTGCGCTCGAGCTTCGTCACTAATTTCAAGCACATGCAGGCCGAGTTCACGCCTGGCAGGCGCAAGGGCGCGCTTGTGCGCGATGCCGCGACGCCGGCGCTCGCTCCGCAGGACGAGTCCGTGCAGTTATCGCAGGCAGCGTCCGACAAGAAGCATGGCACGCCGATCCTGGTCCTCTACGGTTCCAATTTCGGCAATGCCGAGGATCATGCCCAGCGCATCGGCTTCGACGCGAAGTCGCAAGGCTTCTCGGCGACGATCGCGCCGCTCGACGACCACGTGAACGACCTGTCCGACAACGGCGCGGTGATCATCGTGACCGCCACCTATAACGGCACGCCGCCCGACAACGCGGTCAGGTTCCTGGAGTGGCTGGAAGGGTGCGAGAAAGGCGCGCTATCCGGCGTCAAATACGCGGTCTTCGGCTGCGGCAACCACGACTGGGCGGCGACCTTCCAGGAGATACCGCGCAAGGTCGACGAACTTATGGAGCGCGCCGGCGCCCAACGCGTCTACCAGCGCGGCGAAGGTGACGAGGCCGACGATTTCGCCGGCCAGTTCGAAGCCTGGTACGAGGGCTTGTGGCCGAGGCTCGCGCAGCAGTTCGGTCTCGAGGTCGGGCACAAGATCACCGGCCCGATGTTCACGGTCGAAGTGGTTTCGGGGCAGAGGCAAAGCCCGTTCGTGTCGTCGCTCGGGGCGATTCCGATGCGGGTCGTGCAGAACCGCGAACTCTTGTCCGGTGTCGACGGCAGCCCGGATTCTCCGTCGACTCGGCATGTCGAACTCGAGCTGCCGGAGGGCGTGACCTATCGTGCCGGCGACCATCTCGGCGTCATAAGCCACAACAGCGACGATCTGGTGCAAAGGGTGGCCGGCCATTTCGGCTTCTCGCCGGACACCATGATCCTTATCCGCAAGCACGATGACCGCCGCACGTTCCTACCGGTCGACGATCGCATCGCCGTCCACAGGCTTCTGGCCGACTACGTGGAATTGCAGGGCATCGCGTCGCGCTCCGACATCAGGCTGCTCGCCGCGTACGCCGAATGCCCGGTGACCAAGGCGGCGCTGGAGAAGCTGGCGGCCACCGAGGGCGACACCTACCGGACGGAAATCCTGCAGAAGCGACGTTCGATCATCGATCTGCTCGAGGAGTACCGGGCGTGCCGTCTGCCGATCGAGATCTATCTCGGCATGCTACCGCCGCTGGCTCCTCGCTATTATTCGATCTCGTCGTCTCCGCGAGAGAACCGTGGCCGCCTCAGCATCACCGTCGGCGCGGTGCGCGGGCCGGCGCGCTCGGGGCGCGGCAGTTATGCCGGCGTGTGCTCGAACTACATCGCCCGGCTGCGCGAAGGCAGCAATGCGTACGCTTTCGTTCGCGACACGAAGTCGTCCTTCTACCTGCCCGACGATCCTTCGGTGCCGGTCATCATGATCGGCCCGGGCACCGGGCTCGCTCCGTTCCGCGGTTTCCTGCAGGATCGCGAAGCGCGCAAGCGCGACGGCTTGGCGATCGGTCCGTCGATGACGTTCTTCGGCTGTCGCCACCGCGACAACGACTTCATCTACGCCGACGAACTCCAATCATTCGCCGAAAAGGGTGTGACCGAACTGCACGTCGCGTTCTCGCGGATGCAGTCCGAAAAGGTCTACGTTCAGGACCTCATCTGGCGGGAGAGGAACAGGGTGTGGGAACTGCTTCAGCAGGGCGCGCTGATCTACGTCTGCGGCGACGCCGGCAAGATGGAACCGGATGTCCGACGCGCGCTGACGCGGGTCGTCAGCGACGGCTTGGGCATCCGCGACGCCGAGGCCGAGGCCGAGGCGGGTTTCGATCAGATGATGAAGGGGGGACGCTACCGCGTCGATGTCTGGGCTTCGAGCTGATAGCGGTCCGGCGCATTGCTCGGTCATTGGTCAGAGTTCGAATGATGATGAGACGGCCACTCTTTTTATCGGGTGGCATCCGACGGTATCATCGGATATCGAGCCTTCGGTTCGGGAATGCAGGCGAAGCGGATTTTCTCCATGGAGGCAAATGAAATTGCGGACGGGGACCCGCTGCAGCGCCTGAGATCGCCTGTCCTCGAGACCCCGCTCAAGCCGTTTCCAGGCCCTGCCGTCCAAGTATTCAGGACGGAGATCTGCAACCGAATAACAGCCACGGATGCGGTGCGGCTGATTCTGATTCACGCGCCGGCCGGATTCGGCAAGAGCACTGCGATGCTGCAGGTGCGAGCGAGGCTCGAGGCGCAAGGCGTCTCGATCGCCTGGCTTACTCTGGACAGGATCCACGACAATCCAGCGCAGTTCGTCGAAGCGCTGGGTTCCGCTGCGAAAATGCTCGACGCCGACGACGGCGCCGACCTCTCCATCGATCTGGTGCATGCCTTGCTGAGGCATACGGCGCCATTTGCGATCTTCATCGACTGTTTCGAGCTCATCGAAGAGCATGCCGTCCTTACCTTCCTGAAATCGGTCATCGAGCGGCTGCCGCCGAACGGCCGCTTGATCATCGCGTCGCGCACCTTGCCCCCGATCGGCCTGGCCAGGCTGCGAGGTTCAGGTCGCTTGCTCGAGATCGGTCCCGATGAGATGCGGTTCAGCATGAAGGAGTCCGAGCAGTATTTCCGGCTCCGGTCGGTCCCCGGGATCACTCACGAGATTGTGGTGCGCTTGCACGAGAAAACGGAAGGCTGGATCACAGGTCTTTGGCTGGCGTCGTTGTCGATCGAACGCCAAGGTCCGAACGATGATTTCGTCGCGCGCTTCTCAGGCTCAACCAAATCCGTGGCGGACTACCTCTCGGAGGAGGTTTTCGCCCTCCAGCCTGAAAGCCTGCAACGTTTCTTGTTGCAAACCAGCATTCTTCGTCACTTCACGCCCGCTCTATGCCAGTCGTTGTTGCCCGACATTGATGCTGCGGAGACCCTCCAACTTCTAGAAGACCAGAACCTTTTCGTCATTCCGGTTTCGGGCCAGGAGCGCACATTTCGCTACCACTCGCTCTTCGCAGATTATCTGAGGAAGCGACTGGCTTCCAGGCAGCCCGAAGAGATGTCATCCCTGCATCTCGCCGCCGCTCGCTGGTTTGCCACCCAAAACCGCCCCATCCCCGCAATCGATCATGCAATATGCGCCGGGGATTTCGGGTTTGCGGTCTCGATGCTGGCGGGCAACGGCATAAGCCTGCTCGAGCAGGGCCGGATGAGCTTGCTTTCGAATTGGCTCGACACCATCCCAAGCCAATATATTGCGGTTGACCCTCTGCTCGAGATCGTTCGGATATGGGCAACGCTGTTCACGCATGGACCATGGACCGCGACCGAGCGCATGGCAGGCCTGGGCGCCTCGACCCTGGAAGACCCGCGCGTGACCCCGCATATCGATGCGCTACGTCCGCTCGTTCTCGCCATGCAGGATCGATATCAAGAGGCCCGTGAGGTCGGGCCGGCAAGCATAGCCAAGTTGCCGACCGGCGACACGTTCGCCGATAGCGTGCTGTGCAATGCCATGGCCACCATCTTCGCCAGCACGGGGGACGCCCATGCTGCGCAGGCCATGATCGATTACGCGCGGACATTGTATGGCGACAGCGCATTCAACTACATGTACGCCGAATCGCTTTCGGGCATTCTGGACTTGCGCAGGGGAAAGCTCAAATCGGCAACAGCCAAATTCCGTCTCGCACTCAAAGCGTCTCGCGGTACTTCCTACAGCCATGTGAGCGGAAACTCCTGGGCCGGCATTCTGTATGCAGCGGCAATGTACGAAACCAACGAACTGGACGCTGCCGACCAACTCATCAATATCTACCTGCCCATGGCGTGCGATGCTGCACTGCCCGACCATATGATCATCGGTCATAGGATACGGGCGCGCATCGCATTTGACCGCGGCGACATCGAGAAAGCCTTCGAAACCTTGAGCGTGCTCGAGCACCTCGGTCATCGCAGACGACTTCCGCGCCTGATCGCCAGCGCGAGGCTGGAACGGGGCCTGCTTCATCTGCTCCAGGGCGACGGGCAGGCGTCACGGGAAGAACTCGATCACGCCGCGAACCTCGATGTATGGAACCGATTGGTGTCCGAGCGGCTTCTTGCCCATGAAACCAATGACCATGTACTCGCCAGCATCAGGTGGGAGATCCATTTCGGCGATGCGCAGGCAGCGCTTGCCAATGTGCAAACAGAACTCGAGGTGGCTGCGCAAAGACAATGGCGGTTGCGCGCCGAAAAATTGCGTGCGCTTCAAAGCCTGGCGCTCCAAAAGAGCGGGGAACCGGCCGCGGCAATCGAAGCGTTGGCAACGACGTTGCGGCAAACGAGCAGGGAGGGGTTTTTTCGCTTGCTGGTTGAAGAAGGGGCCGAGTTCGGCAAGCTCGTGGCGCGCTTCTTTGCAACTCTCGAAGCCATGCCGGCAAAGCGCAGCGATCCGGTTTTTGTCCAGTATGTAGCGCGCCTCGTCAAAGAGTTCGGACTGTCCGGTAGCCGCGACATGCCGGTCGAAAACCAGTTTGCAGCCCCTCTGACGCGCAAGGAGATTCGCGTTCTCCAACTGGTCGCGGATGGAAAATCCAACGCAGAAATCACGGCCGAGCTGGCAATCTCCGACAGCACCGTCAGAACTCATCTGCGCAGCATCAATCAGAAGCTCAACGCCAGGAGCCGGGCCGAGGCGGCGGCGATAGGCCGGCGTCTCGACATCGTGCGTTGACCACGGGCCAAGGCGCAAGCCTCGCCCTTCAGGGCGATGTCAAGCGAGGCAACTCCATTCTCGTGCCGAAGGTGCCCATTAGTGGGATGTTCCGCTAATTCGTGAGCAAAGTCGTTGAAGCTCTTGAAGGATGGAATCAGCGGTGGCGCGCCGCCAACCAGGCCTTGACGGCGGGATGCTTGTGGCTGGCGTAGTCGTCGGCGACGCCTTCGACGTAGCCCGACCCCAAGGGTGGCATCGGCTGGATGCGCTCAGGGGCGTGGCACTGGCTTTCGCGTCCACGCAGATCACCAGCACGTTCCGGGGCGGGCTCAGATAAAGGCCGACCACCTCGCGCAAGGTCTGCACCACGCGCGTTTCGAGCCAGACGCCCTTACGCATCAACAATTCTGCCGCTAGAGCTGCGCAAAATCGGTAGTTCCACGCGACAGTTGAGAAAGTCGGGCGAGATGCAGTCCCGGGCCCTAAGTGCGGTCTCGGGGGCACCGCCCAGCCGGCATCGGCCAGACGATCATCGGCACCAGCATGGCGACGATCAGCCAGTAAGGCGCGCTCGGCTCGAGCTCGTAGCACAGCGTGCCGACCAGCGGCCCGACGACGGTGCCGAATCCCTGCGCCGCGCCGATCGCGCCGGCCGCGGCCCCCTGCTCGTGCGCCTGCACGGCGTTGGCCGCCATCGCCCCGAATGCCGGAAAGATCCAGCCCATGCCGAACGCCGTCAGGAAGTACGCGCCGATGAGCATCGCACTGGACGTGCTGGCCGCGACCATCGCGAAGCCGATGGCGCCGATCACCGACCCGAAGCGCACGAGCCGCGCCGGCGGCCAGCCCAGCCGGCGCACGACCATCTGCGAGCCGATCAGCGATACGCCGACCATCGTCAGCGACATGCCGGCGACGCGGGCGGCGTCACCGCCGGCCAGCCCCAGCCGATCGATCGCGAAGAAGCCGACGATGATCTGCGCGGTCGACACGCAGAAATACGCGGTGAACGACACCAGCATCGGCCGGCGCAGCCGCCGGTCACGCAACAACAACGGCGCGCCGCCGGCCGCGGGACGCACGGCGGTGCGCGGCAGCGAACGCCACAGCACGGCCACCGCAGCGATCGGCAGCCATACGGTCGCATACAGCGGCGTGGCCAGCCCGATCGATGCCAACACCCCCGCGAGCGCCGGCCCGGCCACCAGTCCGACCGCATTGGCGGCCCCCAGCGAAGCCAGCGTGGCCGTTCGCCGCGCCGGCGGCACGTGGTCGGCGATCAGCGCCTGTCCGATGGCGGGCACCGCCGCATAGAAGCCCCCCATCGCGCCGCGCGTAACGACCAGC
>JAKPAM010000160.1 GCA_029779435.1 Pseudomonadota bacterium | reverse complement strand
GCGGCGGACCGATGTTGATCAGGCCGGCCATCGCGACCGGCGGCGAATTGTAACAGTAACGAATCGGGGGAACTTACTCCATGTACATCCCGCCGTTGACGTGCAGCGTCACGCCGGTGATATAGCCGGCTTGCGGCGAGGCGAGAAACGCCACCGCCGCGGCGATGTCCTCGGGTTGGCCGAGGCGTCCGAGCGGAATCTGCTGCGCGAGGCCGCTGGTCTGCGCTTCGCTCAGCGCGCGCGTCATGTCGGTATCGATGAAGCCCGGCGCGACGCAGTTGACGGTGATCGACCGCGAACCGAGTTCGCGCGCGAGCGACTTGCTCAGGCCCGCGACGCCCGCCTTGGCGGCCGCGTAATTGGCCTGCCCGGCATTGCCGCTGGAACCGATGACCGACGTGACGTTGATGATGCGGCCGTAGCGGGCTTTCATCATGCCGCGCATGACGAGCCGCGACAGGCGGAACACCGCGGTCAGGTTGGTGTCGATGACGCTGGCCCACTCGTCGTCCTTCATCCGCATCGACAGGTTGTCGCGCGTGATGCCCGCGTTGTTGACGAGAATCGACACGCCGCCGAACGCCTTCTGCACCGTGTCCACGGCCGCCTCGCAGGCCGCCGCATCCGCGACGTCGAGCACGAGCCCCTGGCCCTTTCCGCCCGCAGCCGCCAACGCTTCGCCGAACCGCGCCGCACTGGCCTCGCTGGTGCCGGTACCGACGACCGTGGCCCCCTGGCGCGCCAGTTCGAGCGCGATCGCGTGGCCGATGCCCCGCGAGGCGCCGGTGACCAGCGCTACTTGATTGTCGAGATTCATCGGGCTTCCTCGATTGAGTGGATGGCGCGCGTGGATCGCATCGATGGCCGCGCCGATCAGCCGGCGCGCACCTCGGCCAGCGCCGCCTGCAGCGACGCCTGGTCGTAGACGGCATGAGCCTTGAGCGACTTGTCGATCCGCGACGTCAAGCCCGTCAGGACCTTGCCCGGACCGAATTCGATCAGGCGCGTCACCCCCATGCCGGCCAGCTTGCGCACGACCTCGACCCAGCGAACCGCGCCATAAGCCTGGCGGACCAGCGCGTCGCGGATCGCCGCCGGGTCGGTCTGAACCTCGACGTCGACGTTGTTGACCAGCGGCCAGGCCGGCGATCGCAGATCGACGTTGGACAGCGCATCGCGCAGCTTGGCACCGGCTGGTTCGAGCAGCGACGAATGGAACGGCGCCGACACGGGCAGCGGCATCGCGCGTTTGGCGCCCAGCGCCTTGGCTTGTTCGCAAGCGCGTTCGACCGCGCCCTTGTGGCCGGCGATGACGACCTGCGCCGGCGCGTTGAAGTTGACGGCTTCGACGACTTCGCCCGGCGCGGCGGCCA
>JAKPAM010000136.1 GCA_029779435.1 Pseudomonadota bacterium | reverse complement strand
TGCCGTGCTATCGGCGCCGCACCGCCTGCAGTTGCGACAGGAACGCGTCGGCCCACCATGCGAGGTCGCGCTCGCGCAGTACCTGCATCAGCGATGCATGCCGCGCTACGCGCTCTTCGCGCGGCATCCATAGCGCGCGATGGATCGCGGTGGCAAAGGCTTCGATGTCGTGCGGATTGACGAGCACCGCCGAGCCCAGTTGCTCGGCGGCGCCGGCGAAGCGCGACAGCACGAGCACGCCGGGATCGTCCGGATCCTGCGCGGCGAGGAACTCCTTGGCCACGAGATTCATGCCGTCGCGCAGCGGCGTGACCAGCGCGACCTTGGCCGCGCGGTACAGGCCGGCGAGTTCTTCCTGCGCGAGCGTACGGTGCAGGTAGCGCACGGGCATCCAGTCCAGCTCGCCGAAATCGCCGTTGATCGCGCCGCACAGTCCTTCGAGTTCGCGCTGGATTTCGCCGTAGGCCTCGACGTTCTCGCGGCTGGGCGACGCGACCTGAATCAGCGTCGCGCTGCGCCGCGTCTCGGGGTAAGCCTGCAGGCATTCGCGGAACGCCTTGATCCGCTGCGGCAAGCCCTTCGAATAGTCCAAGCGGTCGACGCCGATCAACAGCTTGCGCCGCGAGTATTCGAGGCAGATGTCTTCGTAGGTCTGCTGCGCCGACGCGGAATGGGCGATCGCGCGGAACGCGTCGACGTCGATGCCGATCGGAAACGCACGGGCGATCGACGTCGAGCCGAACGCGCGCACGGTGTCGCCCTCGACGCTGCCATGCAGTTGCACGCTGACGTATTCCTGGAAGTTCTTCAGGTCTTCCTGCGACTGAAATCCGATCAGGTCGTACGACAGGAACGAACGCATCAGCCATTCATGACGAGGGATCGCGGTCAGCGTTGCCACCGGCGGCATCGGCGTGTGCAGGAAGAAGCCGATCCGGTTCTCGCAGCCGAGCGCGCGCAGCGCCGAGGCCAGCGGTATCAGGTGATAGTCATGGATCCAGACGTCGTCGCCGGGCTGCAGTTCGGCGAACACCGCCTGCGCGAACTGCGTGTTGATGCGCCGATAAGCGCTCTCGAGGCTGGAGTCGTAGCGGACCAGGTCGAAACGGTGATGGAACGCCGGCCACAGCACGCCGTTCGCATAGCCGGCGTAGTACGCTTCGTAGTCGGTGGCGTCGAAATCGAGCGCGACGAACTCGCCGTGATCGGTCTTCGTGCGATGGGTCGGCGGGTCGCCCGCCGGATCCGGTGCCGCGGACCCGCTCGCGCCGATCCACACGCCGTCGCGGTCCCGGAGCGCGGCTTCGAGGGCCACGGCCAGCCCGCCGGCCGCCGGCTTGTCCGGGTCGGCCAACCGGTTCGAGACCGCCACCAATCTATTCTGGGACATGTGCTTCTCCATCGGGGGTCATCGATGACCGAACGAACATTTGGCGACAATCCGCCTCCGCTGCGCGCCGACGAGGCGTTGTTCCTCGATTTCGATGGCACGCTGGTGCCGATCGCACCGCGTCCGGACGCCGTCGTCGTGACCGCCGGCGTGCTCGCGTCGCTCGGCCGCCTCGTCGATCGCCAACAGGGGGCGGTCGCGATCATTTCGGGCCGTTCGCTCGATCAGATCGATCACTGGTTGTCTCCGCTGGTGCTGCCGGCCGCCGGCGAGCACGGTGCGCAGCGCCGGGGCGTCGACGGACGTATCCGCACCGCGGCCGTCACCGATCTGTCCGAGGTGTCCGCGACGGTGCGGGCGCTGATCGACCGTCATCCTGCGTTGCTGGCCGAGTTCAAGCACGGCGGCCTGGCCTTGCATTATCGGGCAGCGCCGGAACTCGAGGCCTTGTGCGTGGCGACGATCGAGCGCGCGCTGGAACGGATGCCCGGTTACGAGGCGCTGCGCGGCAAGTGCGTCGTCGAGATCAAGGCGCGGGGGGTCGACAAGGGGGCGGCGATCCGGCAGTTCCTCGTCGAGGCGCCGTTCGCGGGGCGCACGCCGGTATTCGTCGGCGACGACGTCACCGATGAAGCGGGTTTCGATGCGGTGCTGAAAGTCGGCGGGCGTGCGATCAAGGTCGGCGCCGGCCCGAGCCGCGCGCCCGGCCGGCTCGCCGATTCGAATGCCGTGCGAGCCTGGCTGGCCGCCAGCGACGGCTGAACGCGCAGCACGGACCACCGCGCAAGCCGTCGAACGGCATCGCGGGTCCGGGGTGTCCGCGGATTCAGCGGGCGCGCGCGTTGACCAGTTCGGTGAGCCGTCGCTCGACGCGCAGGCGGGCGGGATCCGGCCGCGTGTTCGACGATTTGCGCGAGTTGCTCTGCGCGAGGAAGCTGTCGAAGTCATCGATCAACGCATGGATTTCGGAGCGTGCCAGGTCCACGAGTTCGTGGGGCGCGGCGGGGGTATTTCGCATCGGATCGGATCCTTCTTCGGGTCAGGCAATCAAGGCACTCGTCGATCGGTCGCTGCAAACATCGTACCTATCGATCGCGTCAAGCCTATCCGACGTCGTCGGCGTGAACTGTAGGAAATGACCGACAAACGGCAGACATGGAGCGGGATGACGCATTGTTTGTCGTTTCGGGGGACTTTCGTCACGAAAGCCCTGGCCTTCGCGTGCCGCCGGGAGCGCCATTCCTCGCGCGGCGCTGGCCATCCATCCTGCCTCGTGCTTCCAGATCGGGCGTCGCCCCGATAATCGCCATTCCAAATCTCGATGGATTCGTCTTCGTGACCGGCCAGTACGACGTGTGGCTCGTGGCTCTTTCGATCGTGCTGGGAACCGTTGCTTCGTTCATCGTGCTGGCGATCGTCGATCGGGTCCGCCAGCGTCGCCTGGTTCGCGGTCGCGCGAACGCGCGCCCCGGCATCGCGGCGATGACGGGCGAGGCCGGCGAATCGAACGTGCCGCGGCGCAGGGCCGGCGACCGATCGGCGGGGCCGGCCCATCACGCCGCGCGGGTGTTCCCGCCGTCGATCGGGCAGTCGGCTCCTCAGCGCGTCGAGATCGAGAACGGGCTGCGCATCGCGCTGCGCCAACAGCAGTTCGTGCTGTTCTACCAGCCCAGGATCGACGTCGCGTCCGGACGGATCACGTCCTACGAGGCGCTGCTGCGCTGGCGCCACCCGGAGTACGGGCTGGTGTTGCCCGGCGATTTCATTCCGGTGGCCGAAGCATGCGGCCTGATCGTGCCGATCGGCGAATGGGTATTGCGCGACGTCTGTCGCCAGGCCTGTGCGTGGCAGTCCGTCGGCGTCTCGGCACCGCGGATCGCGATCAACGTGTCGGCGCGCGAGTTCCTGTCGGACGGTTTCGTGCACGAGGTCGAGGCGGCGCTGTCGCGCTCACGGCTCAGGCCCGAGTTGCTGGAGATCGAACTCGCCGAGCGTACGGTAATGGACCAGCCCGAGCGCGCGAGCGCGGTGCTCGAGCGACTGAGCAGGCTGGGCGTCCAGATCTCGATCGACGATTTCGGCACCGGGTTCTCGAGCCTGTCCCACTTGCGGCGGCTGCCGTTGGACAAGCTGAAGATCGATCGTTCGTTCGTGCAGGCGCTGTCCGATCAATCGTACGACGCGTCGATCGTGCCGGCGATCATCTCGATGGCGCACACGCTGGACCTGGAGGTGATCGCCGTAGGCGTCGAGACCATCGATCAACTGTGCATCCTGCGCGACCTGGGATGCGACCAGTTCCAGGGCTTCCTGGTCAGCCCGGCGGTGCCGGCCGCGCAGGCGATCGATCTGATCGATCGCGATCCGATCACGATGCCCGGTCCGCGTACGCGGACGCGGCCGATTCACGCGGGTCGCCGTTCCGCGGCCGCGGCGCCCACGGCACCCAGCAGTTCGTCGGCGCCATAAGGCTTGGCCAGCAGCACGGCGCCTGGATCGGCTCGCGCCACGTCGATGTCGCTGGCCGCGAACACGACGGCGATTCCCGGCAGCAGGTCGCGCGCGAGCCGGGCCAGTTCGAGTCCGCTGGCGCCGGGTAGATCGATGGTGGTCAGCAGCACATCGGCCGGCGCGTCGCGCAGCATCGCCAGCGCGTCGCGGACGTTGGCGGCCGCGCGAACGGGGTGGCCGGCGTCGGCCAGCAGGTCGGCGGTGCTCAGGCGGATCAGCTCATCGGTCTCGACCACGAGCACGCTCGCTCCCCGGGGCGCGCCGGCCGGCTCGAGCGGCTCCCGAGGCGTGGTCCAGGCGCCCAGCACGCGACGCACCTTGCGCGCCAGGGCTTCGCGCGGGTAAGGCTTGGTCAGCAGTTCGACCCCCGGATCGAGCCGGCCGCCGTGCACGATCGAGTTCTCGCTATAGCCGGACGTGAACAGCACGGGCAGGCCCGGAATCCGCTCGCGCGCCTTGCGCGCCAGCTCGGGGGGCTTGAGCGGGCCGGGCATCACGACGTCGGTGAACAGCAGATCGATCGGCTCTCCGCTCTCGACCACGCGCAGCGCTTCGGTCGCGTCGTGCGCTTCGAGCACCCGGTAGCCGAGATCCGCCAACATGTCGGCGACGATCGCCCGGACCTCCTCGTCGTCTTCGACCACCAGGATCGTTTCGGTGCCGCCGTGCACCGGATCCGCGTCCCGCACGCTCGTCTGGTCCTCGGCCTGCAGCGCGCGCGGCAGATACAGGCTGATCGTCGTTCCGTCGCCGGGCTCGGACTGGATCTTGACGTGGCCGCCCGATTGCTTGACGAAGCCATAGACCATCGACAGGCCCAGTCCCGATCCCTGGCCTTCGGGCTTGGTCGTGAAGAACGGATCGAATGCGCGCGTGATCACGTCCGGCGGCATGCCGCAGCCGGTGTCGGTCACCGCCAGCTGCACGTACTGTCCGGCCGTCACGTCGTCGTGCGCGGTGGCATAAGCGTCGTCCAGGTGCACGTTGCCGACCGCGATCGTCAGCTTGCCGCTGCCCTGCATCGCATCGCGCGCGTTGATCGCCAGGTTCAGCAGCGCGCTCTCGACCTGCACCGGATCGATGAACGTGTTCCACAGCCCATCGGCGCAGATCGTCTCGACCTCGATGCCGTTGCCGATCGCCCGCCGCAGCATGTCGTCCATGCCCCGCACGAGCCGCGTCACGTTGATGACCTTGGGTTCGAGCGCCTGGCGCCGGCCGAAGGCCAGCAACTGCGACGCGAGCTTGGCGCCGCGCGCCACGCCGGCCATGGCGTTGGCCGCGCGGCGTTCGGCGCGCTCGTTGCCGACGATCTCCTTGGCCAGCAGCTGCAGGTTGCCGGCGACGACCTGCAGCAGGTTGTTGAAGTCGTGCGCGATGCCGCCGGTCAGCTTGCCGACCGCTTCCATCTTCTGCGCCTGCACGAGCCGGGCCTCGGCCTTGCGGCGCTCGTCGATCTCGGCGATCACGCGCGCTTCCAGCGTCTCGTTCCACTGCCGCAACTGATCCTCGGCGTGCTCGCGCTGGGCGATCTGCCGCGCCAGCTCGCGCTCGGCCCGCACCCGTTGGGTGTTCTCGATGACCGTGCACATCACGCCGCCGACCTGGCCGTCGATCTCGTAGACCGGCGTGTAGTACAGGTCGAACACGACTTGCTCGGGCTCGCCGGTCCGGGTGACGATCATCGGCCGGTCGTGATGCGAGACCTGCTCACCGCGGAAGCCCGCTTCGAGGACCGAGCGGCTCCAGTCCCAGATCTCGGGCCAGGCGTCCCGCATCCGGGCGCCGAGCGTCGACGGATGGCGCGGCCCGGCGATCACCGCGTAGGCGTCGTTGTAGATCAGGTGCGCGTCATGCCCCCACATCAGCACCTTGGGGATCGGCGAGTTGACGATGTTCGTCACGGTGCTGCAAAGCATCGGCGTCCACTCGTCGATCGCGCCGACCGGCGTGTGCTGCCACGGAAACCGCCGGATCAGTTCGGCGCATTCGCCGCCGCCGATGACCGGCTGCGCCGGGTGCACGATCCGCCTGTCGGCGGACGGTGGCGCGGGACTGTCGTCGCTGGGGCGGTGGTCGGGCATTGCGGTGGGCAGTCGGTGGTTCAGTAGCCTTCGATCCGCACGTATTCGTCGAACGGCGCGCGGTCGGTGCGCAGCGTGTTGATCGGATGCTGCTCGTCGGCATGGCCGATCGCCATCCCGGCGAACAGCATCAGTTCGGGCGGCAAGTCGACGAAGCCGGCGATCGTCTCGTGCCAGCGGGCCCAGGCCTCTTGCGGGCACGTATGCAGGCCGTGCTCGCGGGCCAGCAGCATGATCGACTGCATGTACATGCCCAGGTCCGCCCATTGTCCCGGCTGCATGATCCGGTCGATCGCGAAGAACATCGCGACCGGCGCGCCGAAGAACTGGTAGTTCTTGGCCAGTTGCGCGAGCCGGCCCGCCTTGTTGTCGCGGCCGATCGAGATCGTCTTGTACAGATCCTCGCCGCACTTGAAGCGGCGCGAGCGGTAAGGGTCCTTGAGGTCCGGCGGATAGATCTGGTACTCGGTCGGTTCGCCGCCGGGCTGCTCGGCCATCCGCCGCTGCACCAGCGCCTTGAACTCGGCCAGCCGCGGCCCGGTCAGCACCCAGACATGCCAGGGCTGCAGATTGCCGCCCGATGGCGAGCGGGCCGCGCCTTCGAGGATCGCGCGGATCGTCGCTTCGGGGACGGGTTTATCCAGGAACGCGCGCACCGAGACGCGTGAGGCCAGGGCTTCGGAGACTTTCACGTCGATAACCTTTGAAAATGAGGAACCGGATGGTGGCAAGCATACGCGGCCGGTATGGCGAAGCGGCCAGCATACGCGAGCGAACGCGGCACCGCGCGCCGCGCGCGATGCAGACGAGTGGAAGGGCCGCAGGAGGACGGGGGGGCCGCCCTACGCAGGCCCTTATGGAGGCCCCCCTAGGCGGGCCCCCCCGTCGGGTCAGACCCCGCCGTTCAGGTTGATCTTTTGTCCGTTGACGTAGAACGCCTGGTCCGACACGAGGAACGCCACGACGTTGGCGATGTCCTGCGGCGTGCCGACACGGCCGAACGGCGCCTTGGCGTCCAGCTCGTGGATGTCCGCGACGCCCCAGCGCGCCTTGGACAGCCGCTCGCCCATGTCGGTCACGGTCAGCCCGGGTGCGACGATGTTGGTGCGGATGCCGTGCGCGTGTTCCTCGCGGGCCAGCGTCTGCGCCAGCGCCTCGGCGGCCGCCTTGCCCATCGAGTACGGCGCGCCGTTGGCGGCCGGCTGCAGCGTCGCGACGCTGGAGATGATGATGATGTGGCCTTGTCCGCGGGCCCGCATGTGCGGGATCGCCAGCCGGGCCAGGTAGTGGGGGGCGAACGCGTGGATGCGCAGCACGCGCTCGAGTTCGCGCGGATCGGTGTCGGCGACCTTCTGGCCGCGGCTCGCGATGCCCGCGTTGCTGACCAGGATGTCGAGCGAGCCGAAGTCGCGCACGATCGCTTCGATCATCGCGGCGTCGGCGTCGAAGTCCTCGACGGCGGCCGAATACGTGCGCGCGCGGCGGCCCTTGGCGCGCACGGCCTCGGCGACCGCTTCGGCGGCATCCTGGTTACGGTGGTAGTTGATCGCCACGTCGATGCCGGCGTCGGCCAGCGTCAGCGCGATCTGGCGGCCGATGCCGCGGCTGGCGCCGGTGACGAGCGCGACGCGAGGCGTCGCGGATGCGGCGCCCGAGGTCGTGGGAGCGGGGGAAGTCATCGGGTCTCCTCGGTGAGCGGCGCGTCAGCGCGTGTAGTCGGGTTTGCGCTTGTCGAGGAACGCGCGCATGCCTTCTGCGAGGTCGCCATTGGCGACCGTCAGCACCTGGTTGCGATCCTCCATCGCGATCGCCGACGGCAGGTCGTTGCCGTCGACGTTCGCCCACAGGCATTCCTTGGTCAGGCGCAGCCCCAGCGGCGCGGTGGCCAGCATGTCGTTGACCAGCGCCTGGCCCGCGGCCTCGAGCTGGTCGAGCGGCACCACGTCCGATACCAGGCCCGTACGCAGCGCGCGCTGCGCGTCGATGAAGCGGCCGGTGTACATCAGTTCGGCGGCCACCGATGTGCCGACCAGTCGGGGCAGGTGGTAGCTGGAGCCCATTTCGCAGCCGGACAGGCCGATCTTGATGAAGGCCGCGTTCATCTTCGTGCCCTCGGCCGCGATCCGCACGTCGCAACCCAGCGCGATCGAAAAGCCGCCGCCGGCGGCATGGCCGTGGATCAGGCCGACGATCGGCTGCGGGCAGCGCCGCATCTTCATCACCAATCCGCTGAAGCGGCGCTGGCCGCGCATCCCCTCGTCGATCGTGCCGCTGGCTGGAGCGTCACGGTGGGCGTCGACGCTGGCCTTGATGTCCAGGCCGGCGCAGAACGCGCGGCCGGCGCCGCGCAGCACGACGACGCGCACGTCGTAGTTCTGCGCGAGGCTGTCGAAATAAGCGTTCAGTTCGGCCAGCGAATCCTGCGTCAGGGCATTCAGGCTGCCGGGGCGGTTCAGCGTGACCCAGTCGGCTGCGCCGCGCTTCTCGACGAGCATGTGTTGATACGACATCGTCTCCTCTCGTTCCTTTGCTGGAAGGCGGCGACATCTTGACACGAGACGCCGCGCGCCCGCCGGCACGCGACGTGAGTTCCATCACAAGAGACTGCGATGCGGGCCCGCTCCCCGCGTGAACGGGCCCGGGTGTCCACCGCGGCGTCAGGACTCCTTGAACTCGCGCCAGGTGCGCGTTTCGCTGTGTTCGAAGACGTTATCGCCATCGCTGTCGGCCTCGATCCGCACCGTGGTGGGCGAAGCAACGGTCATCCGCGCCTGGCTGCCGTCGGAAGCCTTGATCGTCATCGATCCGGCGCTGGGGTTGGCACCCAGCGTGCCGGTGAATGGCGTGGACGTCGTCAGCGTGTAGGACTTGTTGCTTTCGGCGTAGCTGAACGTCGCGTTGCTCGATTGCTTATAGGTGCTCGCTGTCTGGTTCAGTTCGGCCGATGTCGAGAAGTTCGTCATGATCTCGGTGTGGGTCGGCGTCTTCGCGCGAAGCGATTGTCCCGAGGCCGTCACCGAGACGACGGTTGCCGCCTGATCCGCAATGGTGACCCGCATGTCGAAGCCGCCGTCCAGGACGGTGGCCTGGCCGTCGATGCTGGACGAGAGCGCGACGAAAGTGATGGTCATCGTCATCGTGCCGGTATCGGTCTGCGGGATGACGAGATTGGAGAACCGGAGGCTGCCGTTGGTCGTCTGTCCCGATGCACGGCAGTTGTTGAATTGGTACGAGAACGAATCGCCGGTGCTCAAGTCGCCGTCGTTATCGGCATCGTTGAGCGTCACCAATATGCTGCCGCCCTGTTGACAGGCAAGGGTGTTGGTCCTTACGGCCTTGGCGGTCGGCCCGGAAGTGTTGCGCCGGCTGGCGAGGGCCCGCTCCAACTGGGTGCGCGCGAAGTCGACGGCGCTGAATCGCGCGGGCGCCGGGGTGGCGGCCGTGTCCGTGCTCCTGCCGGAGATATCCGATGATATCGATTTGACCTGGCTGGAAATCGTCTCCGTCGAGCTGTAGGCGGCGCTGAGTTCCTGCCTGGCGTTGGCGGCGGTCAGCGCCCTGGGCGTCGTCGATCCGCCGCCGTTGCCGGTGCCGTTATCCGCTGCGGCGTTGCCCCCACCACCGCCGCCTCCGCTGCAGGCGGCCAGTCCAGCCACCAACAAACCGGTGCAGGACCAGCGCAGCCATCCGTTCGAGCGGATGCCGGCCGTTGTCCGTATGCGTTGCCCGCTTTTTTGCATCATCTTTCCCCTTCGTTCTACTACGCTTTTTGCATAGGGTCGTCCGGCGAGCGCCGGTCCGGCCTTCGGAACCTCGGGTCGACGAGGCAGGCAAGCGAGCGGGGTGGATCAACAGCGGCTGCGTCGCATGCGCATGCCGGGGCGTTCCGATGCCGGGCCTGGCCCGGTGGAAGCGCCGATCGACGGCGAGGGTGAACGGATCGTCACGTCCGATCCGTCACCGGGGCGAGTCTAAACGCCGATTGGCCCCAAAAAGGGCACCTCGACTTCGGTACTAATTCGTTCGACGTCTGGCCGGCGCTGCCCCTGGAAGCCGACCGCTTCTTCCGGGCGGCGTGGGCTCGATCTTTGCGTGAACAGCCCCTAGAATCGCCGGGGACGACGATCAAGCGACGAAATCATGACGCAAACCGGGGAATGCGATGTACTGGTCATCGGCGGTGGTCCCGCCGGTTCGACGATCGCCACGCTGCTGGCTCGCCAGGGACGACGGGTCGTGATGCTCGAGAAGGACCGGCATCCGCGTTTCCACATCGGTGAATCGCTGCTGCCGGGCAACGTCGGCATGCTCGAGGAACTGGGCGTGCGCGAGGAGATCGATCGGATCGGCATGCCGAAATACGGCGTCGAGTTCGTGCCGCCGGACAGCGACGAACGCAGCTACGTCGACTTCTCCGAAGGCTGGGATCCGTCGAAGAACCGCGCGTGGCAGGTGCGCCGCTCCGAGTTCGACGAGGTGCTGTTCCGCAACGCGGCGCGCAACGGCGCGGTCGCGCTCGAAGGCGCCAAGGTGCGGCAGGTCGACTTCGACGCCACGGGTGCCACGGTGGCTGCGAAGACGAGCGATGGCGGGCAGCGGTCGTGGCGCGCGCGCTATGTCGTCGACGCCAGCGGGCGCGACACCGTGCTGGCCAACAAGTTCCGCTGCAAGCGCAAGAACCCCAGGCACAACAGCACCGCGTTGTACGGGCATTTTCGCGGCGCCCGGCGGCTCGAAGGTAAGCGCGAGGGCAGCGTCAGCATCTGCTGGTTCGAGCACGGCTGGTTCTGGTTCATTCCGCTGGCCGATGGCACGACCAGCGTCGGCGCCGTCTGCTGGGCGTACTACCTGAAGGCCCGCGACAAGCCGCTCGACGAGTACTTCTTCGACACGATCGCGATGTGCCCCGAGCTGCAGGACCGGCTCCGCGGCGCCACGCTGGTCGACGGCGCCGTGCACGCGACCGGCAATTTCTCGTACGACAGCACGCAACTGTGCGGCGATCGGCATCTGCTCGTCGGCGACGCGTTCGCGTTCATCGATCCGATGTTCTCGTCGGGGGTCTTTCTGGCGATGCAGGGCGCGTTCGACGCGGTCGACGTCGTGGCCGCCGCGCTCGATCGTCCGACCGATTATCCCGCGGCGTGCCGACGCTATGAGCGCCAGATGCGCGTCGGCCCGCGCGACTATTCGTGGTTCATCTACCGCGTGACGAACCCGACGATCCGCGACATGTTCATGCACCCGAAGAACGTGTTCCAGGCCAAGCGCGCGCTGATGTCGCTGTTGGCCGCGGACCTGAACCACGGCGCGCCGTACCGCCGCTCGCTGTTCATGTTCAAGGTGCTGTACTACGTGCTGTCGATCGTCAACTGGCGCCGCACGTACGCCGGCTGGAAGCGGCGCCGCACCAATATCCAGGACCATGGTCCGCTGCGCGGCGAGACGGTCGTCGGCGCCGATTGAGGGTTGGCGCGCGGACGGGAGTCCGCGCGGAGCAAGCGGCATCGGCTTCCCGGGCGATCCGCCGGTCTCCGGCACGTCGCGGCTTCATCGTTCGAGCCATTCGATCAATTGCGGGTAGTAGCCCGCGAACCCCTTGTACTCGACCAGCGGCCCCGGCAGCGTGCGCAGCACGCCGAGCAGTCGCCGCGCCCTGTCCGGGTCCGTCGCCAGGTCCTCGATGCTGCACAGGTAGCATCGGATCGGAAAAAGCAGCGCGTTGCTGCGCGGCAGCCGCCAGAACGTCTGCAGCTCGACCCGCAGGTGGACCAGGCGCCCCGCGTTTTCGCTCGTCACGGTCGCGCGGTCCGGCCCCCATTCGTCATAAGTCTCGGGCGCCGTATCGAGACGGGGCCGCACGGTCAGCGTCCAGTTCAGCCGTCGCGACGGCTGGCCCTGGCGGACGTTCATCAGGAACTTCAGCGCCCGGTCGAACACGCCCATCTGGTGCGCCATCGGCACCGGGCCATGCCATTCGAAGAAGTTCATGCCCGCATCGAACGCGAGCGACCAGTCGGCCTGGCAGGTGACGAGGCCGCCGTCGGCCCACAGGTTGCCTTCGCGCTGGTCGAGCAGCACGAAGTCGCCCTGTGCCTGGCGACCGACATAGCGCAGCGGGCTTTCGGGCAGGTCGTCGTCTTCGCCGAACCGGAACCGCTGTTCGATGCCGAGCCACTGGTTGACCCAGTGCCAGTGGCGGCCCTGGCGATGCAGCGCGAAGTCGGCCGGGTAGTCGCGAGCCATCGACGTCATCAACAGCGCCAGCGTGTCCCATTCGGCGTCGCGCATGTGCGGCATGACGAGGCAGCGGCCCGGATCGCGCGCCAGCACGATCGCTCGTTCCGCGCATTCGCTCTCGTAGTGCTCGTCGACGTCGAAATCGAACTCGTAGACGGAGCCGGGGGCGCCTCGCTGGTGAGGCTCCAGGTTCACTGCGTATCGGTACTGGTCCTCCTGGAACGGAAAAGGAAAGCGCCGGATGGCTTCGTCGCTGTTGCGAAAGCGGAAGGCGTCGCGGTAGACGGCATCGGTGTTCGGTTCGACGGTAAGCATTGGCGGGGTTCTCATAAGTCGAGGATCAGGCGTCCGCGGCCACGCGAGACGCAGGGCATCAGCCACTGGCCGGAGCGGCGCTCGTCGGCCGTCAGCACGTGGTCGGCATGAATGAGTTCTCCGGCCACGACGGCCGTGCGGCAGGCGCCGCAGGCGCCGCCGCGGCACAGGCTGTCGACGTCAGCGCCGCAAGCCTCCAGCGCTTCGAGCAGGCTTTGGTCGGCGGCGACGGTCAGTTCGCGGCCCGAGCGCTCGAGCAGGACGCTGAACGGATCGCCGCCGGCCGGCGCGAGGAAAGCCTCGGCATGGACGGCGCCGTCCGGCCAGCCCAGATCGCGGGCCGCGGCCCGCACGTCGTCGATCATCCGCTGCGGGCCGCAGACGTAGGCGTGCGTGCCCAGTGGTCGATGGCTCAGCGCGGCGGCGATCGACAGACGGGAGCCGAGCGACGCGTCGTACTCGTGCAGTATCTGGCGATCGCCGGCCCGTGCCATCAGTTCGCTCAGGCGGCCGAGCAGCGGTGCCTGGTCGGGACTGCGGAACGCATAGTGGACCTCGAACGACGCGCCGGTCTCGCTTAGCGCGCGAGCCATCGCGAAGATCGGCGTGATGCCGATGCCGCCGGCGAACAGCAGATGGTGCCGGGCTTGCTTGACCAGTCCGAACAGGTTGTGCGGCCAGCCGATGCGCAGGCGGGCGCCGGGTCGCGCGAACTCGTGCAGCCATGCCGATCCGCCGCGCGAGGGGCGGTTCAGCGCGACGGCGATCTCGTAGTCGACGATCGGCTCGCCGTACCGGTCGCCGTCCGAGATCAGCGAATACGGATTGCGGAGGATCCGCTCGCCGGTATCGACCTCGACGACGACGTGGCTGCCGGCCGAGAAATGCGGCAGCGGCAGGCCGTCGACGCGGGCCAGCCGGAACGCGCGCACGCCTTCGCACAGCACGTCGGTGTGCGTGACGCTGACGGTCAGGGTCGTGTCTTCGATCATGAGCGGAAGGCCTCCGCGGCCGGCACCTGGCCCGGCCGTTCGGCGTCGATGCGCACGCCCAGGTAAGCGCCCCGTTCGCGCGAGAAATGGTCGCGCACGCCCAGCGTCCGGCCGCAGCCCTCGCACTGCACGACCGTCAGCGCGCAGTCGGGCATCGTCGCGCGGCAGTGCACGCAATAGACGGGCCGTCGCGTGCGGCCGGCCGACCAGACGTGGATCGCCTCTGGCATCAGCCCCAGATCGCGGGCCAGGCGGGCCAGCGGCCACACCGTGTGCTCGGCGCCCAGCAGGTACAGCCGTACGCCCATGTCGGCGTCGGCCAGCGATTCGCGCAACGCGTCGGCGCTGGCGTCGGCGTCGGATCCGCGGCCAGGTCCGTCATCGAGCGCGCGATGGCGAGCGATCGCGATGCCCTGGCTTGCGGCTGCCTCGATGAGCCGGCCGAGCGCCGGCCGGGCCGCCGCATCGGCCAGCGCCACGTGCGTGCGTCCGCTCGCATCCGGGCGCAGCGTTTCATACACGGGCCGGCTGACGACGTCGTCCCGATTGTCCGACGCCGCGGGTCCCGCCATCGTCTGGCTGGCCATCATCGCGCTCCTTCAGGCCGTGCCCGGCTCGCGCCGGCCGCAGAAGAAGCCGAGTCCGGTCGATGCGGTGGAGAACGTGATGCGGCTGCCCGCCGCGAAGTACAGCACGTCGCCGACGCTCGCCTCGACGACCTGGCCGGTCTCGTCGGCGATCGTCATCTGGCCTTCGACGATGATCTTCATCTCGTGATAGTCGTAGTCGTAGACCAGCGGCTTGCCGGCATTCAGGCGGAAGAAGCCGCAGCAGATGGTCTTGCCTCCGGTCTCGGTCGAGTGGAACAGGTCGCCGAGATGGGCGTCGACGTTCGGTACGTTCATCGACGGCAGCGGCATCGCGACGGCGGATTTCTCAAAGCTCAATGGCATCGTGTTCTCCTGAAAGGTCGGCGGGACCCAAAGTGCCCTTGACCATGGACAGCATCCGGTCGGACAGGCGTTGAATGAAATCGATGTTCTGTTCGACGAGCAGCATCGTCAGCGGGCGGCGGCGGCGCAGCGCTTGCAGCGTGTCGATGATCTCGTCGCGGATCGAGGGCTGGATGCCTTCGGTCGGTTCGTCGAGCAGGATCACCTTCGGCTGGCCGCACAGGCAGCGGGCCAGCGCCAGGATCTGCTGCTCGCCGCCGGACAGCACGCCGCCGGGCCGGTCGAGGATCGACGCCAGCCGCGGAAAATCCGCGACGACGGCATCGACGGTGCTGACCGGCAGGCCGGCCGCCAGCGCGCCGACCTCCAGGTTCTGGCGCACCGAGATGCCGGGAAAGATCCGGCGCCCCTGCGGCACGTAGCCGATCCCGAGCCGGGCGCGCCGGTACTGCGGCAGCGCGTTCAACGAGCGGCCGTTCAGCGCCAGGTCGCCGCCGCTCAGGGGCAGTTCGCCGCTGATGGTCTTGAGCAGCGTGCTCTTGCCCATGCCGTTGTGGCCGAGGATGCCGAGGAACTCGCCTTCGTTCAGCGTCAGGCTGACGCCGTGCAGGATCGGGATCTGCTGGTAGCCGGCTCGGACCCGGTCGATGCGCAGCGCGGTCATCAGGCGCTCCTTCCGAGATAGACGTCGCGAACCCGCTGGTCGTCCAGGACCTGGGCGACGGGCCCTTCGGTCAGCAGCCGGCCGCGATTGAGCACGGAGACGACGCGGCCGATGCGGCGGATGAACGCCATGTCATGCTCGACGACGACGACAGCCGCCGATTTCGCCAGCTCGACGATGATGTCGCCGAGCCGCAGCACTTCGTCGCCGGTCATGCCGGCGGCCGGCTCGTCGAGCAACAGCAGGTCGGGCGACGGCGCCAGCACCATCGCGAGTTCGACGAGCTGCCGCTGGCCGTGCGCGAGCTGGCCGACCTTGCGGTCCGCCAGGTCGGCGATCCCCACGCGGTCCAGCGTGGCGTCGACGCGGGTCTTCGCGGCCTGCGGCGGCAGCGTGCGTTCGGCGGCCAATGCCAGGCTCTCGCGCACGGTCAGTCCGTCGAACACGTTGGGCACCTGCGTCTTGATGCCGATGCCCAGCTTGGCGATCTGCGCGGTCGATTTGCCGGCCAGCGGAATGCCGTTGAACGTGACGCTGCCGGCGGACGGCTTGAGCTGGCCCGACAGCATCTTGAAGAAGCTGCTCTTGCCGGCGCCGTTCGGCCCGATCAGGCAGCGCAGTTCGCCGGGCTGGACCGAGAAGTCCACCTGGTCGACGGCGGTGACGCCGCCGAAGCGCGCCGTCAGGCCGCGGGTTTGCAGCAGTGGCGTCGTCATGGCGTCGATCCTCGGGGCGTGATGGCCGTGTGGGGCGAGGGCGGTTCGTCGAGGGTCCGGGGGGCGCAGACGCCGGCGGCGGTGGGCGAGGTCGCGCTGACCGGGGCGGCGGGGCGCGCGCCGTGCTCGGGCTTCCGGGCCAGCACGCGGTCGAGCAGTGTCTCGAGGATCGGCAGCAGGCCGCTGGGCACCAGCAGGACGAACGCGGTCAGCACGACGCCCAGCACGAGGTTGGGGTCGAGCCATGCGAGGCCGCCGCCCTGGTTGACCGTGCCGAGTGCCGTCGCGGCCATCAGCAGCAGATAGCAGCCGATCACCGGTCCGGCCAGCGTGCCGAGACCGCCGACGATGACCCAGATCAGCAACTGGCCGCTGCTGACCAGGTTGAACATGTTGGGACTGACGAACACGCAGTTGGCGAACAGCACGCCCGCCAGGCCCGCTATCGCGCCGCCGAGCGTGAAGACGCCGAGCTTGTACCAGCGCGCGTCATAACCGAGCAGTTCCGCCCGCATCTCGTTCTCGCGGATCGCGACGACGACGCGGCCGAAGCGCGAGCGCATCAATCGGCGCAGGCCCAGGTAGGCGAACAGCAGCACGGCGGTCGACAGCAGGTAGATCTGCCTCGGCGACAGCGGCTCGTCGGGAAGGCCGGGCAGCGTGAGGATCGGCGTGCCTGGCATGCCGTTGAAGCCGCCGAGCGCCGCCTCGCCGATCCGCCAGGCGTCGCCGGCCGTCTGGTTGAAGAACCGGTACAGGATCAGCGACACGGTCAGGGTAATGACGCCGAGATAGACGTCGCTGATGCGTCCCCAGAACATGAAGTAGCCGAGCAGCGCGGCGAACGCGGCGGCCACGACGACCGCGATGGCCAGCGATGCCGTGGTGCTGCCGAGGTTGATCGCCAGGACCGCGTATGCATAGCCGCCGAGCCCGAAGAACGCGGTCTGGCCGAAGCTGAGGATGCCCGCCTGGCCCCAGACCAGCGCCAGCGACAGCGCGAGCAAGCCGTAGCTGGCGTAGACCGAGCCGCTGATCATCTGCGTCATGTCGTCGCCGCTGGGTACGACGACGAGTCCGTAGACGGCGGCGGCTGCCAGCAGCACGAAGCCGATCCAGCGCTTCATCATATGGCTCCCCGGAAGAAGCGGCCGGTGATGCCTTGCGGCAGCAGGCGCAACAGGATGACGGCAGCACCGAGCAGCGCGACCTCGCCGAGCACGGGGGTCATCACGAACGAGAAGATCGTGTTGATGCCGCCGAGCAGCGCCGACGCCGTGGCGGTGCCGGTCAGGATCGCGGTGCCGCCGGAAATGACGGTGATGAAGGCCTTGGCGATGTAGCCGGCGCCCATCGTCGGCAGGACACCGGAGATCGGTGCGAGCAGTCCGCCGGCCAGGCCCGAGACCACCGCGCCGATCGCGAACGTCGCGGCATAGACGCGTTTGGGGTCGACGCCCAGCGCGCTCGCCATCGAGCGGTCCTGCATCGTCGCGCGGGCGATCAGCCCGATCTGCGTGCGGCTCAGCAGCCACCAGCCGACCGCGAGCAGCACGACGACGACCGCGACGAGCAGCAGTTCGTACCAGCCGATGCCATAGCGCCCGACCGTCAACGCGCCGAGCGGCGTGGAAATGCCCGCCACGCTGTTGCCGAACAGGATCGTGGCCAGCCCGACCAGCGCGAGGCTGATGCCCCAGGTCGCCAGCATCGTGTCGATCATCCGTCCGTACAGGCGCCGGATGACGAATCGCTCGATCAGCACCCCGACCAGGCCGACCGCCAGCGGCGCGACGACGAAGATCGCGAGCCACAGGTTCAGGCCCGCCTGGTGGCTGAGGATCGCGGCGTAGCCGCCGAGCATCAGGAACTCGCCGTGCGCGAAGTTGATCACGCGCATCATGCCGAAGACGATCGCCAGCCCCGCGCTGATCAGCACGAGGGTGGCGATCGTCACCGCCAGTTGCAGGACCAGGATGACGATCGCGTCCATGGCGTCAGACCTTGACGTCGATGACGTACTGCTTGTTGTCGCTCGGGTTCTTGACCAGGTTGCAGACCGCGCTGGTATCGATCGGCGGCTGCTGCGCGAAGCTCTGCAGCACGTCGTAGCGGCGGTCGCGAACCTCGGCGATGTAGACGTCCAGCACGTTGTGGTGCGTGGCCGGATCGATCGTCGTCGTGCCGGCCGGCCCGGTGTACGACAGGCCGCTCTCGAGCGCCTGGATCACCTTCATCCGGTCGACGGTGCCGGCCTTGGCGGCCGCCAGCGCCCATAAGTGCACCGAGTGATAGGTCATCGCCGCGCCTTCGGTGATGCCGTCGGCGTTGTTGCCGAAGCGCTGGTAGTACTTCTTGCGGAAGCTGTCGTTCGCCGCCGATTCGATGCCCTCGAAGTACGCGTAGGGGACGACGATGCCGTTGTGCTCTTCCGGCGACGTCAGCACCTGCTCGTTGCCGATGCCGAACGTCGTCGAGGCCATCGGGATCTTGGGCTTCATGCCCGCGGCCGCCCACTGCCGGTAGAACGCGTTGTGCGCGCCGCCGACGAGCACCGACATGACGATGTCCGGCGATGCGGCCTGGATCTTGCGGATCGTCGCCCCGAAATCGCTGACGTCGAGCGGAAAGAAGTCGGTGGCGACGACGTCGCCGCCGTGCTCCTGCGCGTAGCGCTTGATCCACTTGGCGGTGATCTGCCCGTAGTTGTAGTCGGCGGCCAGCGTGTAGATCTTCTTGCCGTTGAACCGCTTCATCACGAACGGCGTGAACTTCTGCAGCGTCTGCCCGGGCGTCGAGCCGGGGCAGAAGATGTTGCGGTCGCAGACACCGCCTTCGTACAGCTCGCTGTAGAAATAGAGCGTCTGGAAGCGCCTTAGCACGGGCCGCATCGCCTCGCGCGAGGCCGACAGGATGCCGCCGAACACGACGCTGGCCTTCAGCTTGGTGGCCGCGTCGGTCGCGTACTGCGTATACAGCTGCATGTTCGACTGCGGATCGTAGTGCGTCAGCTTCAGCGGGCGGCCGAGCACGCCGCCGGCAGCATTGATCTCCTCGACGGCCAGCGTCAGGCAGTTGATCATCGGCCGGCCGTAGATGTCGATGCCGCCCGACGCGTCGTGGATGCCGGCGACGGCGATCGGTTCGGCCGAGCGGGCCGAGCCGGACCACGACGGCAGCGCGCCGGCCGCCGCGGTGGCGGCCGCGTACTGGAGAAGCCTTCTTCGATCAGATTGCATGATGTCGATCCCACGAGTAGGAGAGGAGGAGGTTGTGCTTATTGGCGTGTCAACGGGCCTCGGGACGCTCAGGCGGCCTTCAGCGTGATCGACGGATCGCGGCCCGCCGCGACGGTCCTGCCCCAGTAAGGGACGGTCCGGCGCATCAACATCGCGCGGAACTGCCGCGTGGTGTTCGGCAGCAGTTCGCCGCTTCCCCAGTTGACGATCACGCCATAAGTGCGGATCAGATCGAGCATGTCGAGTTCTCCGTTCCGATAGCGCTCGGCGATCTTCTCGGCGTCCTCCTGCAGCCACTTGAGCCGATTCGCGCGCAGGTACGAGCGCTGCGCGACGGTCGCGTCGTGGTCGACCTCGTATTGCGCGAGGTCGGCATCGATCACCTTGATGATCACGCCATAGTCCTTGGCCGCGCGTTCGACCGACACGTAGCCGTCGGCCACGTCCTCGCGCACCGTCAGTTCGTCGCGCTCGAGCGGATCCCCGAGACCGCCGCCGCCGGCCGACGGCCGTTGCACGAGGTCGCCCGCCGACAATCCGACATTGGAGAACAGCGAGCCCAGGTAGCGTTCGTTCGGCAGGCCCGGGTTGACCCAGACGCCGTGCGGCAGCGACGGCAGGCCGCCCCATAACCCCCATGTGATCGAGCGCTCGCGGTCGCAGCAGTACGAGACCACGGTCTTGTCGACCTCGGTCATGATGACGCCCTTCTCGACGCCCATGCCGCCGCGGTACTCGCCCGGGCCGCCGGAGTCGACCCGCAGTTCGTGGCAGGTGGTCAGCACGGGCGCCAGTCGCTCCTGGCCTTCGAACGGCTGCGTGCCGAGCTGGACGCCGAACACCGGGCCGGTCGACGGCGAGCCGTCGAGGCCGTTGCGCGCACCCCAGCCGCCGACCATCCAGTCGTACCACATGAAGTACTTGTGCGCGGCGCTGTTGCGCTCACGTCCATCACGTCCATCACGTCCGCCGATCAGCAGGTAATCGAGGTTGAACGTGCAGGCCATCGCGCGCTCGGGCAGGATCTCCGCCCAGAGCTCGAAGATCGCGTTCATGATCTTTTCGAACGGGCCCGAACAGAAGCCGGCGACCGGTGTCGGCCACGCGGCGTTGACGACGCTGCCTTCCGGCCCGAGGTCGACGGTGACGACGCGATAGAAGCCCGAGTTCAGCGGAATCTCGGGGAACTGCATCTTCGTGCCGGCGACGATCGCGGCGAACGTGCCGCCGTAGCACGAGTTCAGGAAGCTGGCGATCGACTTCGGATGCGAGCCCGACAGGTCGTAGTGGACCGTCTCGCCGCTGATCTTCATGCGGATCTTGATCGGCACCAGGCCTTCGCCGACACCCGGGTCGACGTCGATGTAGTCCTCGGTCTCCCACACGCCATCGGGCAGCGCCTTGACGCGCTGCCGGGTCAGGACCTCGACGTAGTCCTGGACCGCGCGGAACGATTGCTTGATGACGTCCAGGCCGTACTTGTCGACCAGGCGACAGATCTCGACCTCGGCGATGCGCGCGGCTTCGGCCTGTGCCTGCATGTCGCCGATGATGTCGGCCGGCGCGCGGGTATTCGACGCGATCAGGTTGCAGACGTCGGTCAGGCAACGGCCTTTGCTCCAGACCCGCGTCGGCGTGATGCGCAGGCCCTCGGCCATGTGATCGATCGCCGACACGTTGAACGAGCCGGGCACGGCGCCGCCGACGTCGGCCCAGTGGCCGTTGGCCTGCGCGAAGCCCAGCAGTTCGTCCTTGTAGAAGATCGGCCGGATGATCCGCGTGTCGTTGAAGTGCGTGCCGCCTTGATAGACGTCGTTGATGACGTACACGTCGCCGGGATGGATGTCGCCGGCGAACTGCTTGATGACGGCCTTGGCCGTGTAGTGCAGGCTGCCGACGTGGGCGGCGATGTCGCCGCTGCCCTGCATGATCGTGTCGCCGTTCGGGTCGCACAGCGCCGACGAGAAGTCGCGCGAATAGATGACGAACGAGTAGCAGGTGCGAACGATCTGCTCGGCCATCTGATCGACGATGTTGACGTAGGCGTTCTTCAGGACCTCGAACGTGACGGGGTCGAGTTGATGGATCGGTTTGCTCATCGGTGACTCCAGTGATTCGTTGGATTGGGGTGGGCGGGCCATCACGCGAGCGGCACGCGCATGACGATCGTCAGCGAGCGGTCGACTTCGGCCGTGACGCCGGGCGGGACGACGATCGTCGAATCGAGCTGGTCGATGATCGCGGGGCCGGCGACCTTCATGCCGGCTTTCAGCAGGCTGCGATCGAAGACGGGCGTATCGACCTTCTCGGGCAGCTCGTCGAAGCGGACGAGGCGCGACGCCTGCGGGACGGGCGGCTCGTCGACGGGGTCGAACTCGGCGAACTTCGCCTTCGGTGTCAGGCCCGTCGCGATCACGCTGATCCGGTAGATCTCGACCGGCTCGCCGGGCTGCGAGTAGTTGTGCTCGCGGGCATGCTCGTGGTGGAACGCCTCGATGACGCTGTCCAGCGTGGTGACCGGCGAGGGCACCGGGATCGACATCGCGCGCCACTGGCCGAGATAGCGCATGTCGATCTGGCGCTGGAACACCATCTGGTCGTCGCTGATGCCTTCGGTCATCAGCCGCTGGCGGCCTTCTTCCTCGAGCTTGGCGAAGCTGGCCTCCAGATCGTCGACCGAGGCGTCCTCGACGCGCGACAGGTACATCTGGGTGACGTCGTGCTGGATGTCCACCAGCAGGCAGCCGAGCGCGGACGTGACGCCGGGATTCGGCGGGACCAGCACGACCGGGATCGACAGATCACGCGCCAGCGCGGCACCGTGCAGCGGGCCGGCGCCGCCGAACGCCACCAGCGCGAAGTCGCGCGGGTCATAACCGCGCCGGATCGACAGCAGCCGCACCGCGTCGGCCATGTTGGCGTTCGCGACCTTCAGGATCGCCAGCGCGGCGTCCTCGACGCTCATGCCCATCGGTTCGGCCACGGCGCGCCTGATCGCTTCCTCGGCCTTGGCGCGGTCGAGCGCCACGCCGCCGCCGGCCAGCCGGTCGCTGAGCCGGCCGAGCACCACGTTCGCATCGCAGTTCGTGGGCTCGGTGCCGCCGCGGCCGTAGCAGGCCGGACCGGGATTGGAGCCGGCCGACTGCGGGCCGTTGCGCAGCGACTTGGCCGCGTCGATCCAGGCCAGCGAACCGCCGCCCGCGCCGATCGTCAGCACCTCGATCGACGGGAAGCAGATCGGGTAGCCGTACTCGACGTGCCATTCCTTGGTGACGCGCAGCTTGCCGTTGTCGCACAGCGAGACGTCGGTCGACGTTCCGCCCATGTCCAGGCCGATCGAGAACTTGAAGCCCGCGCTCTCGGCGACGAAGCGGCTGGCGATCGCGCCCGCCGCGATGCCGGAGGCCGACAGCCGCGCGGCGAACTTCTCGGCCATCTTCGCCTTCATCACGCCGCCGCCCGAGTGCAGCAGCATCACGTCTTCCTTGTAGCCGCCGGCCTGCATGCGGCTTTCCAGCTGCGCCGCATACCTGCCGGCCACCGGCGCCAGCACCGCATTGGCCACGGTCGTGGAGAAGCGTTCGTGCTCGAAGATCTCCGGCATGATCTCGCTGGACAGCGAGATCGTCGCGTCGGGAATCGCCTCGAGCACGATGTCGCGCATCTGCTGCTCGTGGGCGGGGTTCACGTAGGCGTTCGCGAAGCAGATCGCGATCGTCTTGACGCCGCGCTTGGCGACGACGCGCGCGACGTCGCGGGCCTTGTCGACGTCCAGCGGCGTGACGACGACGCCGGCATAGTCGATGCGCTCGGGCACGACGAGACGGTCGCGGCGGCGGATGTACGGCTTGGCGATCTCCTTGTACGCGTCCCACAGGTCGTCGCGATTGCCGCGGCGGATCTCGATCGTGTCGCGGAAGCCTTCGGTGGTGATCATCACGGCCGGAGGAAAGCGCCGCGTGATCAGCGCGTTGGTCGCCAGCGTCGTGCCGTGGGAGAAGAGCACCAGGTCGTTGAGATCGACGTTGCCGGCGGTGATGCCGGCCAGCACGCCGTCGATCGGATCGACGGTCGTCGGCACCTTGGCCACGTGCATCCGACCCGATGCTTCGTTGAGGACGCAGATATCGGTGAAGGTACCGCCGACGTCGCAGGCGACGCGGACCGCCTTGCTGGAATCGGTGAGGGAGGCCATGCGCTTTACTCCAGTTGAGGATGCCAAAAACAAAAAAGCCGCCGGCGGTGATGGACACCGAAGGCGGCTTTCTTAGCCACGCCCCGCGGCGGCAACCCAGCCGCGCGAAGGACAGTCAATGAAATCGAACGAACAAAATCAAGAAACAAAAAAGCCACCGCCGACGTGATGTCGAAGGTGGCTTTCTTAGCCAGGCCCGGCCACTGCAGCCTTTGCAGCGATCGAACCGTATGCATCTGATCGAGAACCGTGGATCCGGAAAAACGGGAAAGGATCTACGGAAAGCTCGTCAACCTGTCACCAACCCATCGCTCCGTGCCGGATCATTCATTGACCGAGCATGTCATTAGTGGAGACGATCGAAGAACTTATGGACTCCATGCTAACCCTTTGCTTCATCGCCTGCAAGCGGATCTTTTCATAAGCCTCCTGTTCGCTGATCCGGTTGCGCAGCATCAGAATCGACTTGGCCTGCTCGATGCGCTTGATGCCGACCAGCCGGGATTCGAGCTTGGTGATGCGCGTCTGCATCGCTCTCGTCGAGGCATTCAGGTCATGCGCGATGACCATCGAGGTCAGCAGGCCGAAACCGCGTATCGGCTTGGTGACGATCGACAGCGTGCCGGCGCCGACGACGTCCTCGATCGCCGTCGGGCTCTCGAATTCCACGATGCCGATGATCGTCGGTCGGGGAACGCGGCTCTGCAGGAGCCTCGTCAGCCCGGCGGTATCCTTCTGGCCGCGAAACAGGATGAAGACGATCTCGACATCGTCGGGAATCGACGACGGCGGCGGCCACGTCGATTCGACCTGGCAGCCGATACGCTTGACTTGCGCCGACAGATCGTCGCAGTCCCGGTCGCGCGGATGGACGATCAGCACGCGCATCCGGCGGATGTCGCGCAACGACTTCAGGACCGGGTCGCCTCGGCGTATCGCGGTCGACATGGCTAGTCCCGCGTACCGGGATCATTCCCGGCGATGCCATGGTTGATCAGGTACGGATCCGGCTTCAGCGCGCAGGGGGCCGTCTCGAGGACCTCGAAGCCGCCGTCGTAGCCGACTCGTGCAACACGCGGCCACAGATGGAAATGATTGTTCTGCGTATCGAGCCGGATGATGCCTTGCGGCGCATCGAAAGGCTCGCGGGCCATTTCGTTGCGCAGCGCGTCGGCGTCCATGGAGCCGCAACGATCGGCGGCCGCCAATACCATGCTGGTCAGCGACCAGGCGGTCTCGGCCATCGCGTTCGTGTGCGCGGCGGGTCCGTACGCCGAGCGATAGCGATCGACGAAGCGGCGATTGGCGGGGCTGTCGATCGACTCGAAATACGTGGCGGCGGTCAGGTGGCCGCGGGCGAGCTCCGCCCCCATCAACTGGACTTCGGCCTCGGTGATCGTCAGCCCGGCGATCGTGGTGTCCGCGGGGGAGATTCCTTCCTCGCGGCAGGCCTGGTGGAATCGCGCGGCCGCTTCGCCGACGACCGTGCAGAAGACCACGTCGGGCTGCTTGCTCTTGATGTGCCGGGCGAGCGCCGTCAGCTCGTGCCGCGTCGCGTCGAGCGGTACGTATCGTTCGGCCAGGATCTCGCCCTTGCCTTCGGAGATCAGCGTCATCATCACGCGATTCGATTCGACCGGAAACGTGTAACGGGTGCCGACCAGATAGAAGCGCCTGCCGGCATGGGCCATCAGGTAGCGGGCGAGCGGCACGATGTGCTGGTTCGGGACCGCGCCGCCGTAGAACACATTGCGCGAGTACTCGAAGCCCTCATAGGGGGCCGGATAAGCGAGGACGGCGTTGCGGCGCTCGACCAGCGGCACCAGCGCTTGCCGTGTGTTGGTCATGTAGCAGCCGAAGATCAGCGGTACCCGATGGACTTCGAGCAATTCGCTTGCCAGCGCGACGTAGTCGGGAACGCGGGACTTCGGATCGCGAATGACGGGCTCGACCGCCTGGCCGCGGACGCCGCCGCTGGCATTCATCGCCTCGATCGCCAACAGCGTGGCATTGCATTGCGTACGCTCGACGAAGGCTGTGGGCCCCGTCTGCGAGAACAGCACGCCAACCTTCAGTGTGTCTTTCGCCATGATGTCCGGCCGCCAATAAAAAAAGCCCTCGCCGGCTTGCGCCTGGACGAGAGCTTCCTTGCTCCGATGGGCTCAGAATAGCATGGTACTTAGGTGGCTTGGCAAGCGAATTTCCTAAGCGTCATGCGCCTCACCGGCATAGTGCGGAACGCGCGCGGAACAGGCGCATCCGGCACCGAAGTGATGCGATGATCCGATAATTTTCCGCGCGGTCCGACGGGGCTATCACAACTTGCCCGGTATCCAGTCGGTTCCCGCCAGCGGCACCTGCGTCATCGCCGCAGCCTCGATGGTCAGCGCGGCGAGATCCTCCGGTTCGAGGTTGTGCAGGTGCGATTTGCCGCAGGCGCGCGCGATCACTTGCGCTTCCATCGTCATCACCGACAGGTAGTTGGCCAGCCGGCGGCCGGCCAGCAGCGGGTCGAGCCGCGCGGCCAGCGCCGGATCCTGCGTCGTGATGCCGGCCGGGTCGCGACCCTCGTGCCAGTCGTCATAAGCGCCGGCCGTCGTGCCCAGCGCTTCGTACTCGGCTTGCCAGCGCGGGTCGTTGTCGCCCAGTGCGACCAGCGCGGCCGTGCCGATCGCGACGGCGTCAGCCCCCAGCGCCAGCGCCTTCGCGGTGTCGGCGCCGTTGCGGATGCCGCCCGAGACGATCAACTGCACCTTGCGGTGCATGTTCAGGTCGCGCAGCGCCTGCACGGCCGGACGGATCGCCGCGAGGATCGGAATCCCGACGTGCTCGATGAACACCTCCTGCGTGGCGGCGGTGCCGCCCTGCATGCCGTCGAGCACGACGACGTCGGCACCCGCCTTGACGGCCAGCGCGACGTCGTAATAAGGACGGGTCGCGCCGACCTTCACGTAGATCGGCTTTTCCCAGTCGGTGATCTCGCGCAGTTCGAGGATCTTGATCTCCAGGTCATCGGGGCCGGTCCAGTCCGGGTGCCGGCACGCCGAACGCTGGTCGATCCCTTCGGGAAGGCAGCGCATCCTGGCGACGCGCGAGCTGATCTTCTGGCCCAGCAGCATGCCGCCGCCGCCGGGCTTGGCGCCCTGGCCGACCACGACCTCTATCGCGTCGGCCTTGCGCAGGTCATCGGGGTTCATCCCGTAGCGCGACGGCAGGTACTGGTAGACGAGCGTCTTCGAGTGGCCGCGCTCCTCGGGCGTCATGCCGCCGTCGCCGGTGGTGGTGCTGGTGCCGACGGCGCTGGCGCCGCGGCCCAGCGCTTCCTTGGCTTGCGCGGACAGCGCACCGAAGCTCATTCCGGCGATCGTGACCGGCGTCTTCAGGTGGATCGGCTTTTTCGCGAAGCGGGTACCCAGCACGACGTCGGTGCCGCACTTCTCGCGATAACCCTCGAGCGGGTAGCGGCTGATCGAAGCGCCGAGGAACAGCAGGTCGTCGAAGTGGGGCAGCTTGCGCTTGGCGCCGCCGCCGCGGATGTCGTAGATGCCGGTAGCCGCCGCGCGGCGGATCTCGGACAGCGTGTACGGATCGAAGGTCGCCGAGAAGCGCGGGGCGGTCCGCGCGGCGTCGACGCGATCGTGAGAGGGTGCACTCATAATGGGTCTCGCAGGGTCGGTCGGCTTCAGTAGGCGCCGGCGTTGTCGACGTGGAAGTGGTACAGCGTGCGGGCCGAGCCGTAGCAGGTGAACTCGGCGGGCGAGACGTTCGCATGGCCGGCCCGGGCCAGCAGATCGGCGAGGATCTTCGTCTCGGCCTCGCCCATCGGTTTGCGCTCGCAATCGGCGCCCAGGCTCTTGACCTTGCCGCGAACGAAGATCCGCGCCTCGTACAGCGAGTCGCCGAGCGCTTCGCCGGCGTCGCCGAGCACGACGAGGTTGCCCGCCTGGGCCATGAAGGCCGAGAAGCTGCCGACCGAGCCGCCGACGACGACGTCGGCCCCTTTCAGCGAGATCGCGCAGCGCAGGCCGGCGTCGCCGTCGATGATCAGCAGGCCGCCGTGGGCGGTCGCGCCGGCGGCGTTCGACGCGAATCCCTTGACGTGCACGATGCCGCTCATCATGTTCTCGGCCACGCCGGTACCGGCGCTGCCGGTGATCGTCACGTCGCCGCCTTGGTTCATGCCGGCCGCGTAGTAGCCGGCATGGCCGTCGATCGTCACCTTGATCGGCGCGTTCAGTCCCGCCGCGATCGAATGCGCGCCGTTCGGATTGCGGATGACCACCGACAGGTCGCCCTTGCCGGGCGCTTCGTGATGCAGGAACCGGTTGACCTCGCGCAGCGGCGTCGCGTCCAGGTCGAAGCTCAGGCTTTCCATACGTACATCTCCTCGGGCGCGGGTTCGAAGACCTTGGCGTGATTGACGCCGGGCAGGTGCGCGAGCGAGCGGAACTCGGACGCGATCGCGACGTAGTCGTCGGTTTCGGCGACCACCGCCGGCTTGCAGGCGAACGGGTCGCGGATCAGTGCCAGTTCGGTGGCGGTGCCCATCAGGAACGTATAGAACCCGTCGAGCACGTCGAAGCCTTGTTGCAGCGCCTGCTGCAGCGTGTCGCCTTCGCGCAGCCGCCATTCGATGAAGCGGGTCGCGGCTTCGGTATCGTTGTCGGTGTCGAAGTGGATGCCCTTCGGTTCGAGCATCCGCCGGATCTCGTGATGGTTCGACAGCGAGCCGTTGTGCACGAGGCAGAAGTCCTCGCCGGCCGTGAACGGATGCGCGCGATCGGGCGTCACCGCCGATTCGGTGGCCATCCGCGTGTGGCCGACCAGGTGCGTGCCCTTCAGGTCGGCGAAGTCGTAGCGCAGCGCGACCTCCTCGGGCGTGCCCGTGTCCTTGTAGAGGTCGATGCGCTGACCGGTCGAGAACACGTGCAGTGCCGGATCGTACGCGCCGATCCATTCCTTGACGGCCGCCGGCGCGATGCCGAACGCCACGATCGCGTGATTTCCCTTGGTTTCCACGATGGCATCGGCTCGCAGCGCGCCGTTCAGCGCGGTGACCAGGCCGTTCCAGTCATAAGCGTCGCCGGCGGGCGTGAAACCCGAGTAGACGCTGATCTTGCGGCGCTCGCCGTTCAGCTTGGGCGTGAAGACGGCCAGGCCCGCCGAGTCGGGGCCGCGCTCGGTCATGCCGATCAGCATCGGGACCATCAAACGGCCCAGTTGTTCTCGCAACGCTGGCTTCTTGACCAGCAGCCCAACAATTCCGCACATGGCGTTGGTGTCCTCTCAGAAGAATTCGACGTATTGCTTGATTTCCCACTCGGAGACGTGGCGCTGGTACTCCACCCATTCCATCCGCTTGAGCTTGAGGAACTCGGCGCTGACCGGACCGAGCGCTTCGCAGATCAGCGAATCGGCCTCGAGCGCGTCCAGCGCGCTGCCCAGGTTCTGCGGCAGCATGCCGATGCCGGCCTCGCGAAGCTGCTCGGCGCTCCAGTCGTACAGATTGGTGTTGCGCGGGGTGCCCGGGTCGAGCTTGCGATCGACGCCGTCCAGGCCGGCGGCGATGACGGCCGCGGTCGCCAGGTAAGGATTGGCCGACCCATCGGGCAGCCGCAGCTCGAGGCGACCCTTGGGAACGCGGATCATGCTCGAACGGTTGTTGTCGCCGTAGCTGATGTAGGCGGGCGCCCAGGTCGCGCCGGTCAGCGAGCGGCCGACGACCAGCCGCTTGTACGAGTTGACGGTCGGCGCGCACAGCGCGGCCAGCGCCGCTGCATGCGCGAGCACGCCGCCCATGAAGTGGTAGGCGAGCGTCGACAATTCGAGGCCGCGCGGGTCGTTCCTGTCCTGGAACAGATTCGACTGGCCGTCACCGATCGACATGTGCATGTGCATGCCGTTGCCCGGCAGGTGCCCGAACGGCTTGGGCATGAACGAGCACAACAGGCCCATCTGGTTGGCGATCTCGCTGGCCGCCATCTTGAAGAACACGAAGTGGTCGCACGAGGTCAGGCAGTCGGTGAACGTGTAGTTCAACTCGAACTGGCCGTTGGCGTCCTCGTGGTCGATCTGGTAGACGTCGATGCCGGTGGCGCGCAGCGCGTTCGACAGCTTCTCCAGGTAATCGCGGGTGCGCGACAAGCCCTTGTAATCGTAGCAGGGCTTGGCTAGCGTATCGCTCGGGTCGAACGGCTGGATGCGCCCCTGCTCGTCACGTCGAAGCAGCGAGAATTCCGGCTCCAGCCCGGTGAAGAGCGTGTAGCCGCGCTCGGCCATGCGCGCGATCTGCCTCTTTAGCGTGATGCGGCTGTCATAAGCCCAGGGCTTGCCGTCGACATGGCCCTCGCAGACGATCCGCGCCAGGCCGGGCTGCCAAGGTACGGGCGACAGCGTGGCCAGGTCGCCGACGGCCATGAAGTCGGGTCCGTGCGGTTCGATGCCGACGCCCCAGATCGCGAAGCCGGCGAAGCCGGCGCCGTCGGCCAGAACCGTCTGCAGATGCGAGACCGGGACGGCCTTGGCCTTGGCCACCCCATGTACGTCGACGAACTGCGCGAGCACGTAGCTGACGCCTTGTGCCCGCAGATACTGCTGGGCGTCGCTGACGGAATCGAAGCGAGGTGGAGTGACCAGTGCGCCCACCGAGTCGGCGTGGGAGAAGGAATCGGTCTGCATGGAGGGGCTCCTGAATTGGGCGGAATCGACGGCGGCGCGGCGGGGGGCGTTGGAGGCGCCATGCACTAAGGACCCGTGCCGTGCTGCAACTTTGGTGCCTGCCAGGAATTCTCATCGCGAACATCGTCGACCGCGGCAAGTGAAGAAATTCTTATCAATAGAATCGGAAGGACTGATGAAGCGAAGACTTCTAATGAGAACGCGCGATGCGCCCCCGTGGTGCATCGAATGAGGATTTCGCATCGGGTGCGCACCATTTGGTGCGTCGATATCCGACCCCATAAGTGGCTGAAGTATCTCGACGAGAAATAGGGAAGCGCTGATCAATTCCACTTGGCCGTCGCATCCGCCCCTCGGGCGAATCGATCAGCGCGTCCCTAGCCGCGAGCCAGCGTGACGATGATCAACAGGCCGTTTTCCTGACGCGGACGCC
Organism: Pseudomonadota bacterium; assembly: GCA_029779435.1. Taxonomy (GTDB): domain Bacteria; phylum Pseudomonadota; class Gammaproteobacteria; order Burkholderiales; family Burkholderiaceae_E; genus JAKPAM01. The sequence continues at coordinate 53,053 of JAKPAM010000136.1, read as the reverse complement.
AGTCGAGCGAAGCGCGGCGATCGAAGACGACCATGCCCGAGCCGCTGCTGAGAGTGATGGCCAGCCTGCCGTCCGTCTCGCCTTCGAACGACAGGTCGAATCGGCCGGCATACGCGAGAACCACGGTGGTGCAGTCCCGATCCAGCAGCTTGCCGCCGTCGGCGCGATGCGCGTCCGCTTGCGCGACGAAGGCGGATCGCCTGTGCATCACGTTGAACAGACGGGCGGAGGTGCCCGGCAGGCGCGCGACCAGCGGTGTCTCGCCGGCGAAGCGATTCACTGCGGCGACATGCTCGAAGCGAACCGATTCTCCGGCAGCCGCGCCTTGCAACAGCAGACCCGGCCCCTCCAGCAGCACGGCCGTGCGGTCGATGCCGTCGAACGTGGAGAACGGGCCGTCGTGCTCGATATCGGCCACGCTGACGCGGCAATCCCAATCCCGGCCGTCGGCGCATGGCAGCACCAGGATCTCGCGGGTCAGCCCGCCGCCGTTGCGCCATCGCTGAGGAGCGATCTTCGCCAGCGAGAACGTCCGCGGGGGGTGATCGAGGAGGTCGGATGTCATGGGAAGCGGGTCGGCTGGCTCCGGGAGCGAACCGGTTCCTTCATGGGCGGGATCCGCTTGTTCAGCAAACTGCTTGCCATGAGGGATGCGCCTGGGGACGCGATCGGGATCGTGCTCGTGCGTCACCGTCGCGGTGCGTGACGCAGCGTCATGGTGCGGCGGGTATCGTCGCGATCAGCGCGCATCGATCAGCGTTGGCGTGCCTGGCGCTTCACTAGCGGGACAGGATCGCGTCGGCGTTGACGATCGCGCGGGCGATCTCCTCGATCGGCACGCGCTTGGCCATCGCCCGCTCGCGCAGCAGCCGGTAGGCCTCGTCACCGGATACGTCGCGGCTGCGCGCGATGATCGATTTCGCGTCGTCGATCAGTTTGGCGCTGGCCAGGCGTTCTTCGAGGCGCGTGATCCGCTTGGTCAGCGCGCGCGTCTCGTCCTGCCGTTGGATCGTCATCACGAGCGCCGACAACACGCCGGTCGAGCGCACCGGCACCGTGATGACCCACGATGCGTTCAAGGACAGCAACGCGTCGAACACCGTCGGATTCTCGTAACCGATGACGCCGATGACGATGGCCGACTCGCAACCGCGCACCCAGTCGTGAGTGTCGAGCTGCCGCTCGGGCTGCACCGAGCAGAAGACGATGTCGGTGCCCTCCGGCAGTTCGGCCGGGGGCGGCCAGTAGGCCTGTACCTGGCAGCCGATGCGCTGCAGTTGCAGCAGCAGGACGCTGCCGTCGGCGTCGTTCGGGTGGATGACCGCGACGCGCCGGCTGCGCAACTGCTTGAGGAACTCCGGGCTCAGCCGCCGGGCTCGACGCGAGGTTTCACGCGCCATGGGCGCGGTCCGTCGGTTGCAGCGGGACGATCGGCCTGAGCGCCTGCGTCCAATCGTCGGACTGCAGGTTGGCCAGGTAGGGGTCGGCCTCGATGCCGGCGGGCGCCTCGGCCATGATCGTGAACTGGCCTTGCGCGTCGACCCGGCCGATGCGCGGCGTCAGCCGCGTGTGGTGCGTGATCGGATCGATCCGCACGCGCCCTTGTGGTGCGTCGAACTCGGCGCCATGAAGGTGCGGAACGAGAAGACGAGGCTCGTCGCCGCCCGCCTGCAGGAATGCCTGCGCGAACAGGTGCACCTGGAAATAAGCGGCTTCCCAGCACATGTTGGGCTCGATCCGGTCGCCGAACAGTCTGGTGAAGCGCCCCACCGTCGAGACGTTCTTCGGCGTCGCCAGCGACCTGAAATAGGGGGCGGCCGTGAAGTGCCCGGCCGCCAGCCGGCTGCCCATCTCCTGGACTTCGACCTCGGTCGTCGTCAGGCTGGCGATCGGGATCGTCGCGGGGTCGAGCCCAGCGTCGGCGTAAGCCTGGTAGAACATCCTCGTCGTCCTGCCGACGACCGTCGAGAAGACGAAGTCCGGCTGCTTGTCCCGGATGTCGCGCGCGATCGCCGCGAAGTCCTTTTCCTGCGCGTCGAGCGACACGTACTTCTCGCCGATCTTGCGCCCACCTTTTCTCTGGTGGATCAGATCGCTCATCGTGCGGTTCGATTCATAGGGAAAGATGTAGTCGCCGCCGACCATGTACACGCGCGCGCCGAAGTTGGCCATCATGTAGCGGGCCAGCGGCAGGTTGTGCTGGTTGGGCGTTCCGCCCGTGTAGATGATGTTGGGCGAGAACTCGAAGCCTTCGTACATCGATGGATAGAACAGCAGCCGGTCGAACCGTTCGACGATCGGCAGCACCGCCTTGCGGGTGCTCGACATGTAGCAGCCGAAGATCACGTTGACGTGCTCGACGTCGATCAACCTGGCCGCCAGCTCCGCGTATCTGAGCGGCGTCGATTGCGGATCGAAATGGATCGGCACGATCTCGCGCCCGTCGAGGCCGCCGGCGTCGTTGATCTCTCTTATTGCAAAGATCGTGCCCAGCAGCATCGACCTTTCGGTCCGGGAGGTCGTCCCTTCACGCGAGAACAGGACACCGACCTTGATCGGATCTGAATTGGACACGATGGATGAAGTCGACGCGACGCATCGAGCAGACGTTGGAACAATGGATCAATGCTAGCAACTTCGATGCCGCGCTAAGTAAGGTCGCAGCGGAACTTGACAGCGTTGGATGGACGTCTCTAATATTCGTCACACTTACGACACAGCCAACATCGCCTGTGTCGCAGTCGGCAAAAAAGGGCCTGCGCGGATCGTCGATCCGTCCAGGCCCTTTTTGTTTTTTGCTTCCGCTTTGCGCGGATACCCGGTTCGGGTCCGACGTGCCCGCATCCGGTCGCGCATCGCGCCGCCTACTCAACCAGACAAGGTCCCAAGCATGAGCCCATCTTCCAGAAGACGAGTCGTCAAGACGATCGGCCTCGCGTCCGCTTCGACACTGGCAGCCCCGTGGATCAGCCGGCAGGCATTCGCCCAGGAAACGATCAAGGTCGGTATCCTGCATTCACTGTCCGGCGATCTCGCGCTGGCCGAAGCGTCGGTCGCCGATGCCGACAAGCTGGCGATCGACGAGATCAATACCGCCGGAGGCGTGTTAGGGCACAAGATCGTGCCGATCGTCGAGGATGGCGCCAGCGACTGGCCGACCTTCGCCGAGAAGGCCCGGAAGCTCGTCGCGGCCGACAAGTGCGCGGCCGTCTTCGGATGCTATACGTCGGCGTCGCGCAAGGCGGTGCTGCCGGTCTTCGAGCAACTGAAGGGATTGCTCTACTACCCGACCTACTACGAAGGCCAGGAAGAGTCGCCGAACATCATGTATGTCGCGGCCGAGGCCACCCAGCAGACCGGGGCGGCCGTCGAGTGGCTGCTGAAGAACAAGGGTAAGAGCGTCTACCTGATCGGCTCGGACTACGTCTGGCCCCGGGTGACCAACAAGATCGCGCGTCCGGCCGTGGCCAAGCTCGGCGGCAAGGTGCTCGGCGAGGAGTACATCCCGCTCGGCGGCACCAGCTTCGGATCGATCATCAACAAGATCAAGGCGCTGAAGCCCGACATCATCCTGAGCACGGTGGTCGGCGGCTCCAATGTCGCGTTCTTCAAGCAGATGAAGTCGGCCGGCATCGATCCGGGCAAGACGACGATCATGGCGCTGGCGGTGACCGAAGAGGAAGTGTCGGGAATCGGCGCCGAGAACGTCGTCGGCGTGCATTCGTGCATGGGTTACTTTCAGAGCGTGGACAATCCGGCCAACAGGAAGTTCGTCGAAGCGTTCAAGGCCAAGTATGGCCCGAAGCGTGTCACGGCGGACGTGCCCGAGTGCGCTTATACATCGGTCTATCTGTGGAAGGCCGCGGTCGAGAAGGCCAGGAGCTTCGATGTCGAGAAGGTCATCGCCGCGTCCTCGGGACTGGAATTCGATGCCCCCGAGGGGCGCGTCAAGATCCACGAGACGAATCACCATTTGTACAAGCGCGCGCGGGTCGGGGTGTTCCAACCCGATGGGCAGGTCAAGGTGCTGTACGAGACCGGATTGATCGAGCCGGCGCCGTTCGCCAAGTTCTAAGGTCTGCCGACAAACGAATCGGAGCCATATCGTGCTCAAGCTCAACGCGATCGTCGGATACGCCGACGACCCGGTCTTCGCCGGACGCTTGCAGGCGCTGTCGGCTCGGCACGCCGTCGAGACCGTGACCTTGTCCGGGCAGGACATGTCCCGCCGGCGGCTTCACCTGCGCACCGATCGGGGCACCGAGATCGCGCTGATGCTGGATCGCGACGCCGAACTGCGCAACGGCGCGATCCTGATGCTGTCGGCGACGTCGGCGATCATCGTCGCGCTGGACGCGCCGCGCTGGCTCGTGCTGGCGGTCGACGATCCGGCCGATGCGCTGGAACTGGGCTACTTCGCCGGCAACATGCATTGGAAGGTCCGGTTCGACGGCACGCGGCTGGCGATAAGGCTGGAAGGCGAGCGCGCCGATTACCTGAAGCGGCTCGAGCATCTGTCGTCGGCACGGCATATCGTCATCGAAGCCGACGGCAGCGAGCCCGGCGCCGGGGCGATCGAACATGCCGGCGGGCATGGCCATCCTCATCATCCGCCATCGTCGGAGCACTCGCACGCCGGCTCCCCTTCGCATCCGCCTCACCATTGACCGACGCATGCCAGACGTACCGTTGTCCGATGGCGCCGGCGCATTCGCCCAGGCATCGTCCGGCTGCCTGCTCGAGATGCTGCAGCTCGGTGACTCGATGTTCCCCAGCGGCGCCACCGCGTTCTCCTGGGGACTCGAATCGATGCATGGCGACGGGATTCCGTTGCAGGCGGGCGCGCTGCTGCAGTTCGCGGCGGCGTCGATCGAACGGCGGTGGGCAGGATTCGACCGGCCGTTCCTCGATCGCGCCTGGCGGCAGTGGGCGTCGCCCGCGGCGCTGGTCGACCTCGATCGCCTGTACGAGGCGATGAGCGTGGGTGCCGGTCCGCGCGCGGCCAGCCGGCGCCTCGGCTTCACCCAGCTTCGCGTGCATGCGGAACTGGGCAGAGGCCGGGCTGCCGACTACCTGTCCATCGTTCGCGACGGACGCGCACCCGGGCACCTGGCGGTCGTCCAGGGCTTGGTGTGGGCCGATCGCGGCTTGTCGCTGACGCAGGCCGAGATGATGTCGGCGTACGGCCTGGCCGCGTCGATCGCCGGCGCGGCGATGCGGATGGGGTTGACCGGTCACGTCGACGCCCAGCGCCTGCTGGCCGCGTTGCGACCGGCGATCGTCGCCGTCCTGGCCGAGCCCTGTCCGGATCCGGACGACGCCTGGAACGGTGCGCCTGCGATCGAAGTGGCTGCGATGCGGCACGAACCGCGCGTGGGCCGGTTGTTCGCCACTTAGCGGCCATTACCCCATCCTCGTCCAGGAGAACGCCTTGCTGCTGACCCCCACCGAACTGGAACGCCTGACGATATTCAGCGCCGCCGAACTGGCGCGACAGCGCCGTGCGCGAGGCCTGCGGCTCGGCTACCCCGAGGCCGTCGCGATCATCGCCGATGCCATTCTCGAAGGCGCGCGGGATGGACGCACCGTCGCCGAGCTGATCTCCGAGGGATCCACGGTGCTGGACACCGAGGACGTGCTGCCGGGCGTGGCGGCGCTGATGCCGATCCTGCAGGTCGAGGGCAGCTTCCCCGACGGCACCAAGCTGGTCACCGTTCACGATCCGATCCGGCCGCCGATCGACGGCGGACGGGCATCCGACGCCGCCGAGACCGGGGCCGAGACCGGGGCCGCGCCGCGCATTCCGGGCGAAATCCTTCCCGCCGAAGGACGGATCGAGATCAACGCCGGCCGGCGCAGCGTGGCGCTGCGCGCGATGAATACCGGCGACCGGCCGATCCAGGTCGGCAGCCACTACCACTTCTTCGAGGTCAACCGCGCCCTGCAGTTCGACCGGCGCCTCGCTTATGGGATGCGGCTCGACATTCCCGCCGGCACCGCGGTGCGGTTCGAGCCGGGCGAGGAGCGCAACGTCACGCTGGTGACGTTCGGCGGCGCGCGCGAAATCTACGGGCTGAACCGGTTGACCGAAGGCGGTACCGCCGACGACCGCGGTATCGAAGACGCATTGGCGCGCGCGCGCGCCGGCGGCTTCAAGGGCGCTTGATCGAATCAGAGGAGATTTTCCGATGGCATGGATGACTCGCAGCGAATACGCGGCGCTCTATGGACCGACGACCGGCGACCGTGTGCGGCTCGGCGACACGTCGCTGCTGGCGCGGATCGAGCACGACCACGCGGTACCGGGCGACGAATGCCTGCACGGCGGGGGCAAGACGCTGCGCGACGGCATGGGCATGGTCGCCGGGCTGACGTCCGATCAGGGCGCGCTGGACATGCTGATCAGCAACGTCGTCGTCATCGACGCGATGGTCGGCATCGTCAAGGGCGACATCGGCATCAAGGACGGCCGCATCGTGGCGATCGGCAAGGCCGGCAATCCGCAGGTGATGGACGGCGTGCATCCGAAGCTGCTGGTGGGCAACGCGACGACGGTACGCGACGGTGAAGGCATGATCGCCACGGCCGGCGGCCTCGACGTGCACGTGCACTTCGATTCGGCACAGCTCGTCGAGCACGCGCTGGCGTCGGGCATCACGACGATGTTCGGCGGATCGCTGGGGCCGATCACCGTCGGCATCGACTGCGGCGGCGCATGGAACGTCGGCAGGATGCTGCAAGCGTCCGAGCACTGGCCGATGAACTTCGGTTTTCTCGGACGCGGCAATTCGTCGCGGCCCGAATCGCTTGTCGAGCAGATGAAGGCAGGCTGCCTGGGACTGAAGATCCACGAGGACTGGGGCGCGATGCCCGCGGCGATCGACACCTGCTTGGCGGTGGCCGACGACATGGACTTCCAGGTGCAGTTGCACACCGACACGCTCAACGAGTCGGGTTTCCTCGAGGACACGTTGCGCGCGATCGGCGGCCGCACGATCCACATGTATCACACCGAGGGCGCGGGCGGCGGCCATGCGCCGGACATCATCGCGGTGGCCGGGCTGCCGAACTGCCTGCCGTCGTCGACGAACCCGACCAACCCCTATACGGTCAACACCTTCGATGAGCACCTGGACATGATCATGGTGTGTCATCACCTGAATCCGGCGGTGCCCGAGGACGTGCGCTTCGCCGAGAGCCGGATCCGTGCGCAGACGATCGCGGCCGAGGACGTGTTGCACGACATGGGGGCGATCTCGATCCTGGGCTCGGACAGCCAGGGCATGGGGCGGATCAACGAAGTGATCTGCCGCACCTGGCAGTTGGCCAGCAAGATGAAGGACCAGTTCGGCGCGCTGGCCGGCGAACCGTTCGCCGACGCCGACAATGCCCGGATCCTGCGCTATGTCGCCAAGTACACGATCAACGCGGCACGCGTGTTCGGCGTCGACGAGCACGTCGGCTCGCTCGAACCGGGCAAGCTGGCCGACATCGTGCTGTGGCGGCCGGCGACTTTCGGCATCAAGCCCGAACTGGTCATCAAGGGCGGGTTCATCGCTCATGGTGCGATGGGCGACTCGGCCGCGTCGCTGATGACCTGCGAGCCGTTGCTGATGCGGCCGCAGTGGGGCGCGTTCGGTGCGGCGCCGCAGCCGCTGTCGATGAACTTCGTGGCCGGCGCGTCGATCGGGCAGGGACTGGAGCAGCGCCTGGGCTTGCGCAAGCCGCTGGCCGCATGCCGCGGCACGCGCGCGCTGACCAAGGCCGCTATGGTCCGCAACGATGCGTGCCCGCGGGTCAGCGTCGATCCGCAGAACTTCGAGGTCAGCGTCGATGGCCGGGTCATCGGATGCCCGCCGGTCTCGCGCGTGCCGCTGAACCGACTGTACATGATGAGGTGACGACGATGGCTGCCCTGCCCACTTCCTCCAGCAAGCCGCGCGGCGCGGCCCGCGTCGGCATCGGCGGTCCGGTCGGCTCCGGCAAGACGGCGCTGCTCGAGCAGTTGATTCCGCGCTTCATCGCGCGCGGCACCGAACTGGCGGTGATCACCAACGATCTCGTGACCGCCGAGGACGCCGAGCGCGTGCGACGCACCGGCCTGATCGCGCCCGAGCGCGTGCTGGCCGTCGAGACCGGCGCGTGTCCGCACACGGCGATCCGCGAGGATCCGACGCTGAACCTGGCGGCCGCCGACGAGCTGGACCGCCGTTACGGCGACCTCGACCTGATCCTGATCGAGAGCGGCGGCGACAACCTGGCGTCGTCGTTCACGCTGGACCTGGTCGACTACTGGCTGTTCGTCATCGACGTGGCCGGCGGCGACGACATCCCGCGCAAGCGCGGCCTCGGCGTCGTCAAGTGCGACCTGCTGGTCGTCAACAAGGTCGATCTCGCTCCTTATGTCCGCGTCGACCTGGCGCGGATGGTCCGCGAGGCCAACGGCGTGCGCCAGAACCGGCCGACGCTGCAGACCAACTGCGCGACCGGCGAAGGGGTCGACGCGGTGGTCGACCGGATCGCGCGCGAGGTGTTGTTTGATCGTTGAACCGGTCTTCGTCGAGCCCTTCTCGCCGGTTACCGCGCGCCGGCCGGCGGCGGCGGAAGCCGCACCCGGATCGGTACCTGCCGGTGCGCGGCCGCATATGGATCTGCATTTCGCGCGCGATGCCGGGCATCGCACTTATCTCGCGCGGCAGTTCGTCCGCTATCCGTTCCACGTCTGCCGGCCGCACTACGACGACGGACAGCCGGTCGCCTGTTCGCTGGCGCTGCAATCGCTGTCCGGCGGCTTGTTCGAGCACGACGACGTCGCGATCCGCCTGCGGGCCGCCGCCGGCGCGCGCGTGCGCGTGGCGACCGCCGCGTCGACGATCGTCCATGCGATGACCGGAGGACACGCGGCGCAGGCGCAGACGCTGGCGGCCGGGCGGGGCGCGTGGCTCGAGTACCTGCCCGAGCCGCAGATCCTGTTTCCCGGCAGCCGCCTGCTCAGCCGCACCAGCGTCGAGATCGATCCGGAGGCGACCGTCATCGCCTGCGAGATGTTCCTCGCGCACGATCCGACGCAGGGCGGCCGGTCCTTCGACGCATTCGACGCGCGCATCGACGTGGTTCGGACCGGTGCGGGCCTGCTGACGCGCGAGCGCTGCCTGGTCGACGGCGCGAGCTGGCGCGAGGGGCGGGTAGGGGTATCGAACGCGCACGGCATCCACGCCAGCTTATGGATCCTCGGATCGTGGACGGGGGCGGATGCGCAGGCACGGCTGCGCGCGGTGGTCGACGCCAGCACCGAGCGTGGCGAACGGCTTTATGCCGGCGTGTCGAGCCTGCCGAACGGCGCAGGGCTGCAATTGCGCGCGCTGGGCGACGACGTGGTCGCGCTCAAGCAACTGATCGGCGAGGCCGTCGCGGCCGCGCGCGCCGCGGGAGCGGCGAACGGCGCCTGAGCGCCGGGCAGGCAGGGCAGGCGGCCCTTAGTGGGCAGCGCGGCCCGGTTTCAGTCGGCGTACCGCTTCCAGCCCCCCCTCCACCATCTGCCTCAATAGGGGCTGGATCCGCATCGCGCGATCGGGCCGGTAGCCGAACGGCTCGTCCTCGTCCATGTAGCAGCATTGGCACATCTCGAGCTGGATCGCGTGCACGCCGCCGGCCGGCTGTCCATAGTGGCGCGTGATGAAGCCGCCCTTGAAGCGGCCATTGACGACATGCGTGAATCCGCCGACCGTCACGGGATCGGCCAGCGGCGCCAGAACGGCGTCGAGGATCCGCGCATCGCAGGCCGCGCCGCCGTTGGTGCCCAGGTTCAAATCCGGCAGCTTGCCGTCGAACAGCCGCGGCAGCACGCTGGCGATCGAATGGGCTTCCCACAGCAGCACCTGGCCGTGCAGCGCGCGCAGGCGGCCCAGTTCTTCGGCGAGCTTGTCGTGATAGGGCTGCCAGTACGCCTGCCTGCGGCGGGCGATCTCGGCGGCGTCCGGCTCGCGGCCGGGCCGGTACAACGGCACGCCGCGGAAGGTCTCGGTCGGGCACAGGCCGGTCGTGGTCTGGCCCGGGTACAGGCTCTCGCCGGTCGGCGGCCGGTTCAGGTCGATCGCGTAGCGCGATACGCGGGCGCCCAGCACCGAGGCGCCCAGGTCGCGCGCGAAGCCGTACAGCGTGTCCAGGTGCCAGTCGGTGTCGCTGACGCGGCGGGCCTCGTCGGCGTAGGCGGGCAGCAGCGGTTCGGGCAGCTCGCGGCCCAGATGCGGAATCGAGATCAGCAGCGGTGCGGTGCCGGGCTCGAAATCGAACGGCGGGCGGGTCATCGAGGTTCTCCTTGATCGGGGCTTGGCGCGGGCGCGTCGGTAACGAGCTGGATCACGTTGGCGGGCAGGCCCGGCATCGCGCGGCGCAGCGCGGGACGGAGCTGGCGGCGCAGCGCCGCATGGGTACTGGCAACGATCCGGTCGGCCAACGCCTGTCCTTCTCCACGGCGGTACAGCACCAGCATGTCGCGCTGCCCCAGCCGCAATGCCGGCACCGGCACGACCCGCACCTCGGGCAGCCAGGCGCGCGATTGCCACAGGCACAGCGGCGTGCTGAGCGACCAGCCCAGGCCGGCCGCGACTAGGCTCAGCATCGGGTCGGTCGCATCGAATTCGAATCGGCGCGGCAGGTCCAGGCCCACGTGGCGAAGGAAACGATCGACCTGGCGGCCGATCACCGAGCGCTGCGAATAGCGGATCAGCGGCAGCGACCGGTCGTCGGTCGCGGTGCCGAGCCGGACCAGATCCAGGCGGCCGTTGGCCATCGGTGCGTCGGCGTCGAGGGGAAACACCGCGACCCATGCCTCGGAGAACATCGGCCTGTGCGCGATGCGCGGGTCGTCCGGCACTTCGGTGCAGACGGCCACGTCGAGTTCGCGCGACAGCAACTGCGCGTTCAGGCCGGGCGTCAATCCCGACCACATCTGCAATTGGTTCGAACTGCCCGACAGCGCGCGGACCAGCGCCGGACCCACGGTAGCGGCGAACGAATCGACGCAGCCGAGGCGGATCTGCGCATGTTCGTGGCGGGCGCTCTGCCGAAGCTGCTCGACGACCTGGCGGGCCTGCGCCAGCAGCGGGTCGGCCATCGCCAGCAGCGCCTGGCCGGCCCGCGTCGGCCGCGCCGGCCGCACGTCGCGGTCCAGCAATTGCACGGCGCAGTCGGCTTCCAGGGCCTTGATCGTCTGGCTGACCGCGCTCTGGGTAATGCCGAGCCGCCGCGCCGCGACCGCCATCGAATCGGCTTCGCAGACGGTGACGAATACCTGCAGCGCGTGCAGGTCGGGCAGCGAGCGCCGTGCCAGCGGGGCGGCAGGCGGGACGGCGGCGGAGAGGGCGGAGGGCTTCACGTTCACCTCGCGATGCTGCCGCGAAACGTCGGCCAGCATGAGGATATCCAGGAAAACTGATGGAAATCATAAGAATAACTGGATAAGAAAGCCGACGCGCCGGCTGCCGTTATCGTCGTGCCATCTTCTTTCCTGGGCACGGATGCCACGATGACTTCTTATGACGCGATCGTGATCGGCGCCGGCGTGATCGGCAGCTCGGTCGCCTACCATCTGGCCCGGTTGGGCTGCACCCGCGTACTGGTGCTCGACCGCACGCAGATCGGCGCGGGTACCTCGTCGCAATCGAGCGGCATCTTGCGCACGCATTACTCGGTGATCGAGAACGTGCGGCTGGCGCAGGCGTCATGGCGGGTCTTCAACGACTTCGCCGCGTACCTGGGCGACGAGGACGCGTCGGCCGGCATGGTCAAGTGCGGTTACCTGATCGCATCGCCGGACGGCGAAAAGCTGGCACCGCTGCACAGTGCGCTCGAAGCGCAGCGCGCGCAGGGCATCGCGGTCCACTACCTGGACGTCTCGCAGGCGGCCGATCTGCTGCCGATCGCGCGCTTCGACGACGCGGCGCTGATCGGCTTCGAGCCCGAAGCCGGCTTCGCCGACGCGACGATGGTGGCGACCAGCTTCGCGCGGGCCGCGCGGCGGCTGGGAGTCAAGATCATGGAAGGCGTGGAGGTGCAGGCCCTGCTGCGCGACGGCGCCAAGGTGGTCGGCGTGTCGACGTCGGCCGGCGACTTCCACGCCGACAAGGTGATCAGCGCCCAGAACATCTGGGCCGCGGACATCGAGCGCTGGACGGGCATCCCGACGCCGGTAGTGCCGGAGCGCCACAGCGTGCTGGCGCTCGAAGGGCCGCAGCCCTATACGTACGGCATGCCGGTCTACAAGGACCTGGGTTCGCCCGGCATGCTGTATTGCCGCAGCTATGGCGGGCGGCAGATGCTGGTCAGCGAAGGCGTGGTCGGCGAGACGCTGGACGAGCCCGACAACGAACAGGGCGATATCTCGATGGACTATATCGTCGAGATCGGCGCGCAGGTGGCCGAGCGCTTTCCCAGCTACGAGACGGCCGGTATCGCGTCGCAGTGGACCGGCGTCTATGACGTGACGCCGGACTGGAATCCGGTGCTGGGCCGGCTGCCCGACGTGCCCGGCCTGATCGTCGCTTATGGATTCTCGGGCCACGGCTTCAAGCTGTCGCCGGCCGTCGGCCTGCTGCTCGCGCAGACGGCGCTCGGCCTGCCGTGCGACGTCGATATCAGCGCGTACTCGCTGGAGCGGTTCCGCAGCAATCGGCTGTTGACCGGCAGGTATGGGCTGGGCGCGGTGTCCTGATCGTCACCGGTCCGGGCCAGGTTGGGCCCGGCCAGGCCCGAGTGCCGGGCGACCGGCGCTTTCCCGACCCTGGCCTGCTAACCCTTGGCCAATCCGGCCCTGATCAGCAGCGGCTTGACCGATACGAAGTATTCCTCGGCGAACGCGCGGTACTCCTTCGGATTCTTGCGCCACGGCACCTGGATGAACTTGTCGAGAATCGGTTGCGTGGCCGGTTCGATGTTCACGGAGTCGAACGCTTCGTACAGCGACTGCACGATCGGCGCGGGCAGGTCCTTCGGCCCGACCAGGCCATAAGTGCTCATACCCACCGCATTGATGCCGCGTTCCTTCAGCGTCGGCTTGTCCGCGTATTTCGGGATCCGCGCTTCGGTCGCCATCGCCAGGATCCGGCATTTGCCGTCATCGACGAACGGTGCCCACTGGGCGGCGTCGGCCAGGAAGTTGATGTCGCCGGCCAGCAGCGCCTGCATCCATTCGGCGCCGCCCTTGTACGGCACGTGCGTGAACCGCGCGCCCGTCGCCTGCTCGACCTCCAGCATCAGCAACTGCCCGGTGCCGCCGACGCCGCTGGTGCCGTACGTGAACTTCTCCGGCTGCGCCTTGCCCGCGGCGATCAGGTCCTCGATCGTCTGCCACGGCGCATCGTTGCGCACGACGATGCCCATCGTATAGCCGGACAGCCCCGTGATGTACGTGAAGTCCTTGAGCGGATTCCAGTTGACCTGCTGGTAGTGCGGGTAGCGCAGGCTGTTGATCGCCATGCAGGCCAGCGTATGGCCGTCGGGCTTGGCCGTCATCAGCAGCGACGGCGCGAGCGTGCCGGCCGCGCCGGGCTTGGATTCGATCAGCACCTGCTGGCCGAGGATCTTCGCGACCCGGTCGCTGAGCGCGCGCAGGTGGATGTCGGTGACGCCGCCGGCGGCGAACGGGTTATAGATCGTGATCGGGCGATCGGGCTTCCAGCCGGCCTGGGCCCGCACGATCGCCGGGGCGGCCAGCGCGGCGGCGCCGGCCATGCCGGCGGCCAGCAGCCGGCGTCGTTCGTGACGGATCGATTCGGTCATCATGTCTCCTCGGTTCGGTGGGTAAGGCTTCGAGTGCGGCCATTGTAGAGGCAAGCCGCGGTCGTTCGTGCGCGGGTCGGCTTCAGCGGTGCCCGGCCAGATCGGCGGCGACATCGTCGATCGCGCGACGCAACAGGTCGGCGATCTGCGCGAATTCATCGTCGCCGGCCAGATAAGATGGCGCGAGCAGCACATGATCGCCGCGAACCCCGTCGATCGTGCCGCCGCTCGGGTAGCACAGCAGGCCGTGCCGTTGCGCGGCCCGCTTGACGCGCGCGTGGACGCGCAGCGCCGGATCGAACGGCCGGTCGTCGGCGCGGTCGGCGACGAGTTCCAGCGCCCAGAACAGCCGCGCCCGCGCACGTCGGCCACGTGCGGATGCCCGGCGAACGTGTCGCGCAGCAGGCGCCCGAGCGAGGGGCCGCGGTGGGCGACCTGCTCGGTCAGCGACTGCTCGACGATGACGCGCTGGACGGCCAGGCTGGCGGCGCAGGCCAGCGGATGGCCGACATAGGTGTGGCCGTGCTGGAACGCGCCCGAGCCGCCGACGATCGTGTCGACGACGGTTCGGCTGGCCAGCACCGCCCCGATCGGCGCGAAGCCGCCGCCCAGTCCCTTGGCCATCGTCACCAGGTCCGGTACGACGCCTTCCTGCTCGAACGCGAACGTCGTGCCGGTGCGGCTCATCCCGCACATTACCTCGTCGAGGATCAACAGGATGCCGTGCCGGTCGCAGACCTCGCGGATCCGAGCGAAATAACCGGGCACCGCCGCGACGGCGCCGGACGTCGCACCGACGACGGTCTCGGCGACGAACGCGATCACGCGCTGCGCGCCGACCTCGTCGATCGTCGCCGACAGCTCGTCGGCCAACCGCCGGCCATAAGCGGCATCGCTTTCGCCGGCGCGGCGATGGCGGAACGCGAAGCACGGCGATACGTGTCGCGCGTCGAGCAGCAGTGGCTGGTACAGCGCGCGCCGTCCGGCGTTGCCGCCGATCGACAGCGCCGCCAACGTGTTGCCGTGATAGCTCTGGCGGCGAGCGATGAACAGGTCGCGTTGCGGTTCGCCGCGCTCGACCCAGTATTGGCGAGCCAGTTTCAGCGCGGTCTCGACGGCCTCGGAGCCGCCCGATACGAAATAAGCGCGGCCGAACGAGGCGGGCGCGCGTGTCAGCAGATGCGCGGCGAGCTGTTCGGCGGCCGCGGTCGTGAAGAAGCTGGTGTGCGCGTATTCGAGCCGATTCAACTGTTCGGTCATCGCGGCGATGACGGCCGGGTGCGCATGGCCGAGGCACGAGACGGCCGCGCCGCCGCAGGCGTCCAGATACCGGCGGCCGTCAGCGTCCCACAGGTAAGAGCCTTCGCCGCGCACGGCGATCGGCGGCGGGTGGGCCGGATCGCGATGCAGGATCGCGGTGGCTACCGGTGCGCGGTCAAACGACGTCATCGCTGATGATCGTCCATGACTGCTCGCGCATGAACTGCGGCAGGTAGTAATGGCCGAGCCCGCCCTTGCCGCCGGCGCCCGAGCCCTTCCATCCGCAGAACGACTGGATGCCGGGCCAGGCGCCGGTCGTCGCGCCGCTGGCGCGATTGGCGTACAGCACGCCCGCTTGCGCGGTATCGAGGAAGCGCTGCAGCTCGGCCTCGCGGCGCGCGTAGATGCCGGCCGTCAGGCCGAACTCGACCGCGTTGCCGTCGCGGATCGCGTCGTCCAGGTCGCCGTAGCGCGTCAGCGTCAGCAGCGGCAGGAACTGCTCAGCGCGGTTCAGCCGGTGATCGGCCGGCAGGTCGGCCACCAGCATCGGCTTCACATAGTGGCCATGGTCGAACGTGCCGCCGCGCAACGGCGTATCGCCCGCCAGCAGGCGGCCGCGCTCGCGCGCATCGACCAGGCCCTTCAGGTAGCGCGACAATGCCGCCTCGTTGATCAGCGGGCCCATGAAATGGCGCACGTCGCGCGGATCGCCGATGGCGACGGCGTCGATGCGCGCGAGCAGTCGTTCGATGAACGGATCGGCGACGTCGTGGTGCACGAACACGCGCGACAACGCCGAGCACTTCTGGCCCTGCATCCCATAAGCGGAGCGGAACACGCCTTCGGCCGCCGCATCCAGGTCGGCGCTGGCTGTCACGTAACACGGGTTCTTGCCGCCCATCTCGGCGATGACCGGCCGCATGCGCGATCCCGCGGCGACGCCGCGCAGCAGCGCCATGCCGGTGTCCAGCGAGCCGGTGAACGCGATGCCGTCGATATCGGCCGCCGCCAGCAGCCGGCCGGTCTCGTTGCCGCCGAGCACGATGTTGAACACACCGGGCGGCAGCCCGCCGGCGGTGAACGCGCGGGCCAGCCAGGTCGCCGTCAGGCCGGCGCCGGGACTGGGCTTGAGCACCACCGTGTTGCCGCCGAGCAGCGCGCCGGTGCTCATGCCGATCGACAACGCGACCGGGTAGTTGAACGGCGCGATGATGCCGAACACGCCGTACGGCCTGAGCGTGCCGGTCGTCGCCTCGTGTGCGAACGCGCGGCGCATCGGCCGCGTGAAACCGTCGCTCGCCTGCATCTCGTCGCAATAGAAGCGGATCATGTCGATCGCTTCCTCGACCTCGCCCATCGCCTCGATGCGGCTCTTGCCGACCTCGAAGATCATCGCGATGCCCAGCTCCCATTTGCTGGCCTCGATCGCGTCGGCGACCGCGCGCAGCATCGCGACGCGGCGCTGCCAGCCGCCGACAGCCCAATCGGCCTGCGCGCGGCGTGCCGCGGCGATGGCCGCGCCGACCGCTGCGGCATCGGCGTCGCCGCCGGCACCGAGCAGGATCCGTCGATCGATCGGGCTGTCGATCGGCCGATCGGCGCCCGCGTGATGCGGATGGCCGTCGATCCAGTGCGGCCACCGTTCGCCCAGGTGCTCGCGTTCGAACGCCGCGATGCCGGCATCGAGCCGCCGATGGACGCCGGAGAAATCCTCGCGGATGTTGGTGTAGGTGACGCGGGGCAGCGAGGCGGACGTCATGGCGGGCTCCAGGGACGCAAGGGGGGCGAGACCGTCAATGTACCCAATGGTTCCCTAGTCGCCGCTGGCCGCGTCCGGCGGATCGGCAGCCGGCTCGTCGTCGCGGATCGCCAGCACCTTGTCGATCGTGCGGCCGTCCATGTCGACGATCTCGAAGCGCCAGCCTTCCCAGCGGACCGAGTCGGCGATCTTCGGCACCTTGCCGGTCAGCAGCATCAGCATGCCGCTAAGGGTGTGGTAGCGGCCGCGCTCTTCCTCGGGCACCGCGTCGAGGTCGAGCCGGTCCTTCAGCTCGGGCACCGGGATGTGGCCGTCGAGCAGCCAGCTTCCGTCCTCGCGCTGGATCGCCCAGGCCGTGTCGGGATTGCGCGGCAGGAATTCGCCGGTGATCGCCTCGATCAGGTCCTGCAGCGTCACGATGCCCTGGACCTCGCCGTACTCGTCGATGACGAACGCCATGTGCAAGTCGCTGGAGCGGAAGTTGTCCAGCAGCTCCATGCCGGTCAGCGTCTCGGGCACGTACAACGGATCGCTGATCGGCTGGTCGACCAGCTCGCGGCTGCCGCCATGGACGATCGACGTCAGCCAGCGCCGTGCATTGATGACGCCCAGGATGCCGTGCAGGCCACCTTTGACGACCGGAAAGCGCGCATGGTCCGACGACTCGACGATCGACAGGTGCGTCTCGAACGGCGCGTCGACGTCCAGGTAGACGACGTCGGCGCGCGGCACCATCAGCGAGCCGATCTGCCGGTCGTCGAGCCGGAACACGTTGCGCAGCATCGCGTGCTCATGGGATTCGATGACGCCGGCGCTGGTCCCTTCGCGCAGCATCTCGTGGATCTCTTCCTCGGTCACGACCTGGGCGGCACCGTCCTTGACGCCGAGCAGCCGCAGCGTGGCGCGGGTCGAGAACGACAGCAGCCGCACGAACGGCTTGGTGGCCAACGCCAGCCATTCGATGGGGCGGGCGACGACCCGGGCCAGCGTCTCCGGATGCGTCTGGCCGAGCCGCTTGGGCACCAGTTCGCCGACGACGATCGAGAAATACGTGATGACGATGACGACCAGTCCGGTGGCGACGTAGGCCGAATACGGCTGGACGACACCCGCCGATTCGAGCAGCTCGGCCAGCGGCCGTGCGAGCGCGGACTCGCCGACGATGCCGTTGAGCACGCCGATCGACGTGATGCCGATCTGGATCGTCGACAGGAAGCGGGTCGGGTCTTCGCCGAGCTTGATCGCCGCGGCCGCCGCGCTGTCACCGGCGTCCATCTGTTTCTGGAGCCGGGCCTTGCGCGCCGTGACCAGCGCGATTTCCGACATCGCAAACAGGCCGTTCAGCAGGATCAGCGCAAACAGAATCGCAATTTCCATCGAATCGGGGTCTCCGCATGCCAGCGGGCATTCTATCGGTTCGCTCCGCGTGGGCTGGCGAGGATCGACGCTTCGTCAGTTTCTGTTATATATTGTTCTAGTTAGAACATTCGGGAGAGCCACCCGGCATGACGAGAGGGCGCGAGAGGAATGGCGTGCCGCGCTATACGTTGACGGCGATCGCGTTGCACTGGCTGAGTGCATTGTTGATCGTCGCCGCGTTCGTGCTCGGCATGACGATGGTCGACATCCCCGGCATCACGCCGACCAAGCTCAAGTATTTCTCGTGGCACAAATGGCTGGGCGTGACGGTGTTCGCGCTGGCCTGCCTGAGGCTGCTGTGGCGCCTGGGCCATCGCCCGCCGCCGGATCCGGCGTCGATGCCGGCGTGGCAGCGCGGCGCGGCGCACGCGGTGCACTGGGCGTTGTACGGGCTCGTCTTCGCGGTGCCGCTGTCCGGCTATTTCTACAGCCTGGCCGCCGGGGTGCCGGTCGTGTATCTGGGCGTGCTGCCGCTGCCGGTGCTGATCGCGCCGGATCCGCAGCTCAAGGAAACGCTCCAGGGCGTCCACTATGCGCTGAACATGGCGATGGCCGCGCTGGTCGTCGTGCATCTGGCCGCGGTCATCAAGCATCAGTGGATCGATCGCGACCGGTTGCTGGCGCGCATGCTGCCGTGACCACGCGCCGACGAGCCGACCTCTCCATCGTTCCCTCCGTCAGGACCCGACCCATGACCGATCGATCGCCCGTCCGTTCCACCGCCCGTTCCGTTTTCCCGCCGATGCCGCGCGCCCTTCGTGCCGCCGCGTCGGTCGCCGGCGTGGCCGCGCTGGTCGCGCTGCCCGTCTGGGCCGCCACCGCGCTGAAGGCCGACCCGGCCCGCAGCCAGGTCGTCGCGACGTTCAAGCAGATGAATGTGCCGGTCGACGCGCCGTTCAAGTCGTTCTCCGCGCAGGTCGTCTATGACGCGGCCAAGCCCGATGCGTCGAGCGCCCGGGTCGAGGTCGACGTGGCCAGCCTCGATCTCGGCGATCCCACCTACAGCGGCGAGGTGCGCAAGAAGGAATGGTTCGATGCCGCACGGTTTCCGAAGGCGACGTTCGTGTCCAGCCAGATCCGGCCCGGCGCCGGCGGCAAGCTGGACGTGTCCGGCAAGCTGACGATCAAGGGCACGTCGCAGGACGTGGCCTTCGCGCTCGGCGTCCGCCAGGAAGGCGGCGCGCAGGTGTTCGAGGGCGCCATGCCGATCAAGCGCTTGAGCTTCAACGTCGGCGAAGGGGAATGGAAGGACACCAGCATGGTCGCCGACGAGGTCACGATCAAGTTCCGCGTGGTCGCGGCACCCTGATCGTCCGCCGGCCACATACCGATCGAAGGTCGACAACGGGCGCGCGCGCCGCGCGCGTTGCCGGCCATCCGCCGCCGGGCATCGTCGCCCGGCTTCTCTTGGAGTCTTTTGGGGGGACCCTCATGAAGAAACGCATCGCTTTGGCGTGCCTGATCGCCGCCTCCTGTTCGCCGGCGTTCGCGCAGACGTACAACATCGATCCGACCCATACTTACCCGAGCTTCGAGGCCGACCACCTGGGCATCTCGGTGTGGCGCGGCAAATTCAACAGCAGCAAGGGCACGGTGGCGATCGATCGCGCGGCCAAGACCGGTTCGGTCAACATCACGATCGATCCGGCCAGCATCGACTTCGGCAACGAGAAGCTCAACGGGCATGCCAAGAGCGGCGACATGTTCAACGTCGAGAAGTTCCCGACGATCACTTATGTCGGCAAGTCGATGAAGTTCGACGGCGACGTGCCGGTCGAAGTGCTCGGCGATCTGACGATGCTGGGCGTGACCAAGCCGGTGCCGCTGAAGATCCGCTCGTTCAAATGCATCACTCACCCGATGCTCAAGCGCGAAGTCTGCGGCGCCGACGCCTCCGCCGAGTTCGATCGCAGCGAGTTCGGCCTGAGCTATGGCGTGCCGGCCTTCTCGCCGAAGATCCGGCTGGCGATCCAGGCCGAGGCCGTCAAGGCCGATTGAGCGCGCTCGTGGATGAACCGGCGATGACCTGCGGCGCTCGCATGACCGCCCGCCGCTGACGATGGGCGAGCGGTTTCTTCGCAGCGTGCGGCTGCTGGCGCAGTGCTACCAGTCGTTCGAGCGGATTTCGAGCGCGCATCTTCGCCGGACCACGGACCTGACGCCGGCCCAGTTCGACATCGTCGCCACGCTGGGCAATACGTCCGGCATGACGTTCAAGGAGCTGGGCGACAAGACGCTGATCACCAAAGGCACGCTGAGCGGCGTCATCGATCGGCTGGAGCGGCGTGGGCTCGTCCGACGCGAGCCGTCGGCAGCCGATCGGCGCAGCGTCCGCGTCGCGCTCAGCGAGGCCGGGCAGCATGAATTCGAGCGCGTGTTCGGCATGCATGTCGCTTATGTCAAACAGGCGTTCGCCGGCCTCGGCGACGTCGATTTCGACGGGCTCGAGCAGCATCTGTGCAGCCTGCTCGAGCAACTCGAGGCCTTTCGAGCGCGCGCCGCCGCGCCCGGGGACTGATCCATCGGCCCGTCCCACCCGCCCCCCGGGGCGTTCGTCGGAAAATGGGCATCCCTCCCTGCCGCGTGCGGCCTTGTCCTACAGGCAGCCATCGGCCGCTGACCCATAATCGTCGCTGTCTCGTCTGATGCCGAGGGGTGTCGCCATGTCCGCTCGCCTGACGCGTCATCCGACGGACTGCACGGGAGAGCCTTCATGATCGATCCGTCCGGCCGCGGGGACTTCCCTCGCGCCGACGAGCCGATCCACGGGCCGGACGGCATCCAGCCCCACGGGTTTCTGCTCGCCATCGACACCGGGACGCGGACGATCACGCAAGCCAGCGCCAGCGTCGAGCGCTGGCTCGGCCACGCGCCCGCCACGTTGCTGGCGCGGCCGTTCGATTCGCTGCTGGACGCTCCATCCGATGCCGGCGAGGGAGTGACGGGTGAGTACGCCGAGCCGCGCCGCCTGGGCCGCATCGCGATGCGGCGCGCGGATGGCGAGGTGGCCGTGTTCGGCTGGGCCGTCCATCACCAGGGCATGTTGGCGATCGCGGAGTTCGAGCCGTGGGAACCCGGGGAGCCGCGGATGGCCGAGGCGGAGGGCTCGATGTCGATGATGGCCGGCGCGTTCGTCGACCGGCTGCACGAGGAGGGCGGTATTCCGGCGATGTGCGAGCAGGCGGCATCCGAGATCAAGCGGCTGACCGGATATGGTCGCATTCGGGTCTTGCGCTTCGACGCCGACGGCTACGGCCAGGTCATCGTCGAGCAGGCCGACGATGGGTATGCGCGCCACCCGGGTGCCCGGTTCGTGTCCGGCGACGTGCCTGCGCCGTCACGCGAGCCGTCCGTACCGAACCGTCTGCGGATCATTCCCGACGCCGATGATGAGCCGTCGCCGCTGGTGCCGCCTGTCGATTCGCGCACCGGCCGGCCGCTGGACCTGCGCCGCGCGCTGCTGCGCCGCGTGCCGCCGGGCTCGCTGCAGGCGTTGCGCGACCTGGGGATGCGGGCGTCGATGTCGATCCCGATCGTCGTCGACCGCCATCTGTGGGGCGGGATTTCGTGCCACGATCGCGCCCCCAAGCCGGTCGGCCCGTCCACGCGTGCCGCGTGCGAAGGATTGGGCGGCCTGCTGGCGTTGCGGATCGAGGTCTGCCTGGCGCGCGAAGCCGCTGCGACGGTCGAGGCGCTGCGGCGGGCCAACGAGGAGCTCGAGTCGTACTCGGCAGGCGTCTCGCACGACCTGCGCGCGCCGCTGCGCCACATCGCCAGCTATGCCGATCTGCTGGCCGATACCGAGAGCGCCGGGTTGACCGAACGCGGCCGGCAATTCGTCGCCAACATTCGCGAGTCGGCCCGTTTCGCCGGCCGGCTCGTCGATGATCTGCTGGCTTTCTCACGGATCGGCCGTGCCGAGATCGCGCCGACCTGGGTCGACATGCGCGGGCTGGTCGCCGCGGTACGGCGTGAACTGCGTCCGGACTATGCCGATCGCAGTGTCGAATGGCGCGTCGGAACACTGCAGCCGATGTGGGCCGATGCGGCGTCGCTGCACCTGGCGCTGCGCAACCTGATCGGCAACGCGTTGAAGTACACGCGTCATCGTCCGTCGGCGCGCATCGAGATCGACGCTTATCGCGATGGCGCCGATGACGTGCTGTTCGTGCGCGACAACGGCGCCGGGTTCGACATGCGCAGCGCGGACAAGTTGTTCGGCCTGTTCCAGCGCCTGCATGGGACGGCCGAATTCGACGGGACGGGCATCGGCCTGGCCCATGTCCGGCGCATGATCGAGCGTCATGGCGGCCGGACCTGGGCCGAGGGCCAGGTGGACGCCGGGGCCACTTTCTATGTCGCCCTGCCCAGGCGGGCCGAACCACCGAAGCAAGCTACCGATGCCTGAATCGCTCCTGTTGGCGCACTCGCCGCCCGCGTTGTCATCGCTGTCGATCGTGCACGTCGAGGACAACGCGCTGGATGTCGACCTGACGCAGATCGCGCTGACGCGAGCCGGCCTGTCCGCCGAGTTCTTCGTCGTCGACGACGAAGTCGCGATGCGCGCGGTGCTGGCTTCGCGCCGCATCGACCTGGTCCTGACCGACTGTCTGCTGCCCGCCTTTTCCGGCTCCCGGGCCCTCGAGGTCGCGCGCGAGTTCGATCCCGACATCCCGGTCATCGTCGTGTCGGGCGTCAGCGGCGAGGAGACCGCCGTCGCGATGATGCGACGTGGCGCGACCGACTTCATCCTGAAGGAGCGGATCGCGCTGCTGCCGCGATCGATCGAACGGGCGCTCGATCTGGTCCGCGAGCGGACGCAGCGTCGCCTGGCCGAATTCGCGCTCAGCGCCAGCCAGGTCAACATGCGGCTGGCCGCCGACGCGGCCAGGCTGGGGTTGTGGGACTACCGTCCGCAGACCGGCGAGCTCGTCGTGGACGCACGCTGCCGCGAGATGTTCGGCTGCACGCCGGACGACCCGTTGTCGATGACGTGCTTCGAGCGCTGCGTGCATCCTGACGATGTCCCGGCGCTGATGCGGGCCGTGGACCAGGCGATGTCGGACCCCGAGCAGTCCGAGTGCAATGCCGACTACCGGATCGTGCTGCCCGATGGCGGGCAGCGCTGGCTCAACATGCGCGGCAAGGCGTTCTGGAAACTCGGTGTCTGCACGCAGTTCGTCGGCGTTCTGATGGACGTCACCGAGCGCCTGACGGCCAGCGAGGCGATCGAGCAGCTCAACGAGGCGCTGGCGGTGACGGTGGTCGCGCGCACGCGCGAACGCGACCGCATCTGGGCGCTGTCGCACGACATGCTGGCGGTGACGCGGCACGATCTGACGCCGATCTCGCTCAACCCTGCGTGGGTCGACACGCTCGCGTATTCGCTGGAGACCTTGCAGGCCGGCAGCCTGTATCGATTCTTTTCGGACGAGGATGCCGAGGCGACGCGCGAGCGGCTGCGATGCCTGGCCGAGGGCCAGGCCCAGCGGTTCGAGAACCGCATTCGCGCCGCCGATGGCGGCCTGCGCTGGCTGGCCTGGACGGCGGTCATGGCCGACGACATGCTGTACTGCGTGGTGCGGGACATCACGGTCGAGCGGGCGCGCCTCGACGAACTGGCCAACGCCAACGCGCTGTTGATGAGCCAGATCGAGCAGCGCGAGCGGGCCGAGGCCTCGATGCGCAAGATGCAGCGGCTCGAGGCGGTCGGGCAGTTGACGGCCGGTGTCGCGCACGACTTCAACAACCTGCTGACCGTCGTGCTGAGCAACGTCACGTTCATCGAGCGCGAACTGCGCCGGCAGCCGCAGTTGAGTGATCGCGGTCGCCAGCGACTGTCCCACATCACCCAGGCCGCCCAGCGCGGCGCCAAGCTGACCACGCAGTTGCTGACGTTCTCGCGGCAGCAGCAACTGGCACCCAAGGCCGTGCCGATCAACGGCATCGTCGAGTCGATGCTCGATCTGCTGCGCAGCAGCCTGGGCGCCGGCATCGAGCTGAAGACTTTGCTGGCGGCGGACTTATGGCCCGCGCTGGCCGACCCGACCCAGATCGAGATGGTGATCCTGAACCTGGCGATCAACGCGCGCGATGCCAGCGAGGTCGGCGGTGCGCTGGTGATCGCGACCGTCAACGTCACGATCGGAACGGCCGCCGGCGCGCCGCCCGGAACGGCGGTCACGGCGACGTCCGGCATCGGTGACGAACTGGCGCCCGGCGACTATGTGTGCCTGTCGGTGCGCGACTCGGGGCGCGGGATGAGCCGTGACGTGGCCGAGCGCGCGTTCGAGCCGTTCTTCACGACCAAGGAAGTCGGCAAGGGGTCGGGGTTGGGGTTGGCGCAGGTCTATGGCTTCGCCCAGCAGTCCGGCGGGGGAGTGACGATCGATTCGGCGCCCGGAGAGGGGACGACCGTCAACGTCTACCTGCCGCGGCTGGTCGGCACCGTGCGGCCGGCCGACGAGCCCGCGTCCGCGGCCGCGTCGCCGGCGCGCGCGGCCCGGCGGCGGCTGCTGGTCATCGATGACGACGACGCGGTGCGCGACGTGACGATCGAGCACCTCGTCGACTTCGGCTATCAGGTCGTCGGGGCGGCCAATGGGTACGAGGCCCTGGAACGCCTTGCCGCCGAGCCGGACATCGACGCGATGGTCGTGGACTTCGCGATGCCGGGCATGAATGGCGCGGAACTGGCCCGCGAGGTAAGGGGCAGGCTCCCGGAGCTGCCGGTGCTGTTCGTCACCGGCTACATCGACGTGGGCCGGCTCGACATGCCGCGCACCGGCGTGCTGCAAAAGCCTTATTCGCCCGAGCAGCTCGGCGCGCGGCTGGCCGAACTGCTGGGCGGCTGAGACCGTGCCCGCGCGCGGCGCGCGAGGGGGGGTCAGCCGTACTTGTAGAAGCCCTGGCCCGACTTGCGGCCCAGCATGCCGGCGTCGACCATTTCCTGCAGCAGCGGCGCCGGGCGGTACTTCGGGTCGTTGAACGTCTGGTACAGCACGTGCATGACGGCCAGTTGCACGTCCAGGCCGACCAGGTCGCACAGCGCCAGCGGCCCGATCGGGTGGTTGCAGCCGAGCTTCATGCCGGCGTCGATCTCCTCGGCCGTGGCCAGGCCCTCCTGCAGCGTGAAGACCGCTTCGTTGATCATCGGGCACAGGATCCGGTTGACGACGAAGCCGGCGCTATTCTTGACGCCGATCGGCGTCTTGCCCAGCGTGCGCGCCAGTTCGGCGACGGTGTCGGCGGTAGCCTCGGACGTGCGCAGGCCGGTGATGATCTCGACCAGCGCCATCACGGGCACGGGATTGAAGAAGTGCATGCCGATGAACTTGTCGGGCCGGGAGGTGGCGGCGGCAAGCTTGGTGATCGAGATCGACGAGGTGTTGCTGGCGATGATCGTCGACGGCGGCAAAATCGCGTCGATGCCTTGCAGCAGCTTGAGCTTGAGGGCTTCGTTCTCGGTGGCGGCTTCGATGACGATGTCGCTGACGGCCAGGTCGTCGGGATTGGTGGTCGTCTTGATGCGGGCCAGCACTTCGGCGGTCTGCGCCTCGGTCAGCGTCCCCTTGCGCACCAGGCGTTCGAGCGAGCCGCCGATGGTCTTCATCGCCTTGCCGAGCGCGGCGTCGTTGATATCCTGCATGATCGCGTTCAGTCCCGCGACCGCGCACACTTGCGCGATGCCGTTGCCCATGGCGCCGGCGCCGATGATTCCGACTGTCTTGATGCTCATCGTGATGTCCTCTCGTCGTGTTCGAATGTTGGGGGTGCGGGTGGGGCCTCGCGTCGACTCCGGGATTCTAGTGCACTGGCGTTGCGTTCGACCTTCGGATGGGCTCGTCACGGGGGCGCCGCCCTCCTTGGTGGCGGGGCGGGCGGCCAGAGGGAGCGGTCTCGTTGGGCGCCGCCCCCTTCACACCCGGCGGCGCCGTCGTGATGACCCCGCGCAAAGGTCGAATGCAATGCTTCTACACACGGCGATGGCTGCGTGATAACCCTGCGCAGAAATACGAACGCCACGCCGTCGCATTCGGCGGCGGCGCCGCGACGCACCTACGCAAAGATCCGCCGCAACAACACCGCCACTTAGCGCCCGAGCACCAACGCTGGCTCCTGCATCGCCGCGATCTGTTCGCGCAGTTCGAGCACACGGTCTTGCCAATAGCGCGCGGTGCCGAACCACGGGAACGCGGCCGGGAACGCCGGGTCGTGCCAGCGCCGCGCGAGCCACGCGCTGTAGTGGATCAGCCTCAGCGTGCGCAGCGGCTCGATCAATTGGAGTTCGCGCTCATCGAAGTCGCAGAACGCACGATAGCCGGCCAGCAGGTCGTCGAGCTGCGCCGTCATCGTCTCGCGGTCGCCGGCCAGCAGCATCCATAAATCCTGCACGGCCGGCCCGCTGCGGCAGTCGTCGAAATCGACGAAGTGCGGTCCGTCTTCGGTCCACAGCACGTTGCCCGGGTGGTTGTCGCCGTGCAGCCGGATCGGCGTTGCCGGGCAGCGCGCGAACGCTTCGCGCACGCCGTCGAGCGCGAGATCGACCGCGGTGCGCCACGCCGGCAGCAGGTCGGGCGGGATCGCATCGTGGGCCAGCAGCCAGTCGCGCGGTTCGATGCCGAAGCTGTCCAGATCCAGCGCCGGCCGTGTGTCGAACGGTCGTGTGCGACCTACCGCGTGGATGCGTCCGATGAAGCGCCCGATCCATTGGCGCGTCGCCGGATCGTCGAGTTCGGGCGGACGCCCGCCCTGGCGCCGGAAGACCGCGAAGCGATGGCCGGCGAAATGGTGCAGCGTGTCGCCGGCATCGCCGATCGGCAGCGGCGGGACGACCGGGATCTCGCGGGCTTCCAGTTGCGTCGTGAACGCGTGCTCTTCGAGGATCTGCGGATCGAGCCAGCGGCCCGGCCGGTAGAACTTGACGACGACCGACAGGTTCGCCGGGCGGTTTGGCATCCTGCCGAACGCGGGAGGTAGTGCATCGTTCGATGCGTGGTGCGTTCGTTCGTGGCCTGATTCG
Organism: Pseudomonadota bacterium; assembly: GCA_029779435.1. Classification (GTDB taxonomy): domain Bacteria; phylum Pseudomonadota; class Gammaproteobacteria; order Burkholderiales; family Burkholderiaceae_E; genus JAKPAM01. Next base: position 25,814 of record JAKPAM010000136.1, on the reverse strand, counting down.
TCCTGGTCCTGGTCCTGGTCCTGGTCCTGGCCCGGGCCGTGCGGGGCCGCACCATGGAGAGCCGCAATGACGTCATCCGGCGCGTCGTCCAGGTAGACCTGGTAGACGCGGTTCTCGTAGCTGTTCAGGCTTAGCAGGCGGCCATCGCCGAGCAGCCCGATCGACGCCAGCGCATCGAGAATGCGGTCCGGCGTCAGGTCTGCATAGGGGGCGACATGCGGAGCGACGTCGGGCGCGTCGTGGCCCCGCGGCCCTGCATCGCCGCGCGGTGCGTCGTCGGCGGCGCGGTTCACGCCGGCGAGCGCGTGGCGCGCCCGATGCTGTGATAAGTGAAGCCGTGCTCGGCCATGCGGTCCGGATCGTAGAGATTGCGGCCGTCGAAGATCACCGGCGCGCGGAGCTGGCGGGCGATATCGTCGAAATCCGGGCTGCGGAACTGCTTCCACTCGGTGACGATGAACAAGGCATCGGCGTTTTCGAGCACGGCCTTCTGGTCGGTGCGATAGGTCAGACCCGGTCGTTCCCCCAGTGCCTTGCGCGCTTCGTGCATGGCGACCGGATCGAAGGCGGCGACGGTCGCGCCGTCGGCCAGCAACTGCTCGATGATCGTCAGCGACGGTGCTTCGCGCATGTCGTCGGTGTTGGGCTTGAACGCCAAGCCCCACAGCGCGAAGTGCTTGCCGCGCAGCGCATCGCCATAGTGACGGCGCGCCTTGTCGACGAGCACCTGCTTTTGCAGGTCGTTGACGGCCTCGACGGCATCGAGCACCTGCAGCGACATGCCGGCCTGCGTGGCGGTGCGCGACAGCGCCTTGACGTCCTTCGGGAAGCACGAGCCGCCATAGCCGGTGCCCGCGTACAGGAAGCTCGAGCCGATCCGCGGATCGGTGCCGATGCCGCGGCGCACGTCCTCGATGTCGGCGCCCATGCGTTCGGCCAGATTGGCCAGTTCGTTCATGAACGAGATGCGCGTGGCCAGCATCGCGTTGGCGGCGTACTTGGTCAACTCGGCCGAGCGCAGCGACATGACCATCGTGCGGTCACGGTTGCGCTGGAACGGCTCGTACAGTTCGCGCATGATCTTCTCGGCGCGGGCGTCCTCGACGCCGAGGATGATGCGGTCGGGCTTGCTGAAATCCTCGATCGCCGCGCCTTCCTTCAGGAACTCGGGGTTCGAGACGACGGCGAAGTCCAGCTTGGCGCCGCGCGCGTCGAGTTCGTCGCGGAACGCCTGCGCGACCCTGTCGGCCGTGCCGACCGGCACCGTGCTCTTGTCGACGATGACGACGTAACCGGTCGCATGGCGGGCGATGCCGCGGGCGGCGGCGATCACGTAGCTGAGGTCGGCCGAACCGTCTTCGCCGGGCGGTGTGCCTACCGCGATCATCTGCACGACGCCGAAGCGGGCCCCGTCTTCCGGCCGGGACGTGAAGCGCAGCCGGCCGGCGGCGATATTGCGGCTGACGATCTGGTCGAGACCGGGTTCGTAGATCGGGATCTCGCCGCCGAGCAGACGGTTGATCTTGTTCTCGTCGATGTCGACGCAGAGGACTTCATTGCCGACGTCTGCCAGGCAGGCGCCGGTGACCAGGCCGACATAGCCGGTGCCGATGACCGAGATCTTCATGACGGAGGAATCCGTAGCGCGTCGGCATGATGCCGATCGGGGCGCTCATTATCCCTGATCCCTCCGTCCGCCGGCGCGATCGATTTTCGCGCCGGCGCCTCCGGGGAAGTGCTGAACAATTCGCCCGACGGACGGGCGGCGGTGCTTACTTCAGTCCGAAGTGGATGTTGGCGACCAGGAAGCCGCGCTTGCTGCCGCAGTCGAAGCGCTTGCCGCCGAAGCGATAGCCCATCAGGCCGGGCTTCTCGATCTGGTGGACCAGCGCGTCGGTCAACTGGATCTCGCCGCCGCTGCCCGGGGGCTGGTGCTCGAGCGTATCGAGCACCGACGCGTGCAAGATGTAGCGGCCGACGACGGCCGATGTCGACGGAGCCTGGTCGATCGGGGGCTTCTCGACGATGCCCTGGAGCTTGATCAACGGGCCGTCCTCGGAGGCCGGGTCGACGATGCCGTACTTGTTGACCTCGTTGCGCGGTACTTCCTCGACTGCGACGACCGACGAACCGTGCTCGGCGGCTACCTTGACCATCTGGCTCAGCACGCCGGTCGGATGCCCGTCGAGCAGGTCGTCGGGCAGCATCACCGCGAAGAACTCGTCCTTGCCGATCAGCGGCTGCGCGCACAGCACCGCATGGCCCAGGCCAAGCGGCTGCGGCTGGCGCACGAACAGCACCTTGACGTGCGGCGGGATGATGTTGCGCACGGCTTCCAGCGCTTCGATCTTGCCCTTGGCCTCGAGTTCGGCTTCGAGCTCGGGGCTGCGGTCGAAATAGTCCTCGACCGCGCGCTTGGAGCGGCCCGTCACGAAGATCAGCGTGTCGCAGCCGGCCTCGATCGCTTCGTCGACCGCGTACTGGATGATCGGCCGGTCGACGATCGGCAGCATTTCCTTCGGGATCGTCTTGGTGGCGGGCAGGAACCGGGTACCGAGACCGGCGACCGGGAAAACGGCTTTCTTCAGGATCATGGCGGTTGCAGCGACGTGTCGTGTTGTGGTGATTCGAGAGGCGTGGCCGATCCGGTCCGCGCCCAGCGTTGAGTATCGGGCAGCCTGATCGTCTTTCAGGTTGCAGAATGCGTCGCGGAGATGGCCGGCCCGAATCCGCCGCTGGATCGCAGCGTGAATCCCGCCTCGACACCGCCGTCCACATTGCGGGCGAAGGCCCCGCCGCCATGAAACTCGGCGATCAACCTTACCAAATACAAGCCCAACCCCAGGTGCGTCTGCTCACTTTGGCGATCTCCCCGCACCGACACCATCTGGTCGAGCAGGCTTTCGCCCATGTTGCGCGGTAGCGACGGCCCCTGGTTGCGCACCGCGATCTGCCAGAACGCGTCGTGCCGGCTGCCCGGCGGGGCGGGGCGGTCGTCGGTGCGCCACCGGCGGGTCCACCAGCCGCGCCTTGGCATCTTCGCCCGGTTGGCATCGGGGGGCAACTGCGCGCGGCGCACCGCGCTCAATGCGACGACGATCGGCGTCCCGGGTGTCGCGAAATCGATCGCGTTGGAGACCAGCTTGTCCAGCGCCTGGGCGATCGCCTCGGGCACTCCCGAGCACAGTGCCGGATCGGCGTCGGCCTGCAGTTCGAACTCGCGCGGCGCGAACGCGCTGCGATAGCCGTCGGCGCACGCGGCCAGCAGCTTGCGCAGGTCGACCTCCTCCATCTCGCTGTCGGCCAGCATCGTCTCGAGGCTCGACGCCTCGCCCATGCTGCCCAGGATCCGTTCGAGCCGCGCCGCGCCTGCCTGCACGCGGCCGATGTACGCGCCGCGCAGCGCCGGATCGGTCTCGGCCGACAGGTTCTCGAGCGACGAGCGCACGACCATGATCGGCGTGCGCAATTCGTGGACGAGGCGGCTGCGCAGGTTGGCCAGGTATTCCTGGTGCTCGCGCAGCCGCGCCAGCACGCGCGCGTAGCTCGAACGCAGATCGCCGAGCTCGTCGGCAAGCGCCGATTCGCGGATCGTGTGCAGCACCCGCCCGCGCGAATCGATCGCCGTTTCGGCCTCGTTGCGCAGACGCACGACGCGCCCGACGGTGATCGATGCGACGAGCAGCAGCGCCATCACGCTGGCGGCCACCGCCAGCGCGGCCAGCAACGTCAGCCGTTCGAGCGCCGCTTGGCCCAGCACCAGCCGGGCGGCGGTGTTTTCCTCGAGCACCAGCGCGCCAACGATCCGGTCCTCGACCCAGATCGGGTGCGCGCTGGTCAGGATCCAGGCGGGCATCGCGGCCTGGATGCCGATGCGGTGGCTTTGCTGCGCCGGCGCGCCGGCCAGCGCGCGGGCCAGCGGCGACAGCAGCGGGTTGTCGGGGCTGTCGTTCGGTACGGCAGGTTCGGGACGGATGCGGATGGCGGCCGACAGCAGCACTTGCGCGAGCCGCGCCTGCCAGCCTTCGGGCGCGATCGGTGCGGCGGCGAGGCTGCCGCGCTGGGCGCGCAGCGTACCGTGTGCATCGTAGATCGACACGCGGCCGGAGACGCGTTCGAGCGCGCGGACCGTGTCGGCCCACAGCGCCTGCTGGCGCAGGCCTTCGATCGTGTCGTGCTCGCTGGTGCGCGGCGGCGCGGTCGGGGCCAGCAGTCCCGAATCGCAGACGGCTTCGACGCGCCGGTTGCCGAGGTAGTCGACGTCCTGGGCGCGGATGCGCAGCAGCCTGGGCGATGCGCCATCGATCGTCAGCTCGGTGCGCCAGCCGCCTTCGCGCTCGAAGATCTGCACCCGCTGCGCGACCATCGTGTCGGCCGACGCGCCGCTTTCGATGACCAGCGTGTCGGTGGGCTCCGGCGACCCGCCCGCGGCCAGCGCGGCGGCCGGATCGGCGCCCGGCGGCGCCGGCACGTAGCGCTCGTCGTCGACCTCGATCGCCAGCAGCAGGCGCTCGGGCTGGGCGTCGAACCGCGCGGCGGCCACGCGCACGCGGAACAGGTTGGACGGCGAGGCGGGGTTCGTCTGCACCGGCAGGTCGTGCCATGGCAGCAGCCGCCAGTCCGGCCACGCGCGGCCATCGGCCGGCACGGCTTCGACGGGCAGCGTCTGCGCGCCCGCCGGCAGGCGTACGGGCTCGGCGCCGATCTCGAACAGTTCGCGCCGCTCGTGCAGCGAGGCCGCCAGCGCCCGCGCCGACGCGGCCTGGTTCTCGAGCCGCTCGTCGCGCGCGAGTTCCGCCATCCGCTCGACGAAGCGCAGGCCGATCCATGGCAGGGTCAGCAGCGGCAGCAGCGCCAGCAGCAGCGTCCAGCGCAGGCCCAAACGCCATCGGAAGCGCATGCCAAGCCCTCGCACGGGTGTCGGGTTCTCAGGCGCGCTCAGGCGCCGAGAGCAGCGGCGAGCGTTTCGCGCACGAGGCGTGACCGGCTGGTCATGCGGCTTGCTCGACGAACCGGTAGCCCATGCCGTAGACGGTCTCGATCGACTTGAATTGCGGGTCGACCTGCTCGAACTTGCGCCGCATCCGCTTCACGTACGACGTGATCGTGTGATCGTCGACCAGCATGTTGGCCTCGCGCATCAACGCGTCGCGGTCCTTGACGTGGCCCGGATACTTGGCGAGCGAGTGCAGGATCCAGAACTCGGTGACGGTCAGGTCGACGGTCGTGCCACGCCATTTGGCCTCGAAGCGATGCACGTCCAGCGTCAGCGGGCCGCGCACCAGGCGATCGTCGGAGGCGGCGGACGCCTGTCCGGTCAGGTCGGCGCGGCGCAGCAGCGCGGTCACGCGGGCCATCAGGTGCGGCAACGAGACGCTCTTGGGCACGTAGTCGTCGGCTCCCAGCCGCAAGCCGGAGACGACGTCGATGTCGGAGTCACGGGCCGACAGGATCAGGATCGGCAGCTTGGCGTCGCGCTGGCGCAGCCAGCGGCACAGCTCGAAGCCGCCCTCGGGCTCGTCGCCGAGGCCGACGTCGACGATCGCGAGGTCGGGCAGCCGGTTCGCGCAGACCGCCTGGGCCTCGGGGCGGTTAGGGAACGTCTGGACCTCGTAGCCGTGGCGGGCCAGCGCGTCGCGCAGGTTGTCGCGCAGCGCCGGTTCGTCTTCGATGACAGCGATTCGTCTTGCCATGCAAGCACTTTAGCGTATGCGAGACACCCCGCAGCCGCCGGTCACTGATTCGCCACAATTCATCTTGCGACTGCCCCGTTTTCATCACGGCGGGTGCATCGTCCGGGGGTCCAATGACAACGTGGCAAAGGTCGCAGGACAGCGATCCGCCCGATCGCGACGGCCGAGGGCCTGCACCCGGACCGTCGTGGCCTCCCTCCGAATACTCGATGGATCGCTCAGGAGTCGCAGCAATGGAAATGCCAAGCAAATCGATCGCCGAAGGTCAGCCGTCTTTCGCCTGGGGCGAATGGATGTCGCTGATGGGCTATGCCGGCGCCGTCGCCGTCACCGTCGCTTGTGCGTTGGGGGTGGCGGTCGTGCTGCTGGGCTCCTGACCGCCTCTGCACGGCGGTCGGCGGGCACCGTGACGGTGCGCCGCACGCCGCTGGTGCATTGAGCGCCCGGATCCGCCGCGAGGCGGGCCGGGCGTTTCGTTTTTTTCAAGACCGTCGGCGCATCCCGGCGTTTGTTTCCTCCGATTGGATCAGAAACCCCCGTGCCGGGTGGGTACATATTTGGGAATGATAGGCATTCCTATTTATATTCTCACTCAGTCAGCGAGCAGTCAGGATCGCCTGGAGCAGGCGCCCGCTCGTGCCGTCTTTCTGCGCCATCGATCGGAGCCCCCAATGACTACTTGTCCGCGCGTCCCGCGCGTTTCCTGTCGCGCTCGCGACAGCGTCGCTCGTTCCGTCCCCGGAGATCCACCCGCCGTCATCCGCCCGCCCAGGCTAGGCGTGTTGGCACTGGCGATTCTGGCCAGCGGTGGCGCCGCCCAGGCGCAGACCACCGCCGCCGAGGCCGAATCCGATACGGCGGGAGCCTTGCCCGCCGTCACCGTCAGCGCGGACCGCGAACGCAACGGCAGCGCCGAGGACGGCTATGTCGTGAAGAAGACCACCGGCGTCGGCCTGTGGGGCGAGCGCGACCTGCAGGACACGCCGTACTCGATGAGCATCATGTCGAATGAGCTGATCGAGAACGCCAATGCCAAGGACATGGATCAGCTCTTCAAGATGAACCCCGTGACGCAGGAGACCGGCAAGATCGCCAGCGATGCGACGGACAGTCCGTGGGTGACGATCCGCGGGTTCCAGGTCAACAACCCGATCGTCAACGGCATCCCGTACGCCAGCCGCGTCGCCGGCGTGCCGACGATGCAGGAGTTGGAGCGTGTCGAGATCATCAACGGCGCGACGGGTTTCCTGTACGGCGGCGGACGGGTCGGCGGCGCAGTCAACTACGTGACCAAGCGCCCCACGCTGCACGACCTGCGGAACATGGCGTTCGGCTCGTACGGCGGTTCGACGTATTTCGGGCACGTCGATCTGGGCGGCCAGTTCGATCGCAACAACGTCTTCGGGTACCGGTTCAACGCCGTCTACCAGGACGGCGAGACCAGCCGCAAGGAGATCAAGCGGAACAAGGCCGCCAACCTGGCGCTCGACTTCAAGCCGACGAGCAACTTCACCGCCGACCTGCGCTTCAGCCACAAGACCACGGTGGCTCCTGGGCCCAACATCTTCTGGGCCACCAATGAGCAGATCGACCGCAGCCGCGACGGCATCCACCGCAACCGCAGCTATACGCCGCCGTGGCTGCAGCAGGATTTCCGGTCGAACAAGGTCGAAGGCCACGTTCGCTGGGATCTGAACGAGGTGTTCACGTTCCGCACCGGCATGTACTACGAGCGGGTCGGCAAGACCGGCGGCGATGCGCGGATGCGTTATCTGAACGACACGGTGCTGGCGACGTCGTGGTTCGGCGACTACGCGTATCAGCGCAACGACAAGCTCGGCGCGATCGCGTACCTGGATGCCCGGTTCAACACCGCGGGGATCCGGCACAATCTGACGGTCGGGTACTCGACCGCGGTCGACAAGATCCGGAATACCTCGCCGACCTCGAGAAGCTACCCGATTCCGGCCGACATCACGCTGGACGAATTCCGCAACTACCCGCAGCCGGCCGACTGGGGCACCGTGGCGGCGGGGCAGCCGCTGGCCAAGGGCTCGAAGACCGAAGTGCGCAATGTCGTGATCGGCGACGACATCCGCTTCAACGAGCGGTGGTCGGCGCTGGTCGGCGTCAACTACGCGACCACGGCGACATACAACTACCGCACCGGTTCCAACTACGACAAATCGAAGGTGACGCCGACGCTGTCGCTGATCTACAAGCCGATCGAGCGGTTGACGACCTACGCCACGTACATCGAGAGCCTGGAAGCGGGGAGCGTCGTCGGCACCGCCTACCTGAACGAGAACGAGATTCTCGACCCGTACGTCAGCAAGCAGTACGAGGTGGGTGGGAAGTACAGCCTGAACGAGCGCGCGCTGATCAACGTCGCGTTGTTCCGGATCGAGAAGGCCAACCAGTTCATCATCAACACGACGCCGTTGCCGACGCTGTCGCAGGACGGCAAGCAGGTGCATCAGGGGATCGAGGTCGCCTTCACGGGCAGGGTGACGAACAACCTGTCGCTGATCGCCGGCGGCACGGTGATGGACCTGAGCGTCGAGAAGGCGTCGGACCCGGCGCAGGAGGGCAAGAAGCCCACCGGCGCCGCCGCCCGGATGGCGAAGGTCTATGCCGAATACCGGTTCCCGGGCATGCCGGGACTGTCGCTGTCGGGCGGGGCGTACTACACCGGCAAGAAATACAACAACGCGCTGAATACCGACGTGGTGCCGGCCTACACGCTGTTCGATGCGGGCTTGCGGTACACGACCCGCGTCGGCGGCTATCCGACGACGTTCAACCTGATGGTCCAGAACATCGCGGACAAGGTGTACTGGTCGAACACCTCGGCGCTGGGCGACCCCCGGACGTTCTCGTTGACGGTGCGCACGGCGTTCTGAGCCGGCGGGCGCGGGCGCGGCGCGCGGGCCGGGACGCGTGCGGGCCCGGGTGCCGGGCCGCGCGTTGGATCAGCGAGGCGCTAGTCCTTCGACGGCGCCGGTGCCTCGGCCAGCACCTTGCGCGCGACGCGGAAGCTGTCGAGCGCGGCGGGTGCACCGCAGTACACGGCCGCGTGCAGCAGGATCTCCTTGATCTCGTCGCGCGTCACGCCGTTGCGCAGCGCACCGCGCAGGTGCACTTCGAGTTCATGCGGACGGTTCAGCGCCGTCAGCATCGCCAGGTTCAGCATGCTGCGCGTGCGGAAGTCCAGGCCGGGGCGGGCCCAGGAGGCGCCCCACGCGTGTTCGGTCAGGTAGTCCTGCAGGTCGCGCGTCAGGTCGTCGGCATTGTTCAGTGCGTTGTCGACGTAGTCCTTGCCCAGCGCGCGCGAGCGCGCTTCGTAGCCGCGCAGCCATGTGTCGGATTTATCCGGGTATTGGTCCGAATGGTCCATCGATCGTCTCCGGGAGTAGCGCGCGCGGGGCGGTCGGATGCCCCCACGCGCGCGGGAATCAGCGCAGCGCCTTGTAGCGCAGGCGCTTGGGCTTGGCGGCCTCATCGCCGAGGCGGCGGCGCTTGTCGGCTTCGTATTCCTGGTAGTTGCCGTTGTAGAACACCCATTGCGAGTCGCCCTCGCACGCCAGGATGTGCGTGGCGATCCGGTCGAGGAACCAGCGATCGTGCGAGATCACCAGCACGCAGCCGGCGAATTCGAGCAGCGCATCCTCGAGCGCGCGCAGCGTCTCGACGTCCAGGTCGTTCGACGGTTCGTCCAGCAGCAGCACGTTGCCGCCGGCGATCAGCGTCTTGGCCAGGTGCAGCCGGCCGCGCTCGCCGCCCGACAGGTTGCCGACCAGCTTCTGCTGGTCCGGCCCCTTGAAGTTGAAGCGGCCGATGTACGCGCGCGACTGCATCTCGAAGTTGCCGACCGTCATGATGTCCAGCCCGTTCGACAGCTCTTCCCACACGGTCTTGTCGCCGTTGAGCGCGTCGCGCGACTGGTCGACGTACGCGAGCTTGACGGTGGGCCCGACCTTGACCTCGCCCTTGTCCGGCTGGTCCTGCCCGGCGATCATCCGGAACAGCGTGGACTTGCCGGCGCCGTTGGGGCCGATGATGCCGACGATCGCGCCGGGCGGGATCGTGAAGCTCAGGTTGTCGATCAGCAGCCGGTCGCCGAAGCCCTTGCTGACGCCGTCGAACTCGATGACCGAATTGCCGAGCCGCTCGGCGACCGGGATGAAGATCTCGGCCGTCTCGTTGCGGCGCTGGTAATCGAGCGACGACAGTTCCTCGAAGCGCTGCAGACGCGCCTTGCTCTTGGCTTGCCGACCCTTGGGGTTCTGGCGTACCCATTCGAGCTCTTTCTTGATCGTCTTCTGGCGCGCCGACTCGGTGGCTTCCTCCTGCTTGAGGCGGTTGCTCTTCTGGTCGAGCCACGAGCTGTAGTTGCCGCGCCAGGGGATGCCCTGGCCGCGGTCCAGTTCCAGGATCCACTCGGCCGCGTTGTCGAGGAAGTAGCGATCGTGCGTGACGGCGACGACAGTGCCTGGGAACTTGGACAGGAAGGTCTCGAGCCAGTCGACGCTCTCGGCATCCAGGTGGTTGGTCGGCTCGTCGAGCAGCAGCATGTCGGGCTTGGACAGCAGCAACTGGCACAGCGCGACGCGGCGCTTCTCGCCACCGGACAGCTTGCCGATCACCGCATCCCACGGCGGCAGCCGCAGCGCGTCGGCCGCCACTTCGAGCTGGCGTTCGACGTCGGTGCCGGTGGTCGCCAGGATCGCTTCGTATTTGGCTTGCTCGGCCGCGAGCGCGTCGAAGTCGGCATCGGGTTCGGCATATGCGGCGTAGATCTCGTCGAGCTTCTGCTGCGCGTGGATGACGTCGCCGACGCCGGCCTCGACTTCTTCGCGTACCGTCTTGGCGGGGTCCAGATGCGGCTCCTGCGCCAGGTAGCCGATCTTGATGTCGGGCATCGGCGTCGCTTCGCCTTCGATGTCCTTGTCGACGCCGGCCATGATCTTGAGCAGCGTCGACTTGCCGGCGCCGTTCAGGCCCAGCACGCCGATCTTGGCGCCCGGAAAGAAGGACAGCGAGACGTCCTTGAGGATCTGACGTTTCGGGGGAACGGTCTTGCTCACCCGGTTCATCGTGAATACGTATTGGGCCACTGAGGATTCCGGCGGAAAGAAGGTGGGGACAAACTCGCATTATCGCCTGTTCGAGCGATGCGGGTCGCGGGAGGGGGCGGCGGTGATTGCCGCGTTTGGGCAGGATGCGACGCGATTGGACATCGGCATTTTCGGCCGCCGGCATCGCGCGTCGCCGGAAAACGCCAAAGCTTCGGACGGAACGCCTCGCGCGTGCGTCAGCCGATGCCGATACGGGACGTGGGCGCCGGTCGCTCGCGGTCGACCGCCGATCGTTTCCACCACGCGGCGATCAACGGTCGATAACGAAGGATCGCCGGTCGTTCGCGAGTCCTCGCGTGGATGCGGCTGGCACGATGCGTGCTCAGTGAACAGGGTCGCAACTATTCAACTCGGTGCAGCGGGATGGTTAGGCGGGCAGTGGGCATAACGACGATCGAATGGATGAAGCAACGCGAGAGTTGCGTGATGGATGGCGCGACGTGTTGTGTCGAAACCCGATCTGTTGACCACTGCGCCCAATGCGGTCATCGTCTGTACAACAGCGCTGCGGTTTTCGGCTCATGAGCAGAGCATCGCGGCGGAATCAACGGCGGTGGGAACGGCGACTCGAATGTGGGCTCGAGAGGCGTCGATCGACACGGCAACTGATTCTCCGAGTTTTCATGAGCCAGCTTTACGGAGGACTGTCATGAATCTCTTCGATACGTATCGGGAACAGTACGTCAAGGCACGCGACGAGGAAATGTCGCTGCTCGATTACCTCGAGCTGTGCAAGAACGATCCTCTCGCTTATGCCAGCGCCGCCGAACGCATGCTCGCCGCCATCGGCGAGCCGGAAATCATCGATACCCGCAATGATTCGCGGCTGTCCCGGTTGTTCTCCAACCGGGTGATCCGCCGCTATCCGGCGTTCGCCGAGTTCTACGGCATGGAGGAAGCGATCGCGCAGATCGTCGCTTACTTCAAGCACGCGGCGCAGGGCCTGGAAGAACGCAAGCAGGTGCTGTATCTGCTGGGGCCGGTCGGCGGCGGCAAGTCGTCGATCGCCGAACGCCTGAAGTCGCTGATGGAAGTTTTTCCGATCTACGCGCTCAAAGGCTCGCCGGTCAACGAATCGCCGCTGGGCCTGTTCCATCCCGAGCGCGACGGGCAGACGCTCGAGAAGGAATACGGCATACCGCACCGCTACCTGACCGGCATCATGAGCCCGTGGGCGGTCAAGCGGCTGCGCGAGTTTGACGGCGACATCACGAAGTTCAAGGTCGTGCGGATCCAGCCGTCGGTGCTCAAGCAGGTCGGCATTTCGAAGACCGAACCGGGCGACGAGAACAACCAGGACATCAGCTCGCTGGTCGGCAAGGTCGACATCCGCAAGCTCGAGACGCTGTCGCAGGATGACCCGGACGCGTACAGCTATTCCGGCGGTCTGTGCCTGACCAATCAGGGCCTCCTTGAATTCGTGGAGATGTTCAAGGCGCCGATCAAGATGCTGCATCCGCTGTTGACGGCCACGCAGGAAGGCAACTTCAAGGGCACCGAAGGTTTCTCGGCGATTCCGTATCAGGGCGTCATCCTGGCGCACTCGAACGAGAGCGAATGGCAAGCTTTCCGGAACAATCGCAACAACGAAGCGTTCCTGGATCGCGTCTACATCGTCAAGGTGCCGTACTGCCTGCAGGTGTCGGAAGAGGTCAAGATCTACCGCAAGCTGCTGCGCAACAGCTCGCTGGCGGCCGCGCCCTGCGCGCCGGGCACGCTGGAGATGATGGCGCAGTTCTCGGTGCTTTCGCGGATCAAGGAGCCCGAGAATTCGAGCGTCTACGCGAAGATGCGCGTCTACGACGGCGAGAGCCTGAAGGACATCGAGCCGAACGCCAAGACGGTTCAGGAGTATCGCGACTTCGCGGGCATCGACGAAGGCATGAACGGCATGTCGACGCGCTTCGCCTACAAGGTGCTGTCGGCGGTGTTCAACTATGACCAGACCGAGATCGCCGCCAATCCGGTGCACCTGATGTACGTGCTCGAACAGCGGCTGCTGCGCGAGCAGTTGCCCGAGGAATCGCAGCGCCGGTACCTGGACTTCATCAAGGGTTACCTGGCGCCGCGCTACGCGGAGTTCATCGGCAAGGAGATCCAGACCGCTTACCTGGAGTCGTACTCCGAGTATGGCCAGAACATCTTCGACCGGTACGTGACCTACGCCGATTACTGGATCCAGGACGAGGACTATCGCGATCCTGAGACCGGCGAGAGCTTCGACCGCTCGCAGTTGAACGCCGAGCTCGAGAAGATCGAGAAGCCGGCCGGCATCGCGAATCCGAAGGACTTCCGCAACGAGATCGTCAATTTCGTGCTGCGGGCGCGGGCCAACCATGGCGGCAAGAACCCGGCGTGGACCAGCTACGAGAAGCTGCGCGAGGTGATCGAGAAGAAGATGTTCTCGAACACCGAGGAGCTGCTGCCGGTAATCTCGTTCAACGCGAAGGCGTCGGCCGAAGACCGGAACAAGCACGAGAGCTTCGTTGCACGGATGGTCGAGAAGGGTTATACCGAGAAGCAGGTTCGGCTGTTGTGCGAGTGGTACCTGCGGGTGCGCAAGTCGCAGTGACCGGCGGGCGCCCGTATGCGGCGCCGGCCTTCGCGGTGACCGCGGGCGCGCTCGCCTGAGCGCGGGGCGGCAGCCGCCGGGACGATCCGGCGGCGGCTGTCGCCGGACGCGGTGGCGCGGGGCTGGCGCCGGCACCCTCCGACCGATCCGGATCGAACGGCCCCCAGCGGGCAGGTGGCGAAAATGTCAGTCATCATCGATCGACGACTCAACGATCGCAACAAGAGCGCGGTCAATCGCGAGCGCTTCATCCGCCGCTACAAGGCGCATATCCAGCGGGCCGTCAGCGACATGGTCGCCGACCGCTCGATCAAGGACATGGAGCGCGGCGGGCAGGTCAAGATTCCCGTCAAGGACATCTCCGAGCCCAGTTTCCGCCAGGGCGCCGGCGGCGACCGTGAAATGGTCCATCCGGGCAACCGCAAGTTCATGCCCGGCGACAAGATCAAGCGGCCCGAGGGCGGCGGCGAAGGCGATGGCCAGGGCAACGAGGGCGGCCAGGGCGACGGCGAGGACGGCTTCACGTTCACGCTGTCGCGCGAGGAGTTCATGGAGATCTTCTTCGACGACCTCGAGCTGCCCAACATGGAGCGCACGCAGGTCGGCGACATCCGTGAATACAAATGGCAGCGGGCCGGCTACACGCCGCAGGGCTCGCCGGTGAATCTGTCGGTGGCGCGCTCGCTGCGCAACGCGATGGGGCGGCGGATCGCGTTGACATCGGCGTCGCGCAATCGGCTCGAGCAGCTCGAGGCGCTGGTCGCCGGCGGGGGCGATGACGAGATCGAACACGGGGCCGAATCCGGCATCGACGAGCGAATCGACGCGCGGATCCATGACGGCGCCATCGAAGGGGCCGGGGACGACGCCGACGATCGGCCGGGCGACCGGATCGAAGCGCGCGCCGACGTCGACCGCGAAGCGGTGGACCTCGAGATCGCCGAGCTGCGCAAGCGCATCGCGCGCGTGCCGTTCCTCGACGAGATCGACCTGCGCTATCGGCACCGCGTCCAGGTCGCGCAGCCGATGAGCCAGGCGGTGATGTTCTGCCTGATGGACGTGTCGGCGTCGATGGACGAGAACAAGAAGGACCTGGCCAAGCGCTTCTTCACGCTGCTGTACCTGTTCCTGTCGCGCAAGTACGAGCGGGTCGAGGTCGTGTTCATCCGCCATACCGACGATGCCGAGGAGGTCGACGAGGAGCGCTTCTTCCATGACCCGAAGACCGGCGGCACGATCGTGCTGTCGGCGCTGCACCTGATGCACGAGATCATCGAGAAGCGTTATCCGTCGAACCTGTGGAACATCTACGGCGCGCAGGCCTCGGACGGCGACGCGTTCGGCGCCGACCCCGAGAAGAGCCGCGGCTTCCTGCAGGACCAGTTGCTGCCGTTGCTGCGCTACTTCGCTTATATCGAGGCGATCGACGAGCGTTCGCGGCTGTCGACGCTATCTGCCGCCTACCGGCGGATCGAGGCGGGGCACTTCGCGATGCGCGAGGTTTCCGATCGCCGCGACATCTATCCCGTGTTTCGCGGTCTGTTCAGCAAGGCGGCCGCCGTCGGCTCGCCTTGAACGATCGCCGGAGAAACGCCATGACCGAGAACCCGACCACCGTCATCGCCCTGTCGGATGCGCCGTTGCCGGCGACCGCCGGCGGCCCCGGCGCGCGGGCCTCCAAGCCGATCTCGCAAGGGCCGGAATGGACGTTCGACCTGATTACCGAGTACGACGCGGCGATCCGCGAGATCGCCGTCGGCGAGTTCGGCCTGGACTGCTATCCGAACCAGATCGAGGTCATCAATAGCGAGCAGATGCTCGACGCTTATGCGTCGGTGGGCCTGCCGATCGGCTACCCGCACTGGAGCTTCGGCAAGGAGTTCATCCGCAACGAGCACGCGTACCGCAAGGGCGCGCGCGGGTTGGCCTACGAGATCGTGATCAACTCCGATCCGTGCATCGCCTACCTGATGGAAGAGAACTCGATGCCGTTGCAGGCGCTGGTGATCGCGCATGCCAGCTATGGGCACAACTCGTTCTTCAAGGGCAATTACCTGTTCAAGCAGTGGACGAACGCGGACGCGATCATCGACTACATGGTGTTCGCCCGGAAGTACGTGTTCGAGTGCGAGGAACGCTACGGGCTGTCGGCGGTCGAAGAGACGCTCGACGCGTGCCACGCGCTGATGGACTTCGGCGTCAGCCGCTACCGGCATCCGCGTCCGCTGTCGGCGAGCGAGGAGATGGCGCGCATGCGCGAGCGCGAGGCGTACGCGTGGAAGCAGTACGACGAGATCTGGCGCACGGTGCCGACGCGGCGGCGCGATGATGGCGAGGCCGGCGCGCGGCGCTTCCCCGAAGAGCCGCAGGAGAACCTGCTGTACTTCGTCGAGAAGTACGCGCCCAAGCTGGCGCCGTGGCAGCGCGAGCTGGCGCGCATCGTGCGCAAGATCGCGCAGTACTTCTATCCGCAAAGCCAGACCAAGGTGATGAACGAGGGCTGGGCCACGTTCTGGCACTACACGATCCTGAACCGCATGTACGACAAGGGGCTCGTCGACGACGGGTTCATGCTCGAGGTGCTGGCATCGCATACCAACGTCGTCACGCAGCGCGGGTTCGACGAGCGCGGCTACGGCGGCATCAATCCGTACGCGCTGGGGTTCGCGATGATGAGCGACCTGCGTCGGATCTGCGAGCATCCGACCGCCGAGGACCGCCACTGGTTCCCCGACATCGCGGGCGGCGACTGGCTGAAGGTGCTGGACTTCGCGATGCGCAACTACAAGGACGAATCGTTCATCGGCCAGTACCTGTCGCCGCGCCTGATCCGCGAGTTCCGCCTGTTCGCGGTGGCCGACCACGAGCATGACGAAACGCTGCACATCGACAGCATCCACAACGAGGACGGCTACCGGCGCGTGCGCAAGCTGCTGGCGCAGCAATACAACCGCGACAACCTGCTGCCGGACATCCAGGTGATCGACTTCGCGCGCGACGGCGATCGCAGCCTGACGTTGCGGCACCAGTTGCATCGCAACAGGCCGTTGACCGACGAGCGCCACGAGGTGCTGCGCCATCTGCAGAGACTGTGGGGGTTCAAGGTGCGGCTGGAAGTCGTCGATGACGATGGGCGCGTCGTGCGGTACGACGAGGTCAGGGACTGAGCCGGCGAGCGGGGTGCCGGCCGCGGGGCCGGCCAGAGGGTAATCCGAGCCGGATCAGTGCTTGCCGGCTTTCTTCGCGCGCGCCGCGTTGCGTTCGAGTTCGTCGTACACCGCGATGAACTCCTCGGTCAGCTTATGGTTGGGTGCGAAGGCGATCATCGGCTTGGACGCGTCGTGCGACTCGCGGATCTTGACCGAGGCCGACAGCTTGGCGTCGAGCACCGGCAGTCCTTCGTCGATCAGCGCCTGGACGATGCGTGTCGGCTGGCTCGCGCGCGGCAGGAACTGGTTGACCAGGATGCCTTCGATGCGCAGCCGCTCGTTGTGGTCGTCGCGGATCTCTTCGACCGAATCGAGCAGGTTGTACAGCGCCTGGCGCGAGAAGTCATCGCAATCGAACGGGATCACGCAGCCATCGGCGGCGATCAGTGCCGACCGGGTGTAGAAGTTCAGCGCCGGCGGCGTATCGATGACGATCTCCTCGTAGCGCGACAGTTCGTCGAGGGCCTTGGCCAGCGTCTTGAACTTGGACCGTGATTCGAGCTTGGTGTGCAGGTCGGCCAGCGCCGGGCTGCCGGGCATCAGGTCCAGGTTGGGCCACGGCGTGTTGCGGACGAAGTCGTCGACGTCCAGCTTCGAGAAGCGGTAGGTCAGGCTCTGCTCGAAGAACTCGGCGACCGAGTGCCGGGGCTGGATCGGCTCGTCGCCGAGCACGTACTGGGTCGCGTTGCACTGCGCGTCCAGATCGATCAGCAGCGTGCGCTTGCCGCGCGAGGCCGCGATCGCGGCGAGGTTGACGGCGATCGTCGATTTGCCGACGCCGCCTTTCTGGTTGAAAACGACTCGCTTCATGGACTCGATCGCGTGAGAACGGGCTTCCGCATTGTGCCTAACGGTTCAGCGCTGCGCCAGCAGTTCGGCGGCGATCTGCCGCGCGGTGTTGGCCGAGTCCGTCAAGCCCAGGTGCCCGTGGCCGAACGCCAACCACAGGCCGGGCAGCTTCGGCGCCGCGCCCACGCGCGGCAGCGTATCGGGAAAGCACGGCCGGTGGCCCATCCAGACGCGTTCGACCGCGCCGTCCAGGCCCCGGATCGATTCGCGCGCGAGGCCCGCGATCCACGCCGCGCGACGCATGTCGGGAGGGCGCTTGAGGCCGGCGATGTCGACCATGCCGCCGGCGCGCAAACCTTCTTCCATCGGCGTCGCGAAGATCTTGTGGTCGGTCAGCACGACGGTGCGGGAGACCGGCGCGGGCACGCCGAGGAACATCGTGTGGTAGCCGCGCTGGCTTTCGAGCGGGTAGAACAGTCCCAGCGGCGCGAGCAGCGTCGTCGACCACACGCCGGCCGCCAGCACCACATGGTCGGCGTCGCGCTGCGCGGCGGCGGTGCTGATCTGCCAGCCGCCGCCGGCCGGGCGCGGGCGGATCGCGCGAACCTCGTCGCGCACGAGGCAGCCGCCGCGTTCCTCGAACGCTTCGGCGATCTTGTGCACGTAGCGCAGCGGATTGACGACCATCGCGTGATCGCGAAGGAACATGCCGACCTGGTAGCGCGGCGCGATCGCCGGTTCGAGCGCTTCGACGCCGGCTCGGTCGAGCCGCTCGAACGCGATGCCGAACCGCTGCCGCAGATCCCACGACGCCTGGTCGGCGGCCAGCGCCGCCGCGTCCGGGTACAGGTGCAGATGCCCGCGGCGCACGACCAGCTCGGCCGCGCCGATGTCGGCGGCCAGCGCCAGGTGGTGCTCGACGGCCTGCTGGTGCAGCGCATGCAGCGCGCGCGAGATCCGCTCGATCTCGCTGGCGCGCGCCGCCGCGGCGAATCGCGCCAGCCACGGCAGCGCGCGGAACAGGTAGCCGAGCGGGACGTGCAACGGGCTTCGGGGATCGAGCAGCATGCCCGGCGCCTTGGCGATCACCGATGGCGTGGCCAGCGGCATCACCGAGCCTTCGCTGATCGCGCCCGAGTTGCCGTAGCTGGCGCCTCGTCCGGGCTCGTCGCGTTCGATCAGCGTGACCCGCGCGCCGCGGCGCTGCAGCTCGTAGGCCACGCAGACGCCGATGATGCCGGCGCCGACGACGGTGACGCGCGGATCAGGACCTGCCGTCATGCCGATCGAGCCTCCGCCGCGGGCCTGGTCATGCCGAGACCAGCAGCTCGCCCGAGCGCCCGGGCACCTCGCCCCAGCGCAGCGGCTGCGTGGGCATCGGCTGGTCGCCCCATTGCGCATGGACGTCGCCCAGGCTGCACAACGTCCAACCCTGCGCGAGCCAGCCATCGAGCAGACGCTCGTAGACCGGCAGCAGCTTCTGGCCCTCGAGTTCGGCGTGCAGCGTGAACACCTGCGGCAGTGGTGCCGCCGGTGGTGTCCGTGACGCCAGCTCTTCGCCGCGCATCGCGCGCGCGGTCAGCGCCAGCAGGGGTTCGTGCACGTTGCCTGCTTCCCATCCGTCCAGGCCGATCAACTCGTCGAGCGTCGGCAGCGTCGTCGGGTATTGGGGCGGGCCGAACGGCTTGCCGTCGATCCGCAGGCGATAGGGACGCGGGCCGCGCCCGTCGGACGCGTAGCGGATGCCGCTGTCCTGCTGCAGCCGGACAGCGTGCTCGTTGACCTGCCAGCCGGCCGCGCCGGTCGTGACCGGCCGATGGCCGAAGACTTGCGCGAAGCGGTCGACCGCCGCCAGCCATTCGCGCCGGGTCCACGCGGCGTCGGCGTGGCGCACGCCGTCGTGCCACTTGACGTGATCCCATGCGTGGATCCCGCATTCGAAGCCCGCATCGGCGGTGGCGCGCATCGTGGCGGCCGCGCGCCGCCCGATGTCCGGCCCCGGCAGCAGCACGCCGTACAGCAGCGTCCGCACGCCGTAGTGCTCGACGACCGACGTGCGCGATACCTTGGACAGGAAGCCCGGGCGCAGCGCGCGCTTGAGTGCCCAGCCGGTATGGTCGGGGCCCAGGCTGAACAGGAACGTGCCGCCAGCGCCGCGGCGACGCATCGCGTCGACCAGCCTGGGCACGCCTTCGAGCGTGCCGCGCAGCGTGTCGACGTCGATCTTCAGCGCGAGCAGTCGTTTGTCTTGCTGGGGTGCCACCGTCAATCCATCAGCGCGCGGGCCGCCTTGATCTGTCCGCGATAGGCATCGAAGATCCGGCGCAGCGCGTCGTCGAACGCCACCTTCGGCTCCCAGCCCAGGTCGGCGCGGGTGTTGTCGATCTTGGGCACGCGGTGCGTGACGTCCTGGTAGCCGTTGCCGTAGTAGGCGCCCGACGTGGTGTCGACCAGCCGCGTGCGCGCGGCCGAATCGCGGTATTCCGGGTACTCGGCGGCGATCTGCAGCATGCGCTCGGCCAGGTCGCGTACCGACAGGTCGTTGCCGGGGTTGCCGATATTGTAGATCTTGCCGGTGGCCACGCCGTCGACGTTGGCGATGATGCGCATCAGCGCGTCGATGCCGTCGCTGACGTACGTGAACGAACGTCGCTGCGCGCCGCCGTCGACGAGCTGGATCGGCTCGCCGCGCACGATGTGGCCGAGGAACTGGGTGACCACGCGCGAACTGCCTTCCTTGGGCGTGTTGATCGAATCGAGGCCGGCGCCGATCCAGTTGAACGGGCGGAACAGCGTGAAGTCCAGCCCTTCCATGCCATAGCCCCAGATCACGCGGTCCATCAACTGCTTGGCGCAGGAATAGATCCAGCGCGGCTTGTTGATCGGGCCGAGCACCAGGTCCGAGGCGTCGGGGTCGAACTGCGCGTCGCGCGACATGCCATAGACCTCGGACGTCGACGGAAAGATCAGCCGCTTGCCGTATCGCACGCAGGCACGCACGATCGGCAGATTGGCCTCGAAGTCGAGTTCGAAGACCTTCAGCGGCTGCTGCACGTAGGTGGCCGGCGTCGCGATCGCCACCAGCGGCAGCACGACGTCGCATTTCTTCACGTGGTACTCGATCCACTCGCGGTTGATCGTGATGTCGCCTTCGAAGAAATTGAAGCGCGGGTGCGTCAGCAGCGGGTCGACGCGGTCCGAGGCCATGTCCATGCCGTAGACCTGCCAGTCGGTCGACTGCAGGATCTGGTTCGACAGGTGATGGCCGATGAAGCCATTGACGCCGAGGATGAGAACTTTTTTCATCGGGAATCCGTATTGAAAGCGCGTGGGGGTGTTCCGGTCCGGGGCTGCCGGCGGGGAGCGTGAACGAGCCTCAGGTCGGGGCGCGAGGCAGGCCGAGCCGATAGGCGATGGTTGCGGAATCGGTGATCGCGAGGTCGCCCGGGGCGTCGCTGGCCGGCGCCGGGGGCGGGCTGACGGGAGCGGCGTGGGGCACACCATCGCCTGCCGCCGGGCCGGCATCGATCCGCGCGCGCCGCAGCCACAGCTCGCGCCCGTCGCCGCAGCGGGCGATCAACCGGCCGCCGTCGAAGCGCAGCATGGGCGTGCCCGGTGTCATGGCGCCTTCCGCGGGCAGGCGACGCGATTCGAGCACGTGCAGCCGCGTGCCGCCGACGTCCGTCCAGGCGCCCGGGTAAGGGGGCGCGACGGCGCGGACCAGGTCGTGGATCCGTTGCGCCGGTTGCGTCCAGTCGATGCGACCGTCCTCGGGTCGGCGGCCGCCGAAGTAGCTGCCGGCCGCCAGGTCCTGCGGCACGCGCGGGGCCGTGCCGTCGAGCAGGCCGGGCAGCGCGCGCCACAGCGTCAGCTCGGCGGCCACCAGCACCTTGTCGAACACCTCGCCCGCGGTGTCGTCGGGCAGGATCGGTACCTCGGACTGCGCGACGATGTCGCCCGCATCGGGCTTGGCCACCATGTAGTGCAGCGTCGCGCCGGTACGCGTCTCGCCATGCAGCACGGCCCAGTTGACGGGCACGCGGCCGCGGTATCTGGGCAGCAGCGAGCCGTGCAGGTTCAACGCGCCGCGCGGCGCGATCGCCAGCAGCGGGGTGCCGAGCATCTGCCGGTAATAGAACGAGAACAGGAAATCCGGCGCCAGCGCCGCGATGCGCTGCCGGAACGCCTCGCTGTTCGGGTCGTCGACGACCGTGACCGGGATGCCGTAGCTGTCGGCGGTCTGCCGGACGCTGGCGAACCAGATATTCTCGCCGGGCGCGTCGTCGTGCGTGACCACCAGCGCGACGTCGACGCCGCCGGCCAGCAGCACCTTCATGCAGCGCACGCCGACGCTGTGGTACGCGAACACGACGGCGCGGGCACCGCGTGACGGGGGGGGCGTCGTGGCCGTGGCAAGGCTTGAAACGGAGGCGAGGCTCGATGGCGTGCCCGGAATGGCGTGCGCGGTCATGCGACGTCTCCACCGGTCGGCCTGGGACCGTCGTCGCGCCGGGGCTCGCCTTCGAGCACGGCTTGAACGAGGTAGCGCGGCCGGTCGCGTACCTGCTGGTAGATGCGGCCGATGTATTCGCCGAGCAGGCCGATGCCGAACAGCACCATGCCCAGCAGGATGAACGCCAGCACATCGCGGTCGAACAGCGCCATCAGTCCGCCTTCGAGGTCGCCGGCCAGCACGCGCTTGGTCAGCAGCGCCACGTAGAACACGATCGCGCCGAACGAGGTCGCCATGCCCAGCAGCGAGAACCACTGCAGCGGCACGGTCGAGAACGCGGTCAGCAGGTCGAAGTTCAGCCGCAGCAGCTTGGACATCGAGTACTTGGATGTGCCCGCCGCGCGTTCGTCGAACGCGACCGTGATCTCGACCGGGTTGTGCGCGAACGTGTAGGCCAGCGCCGGGATGAAGGTCGAGATCTCGCGCGACTGCACGATCGCGTCGACGATGGGGCGGCTGTATGCGCGCAGCATGCAGCCCTGGTCGGTCATCTTGATGCGCGTCGTGCGCTCGCGCAGCCGGTTGGCCAGCCGCGACGCGACGTTGCGCCACCACGAGTCGTTGCGCGACGCGCGGATCGTGCCGACGTAGTCGTGCCCCTCGCGCATCTTGGCCAGCAGCGGCGCGATTTCCTCGGGCGGATTCTGCAGGTCGGCATCGAGCGTGACGATGCGCGTGCCGCGGACGTACGAGAAACCGGCCATGATCGCCGCGTGCTGGCCGAAGTTGGCGTGGAACAGCACGACGCGCGTGACATCGGGACGCGCGCGCCATGCATCGGACAGCAGCGCGGCCGAACGGTCGCGGCTGCCGTCGTTGATGAACACGATCTCGTACGTCACACCCAGCGCGTCGAGCGCCGGATACAGCCGTTCGAACAGCAGCGGCAGCACCGCTTCCTCGTTGAACACGGGGATGACGACCGACAACTCGGGCGCCGGCCCGCCGGTTCGGCGATCGCGACCCGTTCGCGCGTCTCGGCCTGCACGGATGCGATGGCCGGGCCGGGCATCGCGCGAGCCGTAGTCGGGGATGCCCGTCGAGCCGTGCTCGGGGACGCCTGTCGAGCCGTGGTCAGGGGCGCCCATCGAGCCCTGGTCAGGGTCGCCCGTTGAGCCGGGCGAGGGCGGCGCCGGCCGCATCGGTCGCGGAGGCATCGGCTCGTTCATCGCCGCGCTCCGGCGAAGACGTCGGCGACGGCGTCGCAGACGCGATCGACGTCCTCGATGCGCATTGTCGTGAACAGCGGCAGCGTCACCGTTTCGCGGCCGATCCGCTCGGCGTTCGGGTGCTGGCCTTCGCGGCCGCCCCAGCGCGCTCGCGCGAGCTGCGTCAGGTGCAGCGGCTCGTACGACATGCCGGTGCCGATGCCCCGCTCGTGCATCGCCGCCATGAACTGCTGGCGGGTGATCGTCAACGCATCGAGCGGCAGCAACGGCGCGAACATGTTCCACGAGTGGCCCGCCTCGTCACCCGCATGGCCGCGGAGCGGCAGCAGCGCGGTGGGCTCGGCGCGCCAGCGTTCGAAGTAGCGGCCGACCAGTTCGCGGCGGCGCGCGTTGAACGCGTCGAGCCGGGCGAGCTGGTCGACGCCGACGCGGGCATTGACGTCGGGGAGGTTGAACTTGCCGCCGGCCTCGGTGACGTCGCGGGTGCCATCGGGCAGCCGCTGGATGCCATGGAAACGCCAGCGCTCGGCCATGCGCGCCTCGGTGTCGTCGTTGACGACCAGCGCGCCGCCCTCGATCGACGTGATGTTCTTGTTCGGGTGGAAGCTGAAGCAGACCAGGTCGCCGAAGCTGCCGATCGGCCGGCCGCGCCAGGACGAGCCGATCGCCAGCGCGGCGTCCTCGATCACGCGCAGGCCGTGGCGGCGCGCGATGTCGTACAGCCGGTCCATGTCGCAGGCCAGCCCGGCGAAGTGCGTCGGCAGCAGCGCGCGGGTGCGTGGCGTGATCGCGCGCTCGACCTGGTCCAGGTCGATGTTGCGGGTGGACAGATCGCAGTCGACGAACACCGGCGTGGCACCGACGCGCTCGGTCATGTTGACGGCCGCGAAGAAGCTCATCGCCGACGTGACGACCTCGTCGCCGGGGCCGACGCCGGCGATCCGCAGCGCGATCTCCAGCGCCGCGGTCGCCGAGTTCATCACGCGGACGGGACGGCCGCCGTGGCGCGCGGACAGGTCGGCTTCGAAGCGCTGGACCCACGGTCCGCTGGCGACCCAGCGGCTGCGTAGCACATCGGCCACGCCGCTGATCGTCGATTCATCGAACTCGGGTTGAGCGAACGGCAGGAAGGGAAGGGAGGCGGAGGGCGGGGAGGAGTGGGTGACGCTCACAACGGTCCTTGCAGGGCGGGAGCGCCGACTCCGCACGGCGCCGCAGCGTCGGCGCGTGGGTTCGGCGGATCTCCAGGGTAGAGCATGAAGCGTGGATTTTTCGTCGTCGATGCGACGGTATGCCGACAGGGAGCCCGGCGGATCGCGTCGCGGGACGGCGATCCCATTGTGCCGGACCGCGGGCATCTCGGCAGCGTCGATGCCGCGGACTCGTCCGGGGTGAACGCGGCAAGCTGCGTAATGGTGTACACGGCGCGCGATGGCGTGGCGGGCAGGGGCCGCGAAGGGGCGAAGGGGCGAAGGGGCGAAAGAGGCGAAAGAGGCGAAAGAGGCGAAAGAGGCGAAAGAGGCGAAAGAGGCGAAAGAGGCGAAGGGCCCGGCGCCGCGCGATTCGCGCGGATCGCGTCAGACGCGCGTCATCGCGCGGCGACGACGCCCGCGCGCCCGGCCGGCGAGCGGAACAGGCTGGCCAGCACGAAGGTGACGGCCAGCGTCGGCAGGGCCGATCCCCAGTCGGGGGCCCAGCGGGCGGTCAAATGGTACAGCGCGATGCCGGCGACCCAGATCGCGACCGCCGACGGATCGACGCGCCGCGGGCGGGCCAGCCGCTGCCGCGCGTCCCCACCGAAGCCGAGCCGGCCCAGGATCACGCCGTACAGCGGCACGAACACCGAGCTGAGCGTCAGCAGGAACGGTTCGAGGCTGTGCATCGGCAGGAACAACGCCAGCACCGTGCATGCGGCGGCCAGCGCGATCCCCCAGCGCCGGATGCTCCAGCGCGGCTGCAGGCTGTGGGCGCTGACCGAGCCCGAATAGGCATCGCCGTACGCGTTGTCGACTTCGTCGATCAGCAGCAGGCTCAGCGCGATCAGGCCGCCCTGGGCGAGCAGCAGCGCATTGACCAGGTCGGCGCTGGGCAGCGTCAGCGCGACCATCACGCCGAGCAGGTAGCACCAGATGTTGGCGACCGCGTAGCCGGTCCACGTCCCGGTCAGCGCCTCGCCGGGCCGCCGGCCGTGGCGCGCGAAATCAGCGACCAGCGGCAACCACGACACCGGCATCGCGATGACGAGGTCCAGCGCGGGCAGCACACCGAGGCCGCCCTGGCCGGGGCGCTCCCACAACGTCGACAGGCCGATCTGCTGCGCGCGGTCGATGAAGTGCCAGCTCAGCCACAGCAGCGAGAGCACGACCAGCGGCAGCACGGCACGGCTGATCAGCCGTCGCACGAGCCGGGTCATCGATCCGCTGAGCAATGCGACGATGACCGCTCCCCAGAAGACCGTCATCGCGATCGTCCAACCGTCGGCGGCGAGCCAGCCCGCCTGCCGCGCGATCGCGACACTGCTGTCGCGCATCACGACGAGTTCGAACGTGGTCCAGCCGATCAGTTGAACGATGTTCAGCACGATCGGCAGGCGGGCGAACGCGCTGCCGTAGGTCGCGTGCATCAGGCCGGCGCTGGTCAGGCCGCTGTCGCAGCCGATGCGGGCCGTCCAGGCCAACAGCCCCGCTCCGATGACCGAACCGCCGACGATCGCGAGCAATGCCTGGGGCAG